>CAZIFU010000031.1:0-13328 GCA_964539075.1 uncultured Verrucomicrobiota bacterium | reverse complement strand
TCGGCTTCGCGCAGGACTTTTTGCGCTTCGCCGCGGGCCTTGGGCAGGATGTCCGCCTGATAGCCCTTGGCCACGTTGATGAGCTTTTCCTTGTCCTCGCGGGCGCGCACCACGTCGTGGAAGGCGTCGCGGACGGCATCGGGCGGGTCGGCGGCTTGCAACTTGACCTCCGTGATGACCATGCCGGACTCGTAAGCGTCCATCAGCCGCTGGATGAAAACGCGGGCGTCGTCCTGCACCCTGGCGCGTTCTTCAATCATGACCTGGTCAATGGTCATGCTGCCGACGGTGCTGCGCAGGGCCACTTCCGTCGCCGCGCCAAGCGCGACTTCCGGCTCGCGCAGGCGGAAGAGGTATTTGGAAGGGTCGGCCACGCGATACTGCACCACGATTTGCGCCTCGACGATGTTTTCGTCGCCGGTGAGCATCAACGCTTCTTCATACACGCGTTGCGCGCCACGGAAACCCACTTCAATGCGGCGGATTTGTTCGACGCTCACCACGTCGGCCCGCTGGAACGGCCAGGGAAAACGGTAGTTCAGACCCGGCGCGGTTCGGGCGGTCTCCTTGCCAAAAGTACGCACCACGCCGACGTGCCCTGGATTGACGGAGTAAACGCCGGAAGCCAGCCAGAGGACTACGATGAGGCCCACCGCGATGGGAAGGAGTTTAGGCAGGATTCGTGAGAACGTCTTGCTGGCGCGCTCGAATTGCTCGTTCAACTGTTCATTGAATTGATCGGATGGCATATCAAGTCTTTCTTGCGGGAGTGGCTTCGCCTCGATTCATTCGTTTATCCCCCAGCGTTGTTGCGGCGAGGCGCAGGGGTAAGGAGTGGTGTAGCGCTCGTGCAGCATGTCGCGAAATACTGATAGGAAATTGCTTTTGGACGCTGCGCGGTTCAGGCTTCCTGGGAAAACGGGCTGTCCACACTGATGCCAATGACGTCCGCGTTCAGGCTGGAATACGCCGACAGCCCGGCGGTGATGTCGCACATCTCCTTCGTGCAAACGCCGGTGAAGGCGAGCGGGAAGAAGAGCACGACGGTGTTCTTTTTTCCAAAGTTGTTGCTGAGTTTCACATCGGACACGCCCGAGGCGTTCTTGGATTTGAGGTTGAAGTCCGGCGCTTTCGTTCCAACGGCAATGGGCATATTCGTGATTCTTTCGTTTTTTTTTGGTTAAAGTCTTACGTGAACGGGGTGGAGGATTGTCCACGGCGTGCTCGATGTCAAATGGTGATTCGGTTGGAGTTCAAGCTTTAGCTTGCTTCCTGCGGGCGGGCTGAACCGGCACTCCAAGTCAGACGCCAACCGTCCAACCGCGGCCCATCTACAGCTTGAACAACCGGGAGAACCGACTACCCGTCGCCAGCTCCAAGAGACCTTACTTCAAGAGCGTGACGGTCAGTGTGCCGACAGGTTCCCATCCCTGTTGATGGCCGAAATCGTCCGTGGCGAAGGCTTCCACGCGGTACGTTCGCCCGGCCGCCTGTGGTTTGAAGCTCAGGCTCAAATCGAGCAGCACGCTGAGGCCGGTCGGGCCGCTGCCGATGACACTGCTTTCGGCCAGATGGAGCGTGGCTGCGGAGGTCTCCAGGCGGAGGGGGCTTCCCGGCAATGACTCAGGGCCAGGCTCTCCGTTCGCAGAATTGATCAAACGGAAGGTGTTGCCCGGTTCGTTCCAATGCAGATGAAAGATGACCCCCTCGTCGTCGCTGATGCGCAGGTCCATGGTTTCAAGCTTTCGCCACTGCTCGGGATGCGTCCACACGAAGCCATAGTTGAGCCGTTCACCCACCGCCACCGTCGCTTGCGCCGGAATCAGTTCCGTCGTGCCGATGCAGGTGTCGTCGTTCCGGATGAAGACCTGAGCCCTTGAGGCGGTTGGACTCGTCACCGCGTTGTTCAGGTTCAGGATTTCGACGACGAAAGGCTCGTCAGGCTCGCACACGCAATCAGCGCGCGTCGTGACCAGGGCGGGGACGATCACGCGCGTCGCTGTCGCGGGTATTTGAAATTGGCGGGTGACGAATCCGACGGCGTCTTGGTGGTCCACGAAGCTTACCGTGTAATCGTCAAACGGTCGCGCGGCGCCGTCACTGCGGACCCGTAAGTTGAAGCTCACCGACTTGGTACTGGTGACATTGAGTTCGACGGTGAACGCGACCGGGTTGCCGGTCGCGGGAACGCAGAAAAGGGGGTTGCCCTCGGCCACTGAAGTCACCGCCCGGATCGCAATCGTCGGCAACACGTCAATCCTGACGGTGGCCGGACTGGAGCGAAGGCTTCCGTCACTCACGGTGTAGGTGAAGCTGTCGTCTCCCGCGTAGCCGGATATCGGCGTGTAGCTAAGATTGGGCGGCGTGCCACTGAGAATTCCATGCGCCGGCTGTGTCTCGACGCGGAAGGTCAAGGCATCACCGTCCACGTCCGATCCGGCCAGCGTGGTGGGCACCGGGTTGGCGACGAGCGGCGGGGCGACGGCCAAGGCCGTGCGCGAAAGGTTCAGCGCCACCGGAGCATCATTGACGGGAGTCACGGTGATCGTGACGGTGCCAGTGGCAACTCCGCCGCTGCCGTCCTGCACCTGGTAGAGGAAGGAATCCGTGCCGTTGAAATTGGGTGACGGACTATAACCAAATGAACCGTCGGAGCTCATCGAGACGCGACCGTGCGTGGGGCTGAGGAAAATCGAGGTGGCCGAAGTGCTCGTCTTGAGGAACTCAATGTCAACGTCGGTGTCATTCTCCAGCGCGTCCCCCTTTAGAAGCTCGTCTTCAAGGACCGAGTAAGAGTCATTCGCCGCCACGGGTGGATCATTGATCGGATTGACGGTGATGGTAACGGTGGCAACGGGGGAATCGGTTCGGCCATCATTGGCCTTGTAGGAGAAGCTGTCCTGCCCGTGGAAGTTGGCGTTCGGCGTGTAGGTGAATGAGCCATCGGCATTGAACGTGAGCGTGCCGTTTCCGGGTTGAGAAACCAAGATCGCCGTTAATGGGTCCTGATTAGAGTCCGTGTCGTTGCCCAACACGCCGGGCGCCGCTACGGATAGAAGGATGTCTTCGTTGACAGTGAAGGCGTCGTTTCTGGCGACCGGCGCGGCGTTGCGCGCGGCCTCGGCGTGCGGCAGCACGAAAAGACAGAACAGAGCCAGCATGGCCTGTGTTGACCACCTGAGGATCAATAGGAACGGCAGGTTCTTAGGTTTTATGTTCACGATGTTATTGAGCTTTCAACGTTCATCATCAGTATCGCAATTTGGGTTTTTCGTTTGGGTCAGCCTTGGGCCGGCGGCATCATTTCAAAGGTGTAACAGTCAACGTGCCGGCATCCGCAAAGCCGTCCTGATTACCCACGTCATCCGTGGCACCGACCTCGATCAGAAACGTCCGTCCCGCCGCCTGCGGTTTGAAACTCAAGGAGAGATTCAGCGTAACGCTGGGGCCGGTCGGGCCGCTACCCACGACGCTGGTTTCCGCGAGGTGGAGCGTCGCCGCTGGCGTCTCCAAGAGGTTGGGTCTGCCCGCGAGGGAGCCTCGCTCGGGCTGGCCCGTCGTTCGGTTCAAGAGGACGAAGGTCTTGCTGGCCTCGTCGAAGAGGACCGAAAGGATGGTGTCGTCGCCGTCGCGGAGGCGGAACTGAAGCCATTTCAGATCATGCCAGTTGTGCGGGTCGGGGACGGTCCAAGTGAAGGCGTAATTAAGCCGCTCGTGAACGGCCACAGTGGCATCGCCTGGGGTCAGTTCGAACGTGCCCGTGGCAGGGGCCACGTTGATCTTGGTCAGGAAACCGTCTGCGGAGCCGCCTCCGAAGTTTGGCTGTGTAGCTGCCAGGAGGGGAAAGCCCGTGGTGGAATCAGTGAAGCCCACCACATAGACGTTGGTGCCTCCCTCCACGGCGATTCCATGCGCTTCATCGGAGCCGCTCCCGCCAAGAAAGGTGGAGAATAACAAGGCTGACCCAAGGGAGTTCAGTTCTGCCACAAAAGCCTCCCTGCCGCCAAAGCTCACATCAACGGCGTTGACCTTGGGAAAGTCAGCCGACCCGGTCCTTCCAGCAACGTAGGCAAAGCCCGAAGCGTTAACCGCGATCGCCTTACCGGAATCGCCGGCGCTGCCGCCCAGGTACGTTGAGTAAAACAGCGAGGCTGGGCCCGACGCTCCTGTGGCAAACGCTGCCACAAAGGCGTCAGAATCACCTTTGAGGGTGCCTTGAAATGGCTTGAGAGCGAAGGTCCCAAAGGGATGGGTAGCCTTCGCGGGAAAACTGGTTGAGCCTGTAACTCCGGTCACATACGCCCTGCCTGACGACCCCACAGCAATAGCAGCGCCCTCATCACCCGAGCTCCCGCCCAAATAGCTTGAATACAGCAGCGAACCGCTGGCGCCGAATTTGGTCACAAACGCATCCGCCAAGCCGCCTGCAAAGTTTGGCTGGTACGCGCCGTTGTTGGTTGGAAAGTCGGTTGAGGCGGTGAACCCCGTTACATAGGCGTTGCCAAGCGTGTCCGCGGCAATGGCTGTGGCTTCCTCCTTGGCGCTGTTGCCGCCGAGATAAGTGGAATACAAGAGGGAATTCCCACCCGACCGTTGGGTATCTATCTTCGCCACAAAAGCATCGCGGTCACCCTTCCGGAGTGTCCCTTGGAAAGCGTTTTGTGTCGGGAAGTTGGCTGAAAAAGTGTTTCCAGCCACATAAGCGATGCCAGTGGCGTCCACTGCAATGCCTACGCTCTCGTCTGCACCGCTGCCGCCCAGATAGGTCGCGTACTGCAGCGAACGGCCATCAGGTGCGAGTTTGGCTACAACAGCGTCGCCATTCCCGCCGTAGCTTGGTTGGGCGCCGTTGGCTGTCCCGGGAAAGTCGGTTGAGGTCGTCTCTCCCGTCACATAGACGCTACCGGCACCGTCCACGGCGATTCCAACTCCGCCGTCATCCCCGGTACCGCCCAGGTAAGTTGAATAAAGGTGTGTCGGGGCCTGACCCGCAGAAGTTGTCGCGCTGAATTTCGTCACGAACATGTCGCTGTTGCCAGCTCTATTTCGTTGCAGCGCCGGATTGCGAACGGGAAAGTCGCCGGATGGAGTGAAACCGGTGACGTAAGCGTTCGCGGCAGCGTCCACGGCTACAGACTCGGCGAAATCAGCCGCGTTGCCGCCAAGATAAGTGGAATACCAAATCACGGGATCAATGACCAGAGGCTTACCAGTGTCATACGCCGCGACTTCGAAGCTGACTTGATTCATGCCTTTCAGCGCGTAAGTGCCGGCAATGGGGCGGCGCACGCCGTCCACCACTTGATAAATCTCCGGCTTGCCCAGGCGCAGTTCGCCCGCGCCAACGTGCAATGCCAGTTCGCCCTGTGCATCCGTTTCCATCCTGTCCACACCCTCGAAGGCCACTTGGATGACGCCGGGATCGGCACCCGCAGCGACCACGAAGTCATGTTCCAACCGGCCTTGATTGCCGTAGTACACGACATCCACGCCGGGATAAACGCTCTCATATTTCACTTTCGCGAACGTCGGGATTTCGGTACGCCACTTGGCGGGGTCGTTGCCGATGAAGTAGTTGACGATTCCCGGCCGCTTCTCCAACCCGACCACTTCCGGTTGGGCGTTCGCGCCCACCAACGTCATCAGCACGACGTCACTGGCCTCTGACGTCTGACCTCTGACCTCTGGTCTCTGCTTCAATACCATGACCGATTCGGTTGGGGTCAGGAACAGGGTGTATCCCTTGGCGCGGGAAAGGAATTTAACCTGGGGATCGCTCTGGCCCTGGTTCACTTCGAAGCTCAGCGGCACGCTGGCGTAATTGATGGTTGGCCGCGCCTGCCCTGGTTGGCCAGGTTCAGTCGCTTTAGGAACCGAATCTGGCACGACGCGTTGCTTGTGAAGGGCCACCGAAGGTGACTGAGTTGAGGAGCAGCCTGACAGGACAGCGCAAGCTGTGGCAGTGAGCAGGACGATTGCTGTCGGACGAGATAAGTTGTTTCTTGGAGTTTTCATTTTCATCGATGGTTTGCGAAGTGGCTGGGCTGTGGCGAGTAGCCCGGCACCAACTTCAGGGCACATCATTTCACGGGTGTCACGGTCAACGTGCCGGCCTGGGCAAAGTCATCGTGATTACCCAGGTCATCACTTGCCGCCACCTCAACGACAAAGGTGCGTCCCGCAGCCGACGGCTTGAAGCTCAAGGAGAGATTCAACGTGACGCTGGGGCCAGTCGGTCCGCTGCCCACGACGCTCGTTTCGGCCAGATGGAGCGTCGCCTCTGGCGTCTCCAAGAGGTTGGGTCTGCCCGGGAGGGAGCCGCGCTCGGGCTGGCCCGTCGTTCGGTTCAAAAGGACGAAGGTGTTGCTGGCCTCGTCGAAGAGCAGCGAAAGAATAATCCCGTTGTCGTCCCGGATGCGCAATTGCAGGAATTGCAGATCGTGCCAGTTTAGCGGCGCGGGGACGGTCCAGGTGAATGCGTAGTTCAACCGCCCTCGAACGGCCACCACCGCCGCATTGCCTGGCGTCAGATCGAAGGTGCCCGTCTGGCTGGTGCGGAGGTCGATCTTGGCAACGAAGGCGTCGCTGCTACCGCCGCCAAAGGTGGACTGCACCGCGTTGGTGACGGGGAAGTTCGTCGAGGTCGTGGACCCTGCGATGTAAAACTGGCCGCCCGCGTCCACAGCGATGCCTTGGCCAACGTCGTCACCGTTACCACCGAAATACGTGGAGCCCACGAGTAATCCATCAAATGAGTACTGACTGACGAATGCATCTTCCGCACCGCCTGAAGTTTTCTGAGGTCCGGAAAACGCCGGGAAATTCGACGAGGTGGTGCTGCCGGTCACAAACGCGGTACCGAAGCGCAAAGAGATGCCGTTGGCTTGATCATCGCCCGCCCCCCCATGGTAGAGGGAATATTCCAAGGACGTTCCGGTGGGAAAAAACTCTGAGACAAAGGCGTCCATCCCGCCAGCGTTGCGGGTTTGAGCATTGCGGTAATCCGGGGAAATGAGCGTCGGGAAATTTGTGGACGTGGTCACGCCGACGACATGGACATACGCGGCATTCGGAGTACGGACTGCGATACCCCGCCCTTGTTCGTCCCGGGTGCCGCCGAAGTAGGTGGAGAATTGGAGGTTGGTGCCGGTGGGTCCGAACTTGGTGATAAAGGCATCGTTGGTTCCCCGCAATCTGTTTTGGAACGGATTGCGAAGGGGAAAGTTCGTGGACGCGGTGCCTCCCGTGACGTGGGCGAGGCCGCCAGGAGAAACGGCAATGGCCAGACCCTCGTCAGGCTGATTGCCGCCGAGGTAAGTGGAGTAAGCGAGATTGGAGCCAGCAGCGCCGATTTTCGTCACAAACGCGTCCGGGATACCAAAGGCACATCCAAAACAAGAGCGTTGGAAGGGGCGGAAGGTGGGGAAATTGGTGGCGGAGGTCCGGCCCGTCACATACGCGTTTCGATTTGAGTCCACCGCAATGCCAAACCCGCAGTCCGAGCCGCGTCCGCCCAGGTAAGTTGAATAGACGATGCGATTCGTGGTTAGGACAGGGGAGAAAATAATGCTATTATCCGGGATGCCGAGCAACTTGACCACAAACGCGTCCTCGCCCGGCCCCCCGCCCAAGCCGCCGGCCAGGGTGCGTTGAAACGCGTTCCTGACCGGGAAATTCGTCGAACGGGTTGTACCAGTCACATAGACGTCGCCCAAGGCGTCTAACGCGATCGCCTCGCCCCGGTCATCATCGCTCCCGCCGAGAAAGGTGATGTTCTGCAGGGTTGGCGTCTGGCTGGCATCGGTGGTGGCGGTGTACTTTGCCACAAAGGCGTCCAGTGCCGCCGGCGTCGCCGGGATGCGGCAGGCGGTGAAGCCGATCCCACTCCCGCCACTCACGAAAAAGCTGAAACACGAACCATCCGTTGTTCCAACAACGTACGTCGAACCGTTGGTGGTGACCGCAATGCCAGTGGCTTCATCAAAGGCGCCGGTGGTAGGAAAAGCGCCAGTGTCGGTGCCTCCTCCCAGGTACGTTGAATACCAAAGGGTCGGATCAATGGTCAGTGGCTTCGATTTGTCGTACCGGCCCACGTCGAACGTGACCAGCATGTTGTCTTTCAGCACGAAGCCGCCAGGGATTACGCGGCGGGTGTCGCCGTCCTGCTGGTAAATCACCGGCTTGTGCTGGCGGAGTTCACCGCCAGGCATCCGGAACACAAGGTCGCCGTGCGCATCAAGTTCCAGCTTCTCCGCGCCTTCAAACGCTAGTTGAATCCGTCTGAAATCAGCGCCGGGCGCGACGACAAAATCGAACTCCAATAGTCCCGCCGTGCCGTGGTACACGAGATCAATGCCGGGATAGACCTGAGTGGATTGAATCTTCGCGAAGGTGGGTATGTTTTGCCGCCACTGGTTGGGATCATCGCCGAGTAGATAATTGACAGTACCGGGCAATTTCTCCTGCGGTTGCATTTGCGAGTTCGGATTTGCGCCGACCAATTTCATGCGAAGCATGGAAGGCGCGGAAGCCGGCAGAGCCGTGGAATCAGCCGGCGCCCGCCCCAACCTCTCGCTATGGCTTCTCACCTGCGCTTTTCGCAGGGACATTATCGCCTCAGTCGGCGTCAGGTAGAAGGTGTAGCCCCGACCTTGAGAAATGAATTGAGCGCACGGATCGGCTTGTCCCTGGTTGGCTTCGAAGCTTAGAGGCCGCAGCGGGCTGGCCGTGACGCTGGGCGATGGAGTTGCCCAACCGAGCGCGCTCGGGACGAGGAGCGTTGCGGCAAGAAAAAGTTTTGGCGTTAGGGACGCATTGCTTGGGGTGGTTTTCATGATACTTATGGGTTTCCTGTTTAAGGAGCGTTTTGGTTCAGAAAGTCGTCATTGAGCTTTTTGCGCTGTGGGAATGCCTCGACACGGCGTTAAAGCCGCAGTTCGCCGGTAATCTCCGCTGACACATCCCCGTCGTTCGTGTCCACGAGTCCGCGATAATCGCCCCCGCCAGTGGCACGCTTGAAACGGCCAGTCCCGCCAGTAATGTCGAATGGTCCGGTCGTATCGAAGACGCCAGGCGACACCTCCCGCAACGTCCACCTGAGCGTGAAGGAGACTGTGTCTCCGTTCGCGGCGGTGATGACGCCGGTGCTGGGGGGAATCGGCGTCGGGAGCGGCCCGGTGAAATCCGCGACGGTGTGGAGCTGGACGGTGCTCTTGCCGAGGTGAGTGACGATTCCGCTGGCGTTGATACTAAGTTCCACCAAGCCGTCCGCCATCGGGGTAAGAGTGGCGCGTCCGGTGAACCAGCCTTGTCCGCGCAGCACCGTTGCCGCAAGCGCAGCGCCGGCGATGCATAGAATGGTGGGGGCCAAAACCAGCCAACCGCGCGATTGGATGATTGTCATGTGTGGATTGGACCCGGTTTGTGTTTGGTTTTCAGTTTTCATGTTCGTTGCCTTTCACTTGGTTTGTGGTTTCGGTTTATCGGCTGCACGCCTTATCATCTTGGGATTCTCTTTCACAAGTACTGGGCATGTTTCCCTCAATCGCAGCCATTCAGGGACATGTTCAAAGTCGCAACTCACCGGCCATGTCGCATGTCACATCCCCGCTGTTAGTGTCCACAAGGCCGCGGTAATCCCCACCACCTGTGGCGCCCTTAAAGCGGCCTGTCCCTCCTGTGATCTCGAACGGGCCGGCAGTCTCGAAGACCCCAGAGGACACTTCTTGCACAGTCCAACGGGCGATAAACGAAACCGTGTCCCCGTTCGCGGCGGTGATGACGCCGGTCGTGGGAGGAACTGGTGTTGGTAGCGCTCCGCCGAAATCCGCCACCGTGTGAAGTCGCCCCGTGCATTTGCCCAGATGGGTGACGATTCCTGTGATATTCATTTCGAGGTCCACCAAACCGCCCGCGAGCGGCGTTTGCGTGACCTGGCCAGTGAAGCTGCCGTGCCCGCGCAGCACCGTTGCCGCAAGCGCCGCGCCGACGAGGCACAGGATGGCAAATAGCGGCAATATCCATTTACCTGATTGAACGGGTGTCGTTTTCAATCGGTCATCGTTTCTTGTTTGGTTTTCAGTCTTCATTTTATTCACTTTCGTTTTGTTTTCTTGGGTTTTGGGTTTTGCGTTTGCACCAAATCTTCCAGTCGGAAGCTTTGGAGTTTGCGCCATTACATTCTTCTCTCATCGCAACAACTCATAGGAGCCGTCAAAAGCACAAGTTCCATTGTTTGCATCCAATCTTCCTTCGTACGCCCCGCTACCGGTGGCGTCGGTGAACCGACCGGTCCCCCCGGTGATTTGCATTCGCCCGATCACATCGAAGACTCCCGACACCACCTCGTCCACAGTCCACGTAAGGGTGAAAGAAACTGTGTCGCCGTTCGCCGCCGTGATGACCCCGGTACTCGGTGGGATGGGCGTTGGACCTGACCCGCTGACATCCGCAAGCGACTGGATGCGAACCGTGCACTTGCCCAGGTGGGTCGCAGTTCCGGCCACGTTGAGTTCCAAGGCCACCTGGTTGTTGGTGAGCGGGGTAAGGGTAGCTCGCCCGGCAAAATTGGCATGACCGCGCAGTGCGCCGGCTGCCAGCGCGGCCCCGGCGACGCAAAGAATCGCCAGGAGCAGCATCAGCCAATAGCGCAATTGACCGCCTGTCGGCTGTGAATGGCGCTGGGTTCTCATTTCGATTTCCTTTTTCATGATTTTGCCTTTTGTGTTGGTTGGTACTGGCTGGGGTTTGTTAATCTTCGGAGAAATGACGTTGAGCCAAGCCATATGCGGACCTCATTGAGTCAGCCTTGATTGGTGAATGTCGCAGCCAAGGCGTGGTCAATCGCGGCATCCAAACCACACCCAACACGGCGCAAAAAGGCCCGCATTCCGATTTCATAGGTCAGCTTCTGATTGGTTCGACAATTAAAGCACAATCTCCAGCATTGGTGGCCGCTAGCCCACGAACCAGAACATGGTAGAGTTAGGTCTTGTTTATCAGAGTCCAGAATCATTGCAAGAAAATACGATTAAAAAAACGATTGTAGTATTGAGTACGGACGCCGGCGAGTGCGCTCTTACCGCGCCGTGGGATCGTGAATTGGAGTTCAGGCGTTTAGCTTGTCAGGTCGGGCCAGCCGCCAAAAAACAAGCACACGCTAAAGCGTGGACTCCAGCGCCGCGAGCACTTCCTTCGCGTGTTCCTCCGGCTTTACCTTGGGCCAAATCTTTTTGATTCGACCATCCGGCCCGATTAGAAACGTCACGCGATGTATGCCCATGTATTTGCGGCCCATGAAACTTTTCTGTCCCCAAACGCCGTAAGCCTCGACGATTTCCTTGTCCTCGTCCGCCAACAGCGTGAAGGGCAATTTGTATTTCTCCACGAACTTGTCGTGGGCTTTCACCGGGTCAATGCTCACGCCGAGCACCACCGCGCCCTTCTTTCGGAACTCGGCGTAGTGATCGCGGAACGCGCAGGCTTCCTTGGTGCATCCTGGCGTGTCGTCCCGGGGATAGAAGTAGAGGATGACGTGCTTGCCTTTAAAGTCCGCGAGCGAAATGTTGCCGCCGCCGTTAGTCGCCGCGGAAAATGCCGGCGCCAGGTCGCCTTCCGTCAGTTTCAATTTCAGTTCAGTAGCCATGATTTAGCACGTATCAACGAATTCAATGCTTCTCCGCCGGCTGACTGGCCAGGCTTTTCGGGCTGGCGCTCAGTTGCCGCAGTCGAGGAATTTGTGGACGACCTGGGGCACCACGGGACGCAGGGGGCCGAGGCGGAGTTGGTAGTCGAGCGGGTAGGTTTCGACGAACTCGGCGAAGTGCCGGTGGGCGCACTGCCAGAGGGGCGAGCGGCGCGGGTTGCGGGCGCGGTAGAGGCGCATACCCCATACGGAAAACCCCGGAAGAGGCCCCCGCAAGGGACACACCGATGAGCATTGCTGGCGTTCACGCCTTGGCCTTCGCCACCATCATTGATGGCGGACGCGGGGCGGGGTTGGTGGCGTTACGCGTTTGGACGAAACCACTTCAAATCGCCTTCTCGTAAATCCTCTGAAACACCTTCGCCGCGCCTTCGCTCGCACGGTTCGGATCGCAGATGGTGATGCCGTCGGGGCTGAAGCGGGCGGTGACGGTCGCACCTTTTCCCTCGGCCATGTATTTGAAGTTCAAGTCGCGCACGGGGTCATGGAAAGAGGCTGCGGATTTTGGCGCGCACTTCCTTCAGTTTTGCGTCCTTCACCTTTCCAGCCGCGTAAAGAATCACCGACTGCTCGACGGTGAACAGGCGGTTCGGGCGGATGAAGCTGTCCATCGCCAGACGACCGTGCTCGAAGTCGGCGAGAGCCAGCGGAACTGAATATCCGTCGGAGCGAGCCTGACTGGTGATCTGGCAGAGAATCAAATCGTCGCCCACAAGATCGGCCACAACGAGCGCCGGACGCCGCTTGCCCGCCTGCAAGTTGGTCTGCGGAAACGGCAGGACGACCACCTCGCCGATTACAGGTTTGCCCACGCAGCGTCCTCCTCCGGCGTGTTCCAATCCTTCGCGAGCGCGGTTTCGCTCAACAGCAGGCCATTGAACGATTCGTCCTCCCGCTTTGCGCGCAAGAAACGGGCGAAATCATACACCTCCCGCTGAAGCGGCTCCGGCAGGGCGGTGATTTCCTGCTCAATCAATTGCTTCGTGCTCATGGCACTTTTATCGCCCATTCCAGCCGCAGAGTAAATCACAGATTCAACACACCGGGCTGGAGACCGGCGCTCCACATCTGTGTTCCGTCCGTGTTTCATCCGTGGCTCAAATCGCCTTCTCGTAAATCTTCTGAAACACCTTCGCCGCCCCTTCGCTCGCACGGTTTGGATCCACGATGGTGATCCCGTCCGTGCCGAAGCGGGCGGTGACTGTCGCGCCTTTGCCCTCGGCCAGGTATTTGAAGTTCAGGTCGCGCACCCTGGCGGCGGCATCCACGATGGCGCAGGTGATGCGGGCCTCTTCGGCGGTCGGATACAGGCTCGCCACGGCGTCGCGGGTTTCGCCGGCACGCCTCATGTATCAATATCAAGAACTGACCCCTTTAAGCGCCTGCTCCAGCCGTTGCCGCCCCGCCGGACTGTCCTTCGGTATCCCCCACTCGCCCAGCAGGCGATCCACCCGCAGCCACGCCGGTCGCTTCGACGGCGCCTGCAGATACGCCGGCCAACTGCTCCACGCAAAACCCTTCAAGGGCGTGTCCGCCGCCAGCAGTTTCGCCCGCGCCGGATTGAGGTGGACGTAATCGCACACGCTCTTGAGATAGCCGCTGCCCGAACCATCCACGATCAGCG
>CAZIFU010000030.1:0-34771 GCA_964539075.1 uncultured Verrucomicrobiota bacterium | reverse complement strand
CGGCTCTGGTCGAGTCGGTCCTGAGCCGAGGGCGATGATCCAGATCACGCCGCAGATGTGGATCCTCTTGGCGGTGGAGCCGGTCGACTTCCGCCGCGCGAGGCGATGGGGCTGGGCGACGTGAAATTCATGGCGGCCATCGGCGCGTTCCTCGGCTGGCAGGGTGTGATCTTCTCGCTGATGGCCAGCGCGATCCTCGGCTCGCTCGTGGGCGTGGCGCTGGTGGTGTTAAGGAAGCGGGAATGGTCCAGCCGGCTGCCCTATGGCCCGTACATCGCGCTGGCGGCCATCGTGTGGATATTTGGCGGCCCGGACATTGTGGCGTGGTGGCTCGCCGCATCGGCCCCCCGCTGACGCGCCACCCGCGCCCATGCCAGGTTGGCCGCGATGGGTGAGCCACCGGCGCCAGTCTCCGAGGTTTGAACATCAAGGCGGGTGCGGCTGTCCAATCTTGCGTCTGATGAAAACCAGGTTCATTCTGCTCGCCGAATCCGACGCGGAGGAGGAAGAGTTGACGCAGCGGGCGCTGTGGAAAATCCACATCAACAACCCGTTGGTGGTCGTCCACGACGGCGCGGAGGCGTTGGATTATCTCTTCGGGACCGGCCAGTATTGGGGGCGGGATTTGCGCCAGATGCCCGCCGCCGTGTTGCTGGACGTGACCCTGCCGCGCACCAATGGTTGGGAAGTGCTCCACCGCATCCGTGCCGAATCCCGCACCCGGAATCTGCCCGTGGTGCTGCTCATCGACTTTTGGGAACCGGCCGATCTCCTGCGCGGCTACCGGCTGAAAGTGGAAGGCTTCGTCCATAAATCAGAGGATGTGCATACCTATTCGCACGCGCTCGGACAAATGAATCTGGAGCGATTCCTTATCGGCGAGCCGACCGCTTCCAAACTGGCCGCGTAGCACTCCGTTCAAAAAGTCCTGATTCGTAGGAGTCGAGGTAACGAGACTCTTTACAGTGCAATAGCCCAACATGCTCGCGACCTGCGAGGATTTTACTAGCGACACAGGAGCGCGGCGTTCACGCCGCTTAACCGCTCAACAGCTTGGCACCGTGGGAAAAGTCTAACGCAAAAATATTTCGCACCGTGAAGCGGCGTTCACGCCGCGCTCCTTCGGTCGCGGTCGCGCCGCGCCGCGACCTGGCAGGTGGGAAAGTGGGTGAGTGAGAAAGTGAGAAGCTGTCGTCGTGGGACAGTCTCTCACTTTCCCACTTTCCCACCTGCTCACTTTCGGATCCACAAGGTCAGAAGCCCGTTCACGACGACCGCGCCACGAAACAAAGTCTGCTTCAGCACACCGGTCACCCGCATTGCGCTTTGTGCCGCAAGGCGTGGTCCACCAGCACCAGCGCGGCCATGGCCTCGACCATCGGCACCGCGCGCGGCAACACGCAGGGGTCGTGACGCCCGCGGCCTTTAAGCGTCGTGTTCTTCAGATTCACATCCACCGTCAGTTGATCGTGCATCACCGTCGCCACCGGTTTGAAGGCGACGCGGAAATAAATCGTTTCCCCGTTGGAGATGCCGCCCTGGATGCCGCCGGAACGGTTGGTCGTCGTATACACTTTGCCGCCCCGGGCGCGGAACGGGTCGTTGTGCTGCCGGCCAGTCAGCAGGATGCCGCCGAAACCGGAGCCGATTTCAAACGCTTTCGACGCCGGCAGACTTAACATCGCCTTGCCCAGGTCCGCTTCCAGGCGGTCAAAGACCGGCTCGCCCCAGCCGGGCGGGACGCCGCGCGCCACGCCTTCGACGATGCCGCCCACGCTGTCGCCGGCCTTGCGCGTCCGCTCGATGAGTCGGATCATTTTCTCCGCCGCGGCTGGGTCGGGACAGCGGACAATGTTCGACTCGATATCCTTGAGCTTCACTTTCTCGACATCCACGGTCGCGACGAGGCGCTGGACTTGTTTGACGAAGGCGAGGACTTCGACGCCGAACTGTTCGCGCAGGATTTTTTTGGCAATGGCGCCGGCGGCGACGCGCCCGATGGTTTCGCGCGCGCTGGTGCGACCGCCGCCCGGCCAGGCGCGGATGCCGAATTTGGCCTGGTAGGTGTAGTCGGCGTGGGAGGGGCGGAACTTGGTGGCCATCTCGGCATAGGCTTCGGGGCGAGCGTCCTCGTTGCGCACCCACAGGCAAATGGGTGTGCCGAGCGTGCGGCCTTCAAACGTGCCGGAAAGAATTTGCACGCGGTCCGGCTCCTGGCGCGGAGAAACGATTTTCGACTGGCCGGGCCGGCGGCGGTCGAGGTCGGGTTGAAGGTCAGCCTCGGTCAATTTCAACCGCGGCGGACAGCCGTCCACCACCACGCCCACGCCGCCACCGTGGGACTCGCCCCAGGTGGTAAGGCGGAAGAGGTGGCCAAAGATGTTGCCCATGCGCAGAGATTGCGGGAAAATCGCCGTAAGGTCAAATCGTGTCCGCACGCCAGCAGCGCCAGGCATCACCCGCAAAGCCGCCTGGGGCGCATCTCAGTTTTTGGGAATCCCGCCGCGGGTGGTCGAAAAGCTCCAAATTCCAAGCTCCAACCTCCAGAGAAAACTCAAACATCAAGTCTCCAAGGGCACCCGAAGTGTTGTTCGGTGTTTGAGATTTGGAGCTTCTCTGGAGCTTGGAGGTTGGAGCTTGGTGCTTCGCTCCTCCCATGCTCAGAAAGCGGGATGCGCCCACCAACCTTCCTTCGCGCGGTATTCCTTTGCAGCAACCAAAGCGGCGTTGTAGGCTCGGCCATCATCAACCGTTGTCTCATGAACAAACTGGTTTTCCTGGCTGTCGTCCTTTGGAGCGGGCTGGCGGTGATTTCCTGCTCGTCCCCGTCGGGCAGCTTCTCCCGTCCCATTCGAACTTATGACGGCGCGCAATTGCCGAAAGAGGCCGTGGCCCTGCTCGTCGAGAAGGCCGAGACCTCGGTTTTCATCCGGGCGATTGACCAGCGGGAGATTACGGGGCGCAACGTCGCCGACAGCCCGCGCCAGACCGTCTTCGAACTGCTGCCCGGACCGCACGCGGTCGAGGTTGTTTTTCATAGCCGCTTTGCCTCCAGTCAGGCGGTTACGCTGACGTTCAACGCGCAGGCCGGTCGCGCTTACGCGCTGGCGGGCGGCGCTTATCAGACCCCGGTCAGGGAATTGACCTGGCGCGCGGAAATCGTGGAGCAACCGGACGCGCCTGAGAAATAAGACCGCGCTCGGGCGCATCTCATTTTCTTGCAACCGATCTGGGCCTCTGATTAACACCCAACTTTAGTTGGGTGCTAAGCGCCGCCTGATGCCCCAACCGCTTTAGCGGTTTTGCGGCCTGGAAACCGCTAAAGCGGTTAAGCTCCGTTTCGCAGGCCTCACACCCAACTAAAGTTGGGTGTTAATGAAAGACCTGTTTCTGCGTTGCAATAAACTGAGATGCGCCCATCGCGCCCCGGCCATTCACAGCTGTCTTGAACATTGAATTGAACCTCCCCATGCTCCCTCATCCAGATCACCCATTCGATCAACCTCAACGCACCATGAAAAAAAACCTCCTTGCACTGCTGTGGATGATTGCCGTTTTCACGCCCGTTCTCGCGCCGGCTGGCCGGGCGGCGGACGTCGCCGCGGACTTTCAACCAGCGCTGGACAAAATGGAATTGAAGTCCGGCGACACGCTGGTCTTTCTGGGCGACAGCATCACCCACCAATGCCTCTACACCCAGTACCTCGAGGACTACTTTTACACGCGCTATCCGGACCGCCGTATTCACTTCCACAACGCCGGCGTCGGCGGCGACAAGGCAAGCGACGCGTTGCTGCGGTTCGACGAGGACGTGGCGCAGTTCAAGCCGAAATACGTGACGCTCCTGCTCGGCATGAACGACGGGCGCTACACGAAGTTTGATCCGGAAATTTTTGCGACCTACGAAAAGGACATGGGCGTATTGCTGGACCGGATCGCCGCGCTGGGCGCGACGGCCATTCCGATGACGCCGACGATGTTCGACGCGCGGGCCGCGCGCATGGGTAAGAAAGGGTCGAGCGAACCGCGCGACACGTATTACAATTCTGTGCTGGCGTACTTCGGCACTTACCTGCGCGAGCAGGCCTCGGTGCGCGGCCTCGGCTTTGTGGACATGTACAGCGCGCTCAACAACCTCACCGTCCTGCAACGAAAGAAGGACGCGAAGTTCACGATGATCCCGGACGCCGTCCATCCCGGTCCGGCGGGGCAGGTCGTCATGGCCGCGGCGATCATTGCGGACATGGTCCCGCACACGTCGGTCTCCGTGATCAACATTCAGGACGCGACGGGCGCCAAACCGCGCGCCACCGGGAGCAACGGCAAATTGACCGACTTCCAGGGCGGCGACAAAATCAGTTTCACTTTCAAGGCCAACGCGCTGCCGTGGGTGCTTCCGCCCGACGCGGCCGAGGGTTACAAGCTGACCAAGGCCGGCCATCGCCACGGTCAGGACAAATTGACCGTTGGCAACCTCAAGCCCGGCAACTACGAACTGCGCATTGACGGCCAACTGGCCGGGACTTACACCGACGCCCGACTCGCTGCCGGCGTGGAGCTGGAGGAAAACGACAAGACCCCGCAGTATCAGCAGGCGCTCAAGGTCGCGCTGTTGAACAAGGAGCGCAACGAGAAGGGGGTCCACGCCTTGCGCGATCATTGGCGGACCTTGAAGGGGAAGCGGCTCGATTTACAAAAAACGGAACCGGACGCCCAAAAAGCTGCTGAGAAGAAAGCGGCCTTCGACAAGTGGCTGCCGGGGTTCAAAGAAAACGTAGCGAAAGCGCACGCCTTGGCCAATGAGTACGAAAATCAAATCTACCAGGCCAATCAGCCGGTGGCGCACAAATACGAGTTGATCCGGGCGAATTGAGTACAGTCACTTGTTTTGGTCTGGCCAAAAATCTATGGCCCAATCTATGTTGGGCTACAATTTCCAAATTTCGTGAAAACAAGCACGATTACTTCTGCGCTGGGTGTTGTCATGGCAGTTGCCTGTGGCTTTTGTGGATTGCTTTCGGCTGGTTTACTGTCTGGCACAGTTGGGATGTGCGGCGGGCCCAAGCTTAGTTGGGGCACTTTCTCCTTTGGTTTATTCACATCGCTGTTCCCTTCGGCCGCCGCAGGTTTGTTGCGTGCGCCTTGGTGGCTGTCACCACTGATATTCTCTGTGCCGATGTTGCTCCCAGTAGTCATTGGGCCTGTGATTGGCGAATGGCTGCGAGCGCCGGCGGCGATTGCGTGCATAGCGATTGCATTCGGCGGTTCTCGTGCTTTCCGTTCAAGTGGGACGAAATGATTTTCCGCAAACGTCGTACACGGTTCACTCGAGGACAGAGCAAGCCGTCCTGTTTCGCCGCCTTAACAGCCCGTTAATAAAGTAGCAGCCGAGGTAACGAGGCTCAAATCTCATCGGAAACACAAGGGAAGTCAGAGCCTCGTTACCTCGGCTGCTACGGGAGACGGTGATTTACAACGACTTCTTAAGCATCGCGATGAATTCCCGCAGCAGCGGCGTATTGTCGTGCCAGGTGCGCGCCGTAACGAGGCTGCCTGCCACGACGAACGGTTGATCCACGTACTTTGCGCCGCCTTGCTGGGCGTCCATCGCGCATTTGGCCACGGTGGTGACCGTACGGCCGTGAATGCAATCCGCCGCCGTCAGAATTTCGATGCCGTGACAAACGCACGCGACTGGTTTGCCGGCGGCAAAAAAATGGCGGGTGATCCGCAGCAGGTCCTTGTCGTAGCGGAGATATTCCGGTGCGCGACCGCCGGAGAGGAACAGTCCGGCATATTCGCGCGGGTCCACATCTTTGAACGCGATGGTGGCGCGGAGATGATAGCCGGGGCCTTCGCGGGTGATGTCCCAACGCGGTTCGCCCGGCGGGATTTCGTGCGTCACCGCGTGATACAACCGGGCTTCCGGCCCGGCGACGACCGCTTCAAAACCATCCTCCGGCAGGCGAAAGATGGGATACATCGTGTCGAGGACTTCGGTGGCGTCGCCGATGGGGATTAAAACCTTTTTGGGGATGGAACGGGCGCTGGATTTTTTGGCCATGAGTGGGATTCAAAATCAAAAATGGAAATTACAAAAGGCAAAAAATCAGCAGTCACTGCGACATACCTCTGGACGCGGAAAAGCTCCAAATTCCAAGCTCCAACCTCCAGAGAAGCATCAAGCACCAAGTCTCAAAGGGGCCAGAAGTGTTGTTTTGGTGTTTGAGATTTCGAGCTTCTCTGGTGCTTGGAGGTTGGAGCTTGGTGCTTCGCCCATCCCGCGCTCAGAAAGTGAGACGTGCACCGGGGATCGACGGACACTGACTTTGAACTTTGAACTTTGAACTTTGCGCCTCGCCCCCTAGTCTCCGCGCCATGTCGCGATTGCCGTTTGAGCTGCTGCTGGCCCTGCGCTACCTGCGTCCCAAACGGACTTCCGTTTCCGTCATCACCTTGATCTCCATCCTGGGCGTGATGCTGGGCGTGGCGGTGTTGATCATCGTCATCAGCGTCATGAGCGGCTTCGACCGCGAATGGCACGAGAAAATCCTCGGCTTCAACGCGCACATGAAGGTGGTCAAAAACGGCACGACGCTGCGCGATTTCCGGCAGGTGATGAAGGTGGTGGCGGCGAACCCCAGCGTCAAAGGCGTCGCGCCCTTCGTCATCGGCAAGGTGCTGGTGGAAACCCAGCCGTTGCACGGCGAGCCGCAGGCCGATGCGCCGGTCGTGCGCGGAATTGATCCCCAGGCCGAAGCCAGCGTGAGCATCATCCCCAACAGCGTGCGGCAGGGGAGCTTCGATGTCAGCGGCAACGGCCTGCTGGTGGGCAGCGATTTCGCGCAAAGCATGGGCCTGCACGTAGGGGATAAATTATCGGTCTATTCGCCGCGCAATTTGCAGAAGATGAAACAAAGCCGGGCCAAGGGGAACGACGAAGCCATTCTGCCCGATGAATTCTCGGTGCGCGGCATCTTCGACGTTGGCTTTGCGGATTATAATTCCCTGTTTCTGATCACGTCGCTGGCGAATGCGCAGGACCTGTATGCGTTGGAGGACTCGGTGCACGGCCTGATGGTGATGTTGCGCGACCCGTTCCAGGCCCCGCAGGTCCGCGATCAGCTCATGGCGAGCCTGGGCGGCGATTTCCGCGTCATCACCTGGATGGAAGAATATTCGGAACTGTTCAACACGCTGCTGCTGGAGAAGAACATGATTTTCTTTTTGCTGTTCTTCATCGTGATCGTGGCGGCCTTCGGCATCACCAGTTCACTCATCACCTTTGTCGTCCAAAAGACCCGCGAGATCGGCATCCTCAAGGCGCTGGGCGCCAGCAACGGCCAGGTGCTCTGGCTGTTCCTGAGCCAGAGCCTCATCGTTGGCGTGACCGGTGTGTTCACCGGGCTGGGGCTGGGTTTGCTGGCGTTGAAATACCGCAATGAATTCCTGCATTTCCTCAGCGACGTGGCGGGCCGGCAACTGCTGGCCGCCGCCATCTACAAGGTCTATGAGCTGCCGGCGCTCACCATGACGAGCGATCTGGTTGCCATCTGTGGCGGTTCGCTGCTCATCTGCATCCTGGCGGGAATCATCCCGGCGTGGATCGCCGGGCGATTGAAGCCGGTGGAGGCGCTCCGGCATGAATAACTCAGAGTCAGCAGCGAATGGTGGTGGGCCGCAGGCCTTGCTCGAAGCACGCGGGCTGTGCAAAACCTACGTGCTGGGCAAGCGCACGCTGGAGGTGTTGCACGGCGTGGACCTGACGGTGGCGCGCGGGGATTTTCTGGCGTTGCGCGGAGCCTCCGGGGCGGGCAAGAGCACGTTGCTGCATCTGCTCGGCGGCCTGGACGCGCCCAATGCCGGGCAGATTCATTTCGCCGGTCAAAATCTGGCCGCGCTCTCCGCCGGACAACTCTCCGATTTGCGGAATGCGAAGGTTGGTTTTGTTTTTCAGGCGTATCATCTGTTGCCGGAACTCGACGCGCTGGAAAATGTCTGCCTGCCCGCCCGCATGGCGCGGCTCCCGGCGGCGGAAGCGGAGCGGCGCGGGAGCCAATTGCTGGGGCGCGTGGGACTGGCGCAACGGCTGGAGCACAAGCCTTACGAGTTGTCCGGCGGCGAGCAACAGCGCGTGGCCATCGCGCGCGCCTTGATCAATGAGCCGGACCTGATCCTGGCGGATGAACCGACCGGCAACCTGGACTCGCACACGGGCGAAGAAATCATCGAGTTGCTCTGCGCGTTGCGCGCCGAACGGCAGGCGACGCTGATCATCGCCACGCACGATGCCCGGGTGGCCGCGCGCGCGCCGCGCATCGTGGAACTGGTGGACGGTCGGATACGCGCGAATGGAGTGATGGGGTAAGTGAGTGAAGGAGTGAGGGGGTGCTAGAATTGGTTTCATAAGGTGGGGCGAGACTCCGTCGAGCCGTGTCGGGCAAGGATTGAATTGGCTCGACGGAGTCTCGCCCCACCCAGGTTGGCCTTATGAAACCACTTCCAAGCTTTTTAGGCACGTCGTCCGATTTGCGCCCGATTTGCGCCCGATTTGCCTTGCAAAACCAGCCGCCGGCTCAGATTCATCGTTAGCACTCTGCAAAGCAACATTGTCGGCCAGACAACCACGACGAGTTTCGGGGATACCAACGCGGCCGGTCCCGGTCCATTCTTCTACCGCGTCGGCGTGCCGGAATAATCAATCGGATTGGACTTCCTTCCTGTAAACGTCAGCTTTACTCCTTTTCCCCGGATGGATGAGCTATGCGAGTCCCGCGAATTTCCCGGGACAACAGCCTCAAGTTTGGGACTCGCGTAGCTCGTCCCTCCGAAACACAGATTTTGGCAACACGCGCTCCAGTGCTCCCGATCCTTTCCGTCCGCAATTCCTGAGTTGCGCGCCGTTGGCGGCCTGACGTAGTCTGTCGCCGGTTTTACAGCATGAAAATCTACCTCGACGGCAAATACTGCGGCCAGCAAAACGCGAAGATTTCGGTGTTCGACCACGGACTGCTTTACGGCGACGGCATCTTTGAAGGGATTCGCGCCTACCACGGCCGCGTCTTCAAATTGAAGGAGCACATTGACCGCTTGTTTTATTCGGCCAAGGCGATTTTGCTGACGATTCCACAATCGCACGCGGCCATTTGCCGGGCGGTCCTGGAAACCTGCCGTCGCAATAAAATCAAGGACGGCTACATCCGGCTGGTGGTGACCCGCGGCGTGGGCGGCCTGGGGCTGAATCCCAACCGTTGCAAAAGGCCGTCGCTCATCATCATCGCGGACCGCATCCAGCTTTATCCGCCGGAATATTACGAGCGGGGTCTGGACATCGTCACCGTGCCGACGACGCGCAACCTGCACAGCGCGCTGAATCCGGCGATCAAGTCGCTGAATTATTTGAACAACATTCTGGCCAGGATCGAGGCGAACAACAGCGGGTGCGAAGAAGCCCTCATGCTCAACGCGGCGGGCTACGTGGCCGAGTGCACCGGGGACAACGTGTTCATCATCAAAGCCGGGCAGTTGTTCACGCCGCCGTTGTCGGCCGGCGCGCTCTACGGCATCACGCGCGGCGTGGTGATGACGCTGGCGGGCGAAGCGGGCTGGCCGGTGGCGGAACCGGATCTCACGCGCTACGACTTGTTCAACGCCGACGAATGTTTTCTGACCGGCACGGGCGCCGAATTGGTCCCGGTGGTGAAGATTGACGGGCGCGTCATCGGCACGGGCCGGCCGGGGAGGATCACGCGGGACCTGGTCCGGCGTTACCGTGCCTTGACTAAAACCTCTGGCGAGCCGATATACCCATAGCGAGACCCGTATGCTCTGCAATATTTGCAAAGAGAATGAAGCGACCGTGCATCTGACCCAGATCGTGGGCGACAAGATGCAGAAGGTGGACTTGTGCGAGGGCTGTTCGAAGGAAAAAGGGGTGAGCGACCCCACGGGCTTTTCGCTGGCCGACCTGCTGCTCGGGTTGGGCGCGGCCCAGGACATGGAGCAGGCCGCCGCCGGGACGGAATTGCGCTGCCCGCATTGCGGTTTTACGCAGGTGGATTTCAAGAAGGCGGGCCGGCTGGGGTGCGCCGAATGTTACACGACGTTTGCCGAAGGGCTGGAAGGGTTGCTCAAGACCATGCACAAAGCCACCCGGCACAGCGGCAAGGTGCCCCAGGCGCTCCGGCTCTCCAAAGATTTCAAGGAAAAAATAAAGGCGCTGCAAAAAAAACTGGATAAAGCGGTCGTGGATGAAGATTTCGAACAGGCCGCCCAGGTGCGCGACGAAATGAAACAGGTGAAGGAAAAATGCAGCGAACTGCCAGCGGCTTGATGCGATGAAGCTTCACGAGTTTCTTGTTGCCCCGGATGTGGCCAGCCAGAGCGCCGGTCCGCATGACCGGATCGTGCTCTCCAGCCGGGTCCGTCTGGCGCGGAACGTCCGGCAATTTGCCTTTCCGGGCTGGGCCAAGAAAGCGGAGCGCGTCAAATCTCTGGAAGTCATCCGCCCGGCCGTGGAAGGGTTGCCCCAGTTGGCCGGCGCCTTCTCCGAGGCGATGGACAACCTGACTGCGCTGGACAAGCAAATCCTCGTCGAACGCCATCTCATCAGCCGCGAACACGCCGCCAGGAGCACCGGCAGCGGTCTGGTGTTGAACGCGGAGCAATCCCTCTGCGTGATGATCAATGAGGAAGACCACCTGCGCATGCAGGCGTTGCGGCCCGGCCTGCAAATCAAGGCCGCCTGGCAGGCCATTGACCAGGTGGACACCGCGCTGGAAAAAAATCTCGATTACGCCTTTTCGCCCGACCTCGGCTACCTGACCGCCTGTCCGACCAATCTCGGCACCGGCATCCGGGTCAGCGCCATGTTGCATCTGCCGGCGCTGGTCCTGGCCGAACAAATCAACCAGATCATCCAGGCCGTCAACAAACTCGGCCTGGCCGTGCGCGGGCTGTACGGTGAAGGCACCGAGGCCCTGGGCAATGTCTTCCAGGTCTCCAACCAGATGACCCTCGGCGAGGTGGAAACCGACATCGTCGAACGGATCAACAAGGTCCTCCTCCAACTCATCGAGCACGAGGAAAACGCCCGCGGCTCCCTGATGGAAAAGAAACCCAAGATGGTCTATAATCACATCGGCCGGGCCTACGGCATCCTGGCCAATGCCCACAGCATCTCCTCCAAGGAAACCATGAACCTGCTTTCCCTCATGCGCCTGGGTGTGGACCTGGGATTGTTCCCCGGCGTGCCACGTTCGCTCGTGGACGAATTGTTCATCATGACCCAGCCGGCCCATTTGCAAAAGCGGGTTTCCGAAAAACTGCCCGCTGAGGAACGCGATTTGCTTCGTGCAGACATGTTGCGCGAGCGCCTCCGCCCCATCGCCCGGCCAGCCACCCGCCCGCCGGCGCCGGACGGAGAAAGTCTCGACAAAACCGGTTGATAACAGCAAGTTAGCCTTATGAGCGACGAAACGATGAACAACTTCACTCCGCGCGCCCAGCAGGTGCTGGCCCTGGCGCGCAAGGAGGCCGACCGGTTCAATCATAATTTCGTCGGCACTGAACACATTTTGCTCGGGCTTATCAAATTGGGACAGGGCGTGGCCGTCAATGTCCTCCAGAAACTCGGCCTGGACCTGGAAACCGTCCGCATGGAAGTCGAAAAACAGGTCGGCACCGGCCCCGACCAGAAGATGATTGGCAACATCCCTTACACCCCGCGCGTCAAAAAAGTGCTCTCGCTGGCCGCCAAGGAAGCCAAGGCGCTCAATCATACCTACGTGGGCACCGAACACATTTTGCTGGGTCTCTTGCGCGAAGGCGACGGCGTGGCCGCGCGCGTGCTCAAAAATCTCGACGTGGACATTGAACAGACCCGCCAGGAAATCTTGAAGGAACTCGACCCCAACTTCACCGCCCAGGAAGAACAGCCCGCCGGTGAAGCGTCTGACAAGCCCGCCGAGAAAAAAGGCGAAGTCAAAACGCCCGCCCTCAAAGCGTTCGGCCGCGACCTCACCGAAATCGCCCGTAAAGGGGAAATGGACCCGGTCATCGGCCGTAAAAACGAAATCGAGCGCGTCATCCAGATCCTCTGCCGCCGCACCAAGAACAATCCGGTCCTCCTCGGCGAAGCGGGCGTGGGCAAGACTGCCATCGTCGAGGGCCTGGCGCAGGAAATCGCCCGCGGCAACGTGCCCGACTTGCTCCGCGACAAACGCGTCATCACCCTCGACCTCGCCCTCATGGTCGCCGGCACCAAATACCGCGGTCAGTTCGAAGAGCGCATCAAGGCCGTCATGGACGAAATCCGCCGCGCCAAGAACATCATCCTGTTCATTGACGAATTGCACACGATCGTCGGCGCCGGCTCGGCCGAAGGCACGATGGACGCTTCCAACATCATCAAACCCGCCCTCGGCCGCGGCGAAATGCAATGCGTCGGCGCCACCACGCTCAACGAATATCGCAAGTACATCGAGAAGGACGCCGCCCTCGAACGCCGCTTCCAAAGCATCCAGGTCGATGCCCCCTCGGTGGAAGAGGCCATTTTGATTCTAAAAGGACTGCGGCCCAAATACGAGGAACACCACAAAGCCCAGATGACCGACAAGGCCATCGAGGAGGCTGTCAAACTTTCCGACCGCTACATCACCGGCCGGTTCCTGCCGGACAAGGCCATTGATGTCATGGACGAAGCCGGCTCGCGCGCGCGCATCAGCGCGATGACCCGCCCGCCCGATGTCAAAAATATCGAAGCCGAAATTGAAGAAATCAAAATCCGCAAGGAACGCTCCATTAAAGACCAGGACTTTGAAGGCGCCGCCGCGATGCGCGACAAGGAAAAACAGGCCAAGGAAAAACTCGAAGCCACGCTCACCGCCTGGCGCACGGCCCGTGAAGAAAAACGCGTCGTCGTGGACGAAGACGACATCCTGCAAGTGGTCTCCAAGTGGACCGGGATTCCCCTCAAGCGGATGGAGCAAAACGAAACGCAAAAGCTGCTCGACATGGAAAAGGACATTTCCCGCGTCGTGGTGGGCCAGTCCGAAGCCGTCGCGGCGATGTGCAAAGCCCTGCGCCGCTCGCGCGCGGACTTGAAAGACCCCAAGCGGCCCATCGGCGCCTTCGCCTTGCTCGGCCCCACCGGCGTGGGCAAGACTCTGCTGGCAAAATCGCTGGCCGAAAACATGTTTGGCGACGCCAAATCGCTCATCCAGCTCGACATGAGCGAGTACATGGAAAAATTCACCGTCTCGCGCCTGGTCGGTTCGCCGCCCGGTTACGTGGGTTACGACGAAGGCGGCCAGCTCAGCGAACAGGTCCGCCGCAAGCCTTACTCGGTGGTCTTGTTCGATGAAGTCGAAAAGGCCCATCCCGATGTCATGAACATGCTCCTGCAGATCATGGAAGAGGGGAAATTAACCGACTCCACCGGGCGCGTGATTGATTTTCGCAACACCATTGTTTTACTCACGTCCAATGTCGGCGCCGAAGTCATCAAGAAGCTGACCACGATGGGTTTCTCGCCCATCCGCGATGAAAACAGCTACGAACGGATGCGGGACAAAATCCTCGACGAGGCAAAGAAGACGTTCAAGCCGGAGTTTCTCAACCGCCTGGACGACATCATCGTCTTCCGTTCGTTGACCAAGCCCGACCTCATTCAGATTCTGGACCTGGAAATCAGCAAAGTGGCCGGCCGGCTCAAAACAAAAAATATAGAACTCACACTCGATGAGAAGGCCAAGGAATTCCTGGTGGAGAAGGGTTATGACCCGGCCTTCGGCGCCCGGCCGATGCGCCGCGCCGTGGAGCGGTTTCTCGAAAACCCGCTGGCCGAGGAAAAACTCAAGGGCAACATCCACGACAACGAACCGGTCTTGGTGACGGTGGACAAGGACAGCAAAGACAAACTGGTCTTCGGCCAGAAGGCGGCGGCCGAAGGCGCGCTGTCCAGTTAACCGCGGAAAAATTTCCGGCCAACGCCATCCGTGCGCGGATGGCGTTTTTATTTCCCCGTTGAGGCTGGCCAGGTTTGGCGGAGCCGCGTTACACTGCCCACACTGAATGAACGTGAATGAACGGTTTTGCCGCCAGATGGGTGGGTGGCTGGCTCCAGGGGCTGGGGAGGATTTCACTGTTGATCCTCGAAGTGGTCGGGTCGCTTTTCACCCGGCGGATCAACGGGCGCGATCTGGCCTGTCAACTCCATTTCGTTGGCGTCAAATTCCAGTCGGTCGTCCTCATCACCGGCGCCTTCACCGGCATGGTGCTGTGCGCCCAAACCTGCTTCCAGTTCCACAACCTGAACAGATACGGCTTGCTGTACAAGCCGAAACCAGTCAAATGAGCGCGGCAGTCGCGTCCCCGGCGGACACGGGCCGGGCGTTCGAGAGTTGAATTATGTCAGTGTGGGTCTTAAGAATTTTGTTTTTGTGCCTGTGCACGGCGGGCGGATACGCCGTCAGCCAGGTGCAGCCGGGACTGATTGAAAAGGGCGCCTACGGGCTGGCCATCGGGCTCGGCATGGGCGGCCTGCTCATCGCCATTGATGAAATGCTCCAGGGATTTTCGCTGCGGGCTTTCTCGGCAGCTTCTTTTGGCCTGGGGCTGGGCAGTTTCATTGCCTGGCTGGTGGATCGCTCGCAACTGTTTGAGTTCGCCGAGGAAAACACGCGCTGGCTGATCCGGCTGGGGCTTTTTTTGAGCTTCGGTTACCTCGGCATGATTCTGGCCATACGCAGCAACAAGGAGGATTTTTCACTGATCATTCCCTATATCCGGTTCGCCCCGCAAAACAAACCGGTCAACCTCCTGTTGCTCGATACCAGCGTGATCATTGACGGCCGCATCGCGGATTTGATCGAGGTGAAATTCCTGGAAGGCATCGTGGTTGTTCCCCGCTTTGTCCTCTATGAGCTGCAGCAGATCGCCGATTCCAATGATCCCCTGCGCCGCGCCCGCGGCCGGCGCGGACTGGACATCCTGACCCGCATCCGGAACAACCCCAAAAACGAAATCAAAATCCACGAGGCCGACATCCCCGAGGAAACGACTGTGGACAGCAAACTGGTGCGGCTGGCCCGGATGCTGGGGGCCAAACTCTTCACCAACGATTACAACCTCGGCAAAATCGCCGAACTCCAGTCGGTCCCGCACGTCAACCTCAACGAACTGGCCACCTACCTCAAGATGGTGCTCCTCCCTGGCGAGAGCCTGAGCTTGAAAATCGTCCGCGAAGGCAAAGACAAGGGGCAGGGGGTCGGCTTCCTCAACGATGGCACTCTGGTCGTGGTCAACCACGCCGAAGCCTTGATCGGCCAGCAGGTCGAAGTCCAGGTCGCCAGCGTCCTGCAGACCGGCGCCGGCAAGATGATTTTCGCCGAAGTGAAACCGCTCGCGCAAACTTGAATTGCCGCCGTTTTCAAGGCATCGTGCTGTCATGCACCTGGTCACCGTGTTCCAGACCTTCAGTCCGATTGAAGCCCAGCTCATCCGCTCCCGGCTCGAAGCGGCGAACTTTCAGCCCCATGTCGCCCACGAACTTGCGGCTTTAGGCATGGAGGGTTACACCGCCGCCGCCGGTGGCATTCTCGTCCAGGTGCCCGACGACCAGGCCGAGGACGCCCGCGCTCTCATCCTGGCGCCGGATGTCAGCGGCTCATGAAACGTTCTTCCGCGCTTGCCCGGCTTGAACGGGACCTGTCGCCTGGCGAATTGCGGCGGGACAAAATCTTTTGCCGGCAGTTCGCCGGCGACAAATGGTTCGCCGCCCGCGTGCCGGAGGCCGTCGCCTTGCCCCGCAGCGCCCGCTCCGTGGCGAACATCCTCCGCTTCGCGCACGCGCGACACATCCCCGTCACCGCGCGCGGCGCGGGTCAGGGCTACGTCGGCGGCTGCGTTCCCGCGCGTGGCGGCATCGTGCTCTCGCTGGAACGGATGAACCGCATCAAGGAAATCAACCCGCGCGATTTCGTCGCGGTGATCCAGCCCGGCGTCATCACGCAGACGTTGCAGGAGGCGGTGGAAAAACAGGGCCTCTACTATCCGCCCGACCCGGCCAGCCGGGCTGAATGCAGCCTCGGCGGCAACATCGCCACCAACGCCGGCGGACCGCGCTGTCTCAAATACGGCGTCACCCGCGACTACGTCCTCGGCCTCCAGGTCGCCCTGGCGGACGGAACGCTCGTGCGCCTGGGCAGCCGCACCCACAAAAACAAAACGGGCTTTGATCTGCACCGCCTGTTTGTCGGCTCCGAAGGTTTGCTGGGCGTCGTCACGGAAGCGACCCTGAAGTTGCTTCCCTTGCCGCCGTTCCGGGCATTGCTCGGCGCCGGCTTCGACTCCACGCGGGCGGCGACGCGGGCGATCGCGGCGATTTTTGCCGGCGGTTTTCTGCCGTGCGCGCTGGAGATTGCCGACCAGTTCACACTGGCGGCGGCACGCCGGCGCACCGGCAGCGCGGAACTCGAGGGTTGCCGTGCCCTGCTCCTGATCGAACTGGACGGCCAGCAACGCAGCGTGCGCGGTGAGTTGCGCGACCTGGGGAAAATCCTCCGCGCGTTCCGCCCGCTCTTCCTCCGGCAGGCATTGGGCGCGGGCGCCGTGGAAAAGCTCTGGGGTCTGCGGCGCGAATTCTCCTACAGCCTGCGCGACACCGGCCTGACCAAGCTCAACCAGGACATCGTGGTGCCGCGCGGCCGGCTGGAGGACCTCTTTCATTTCACGGCGCGTTTGCAAAAGACGCACGGCCTGCCCGTGGCCTGCTTCGGACACGCCGGCGACGGCAACATCCACGTCAACGTGATGGTGGATTTCAACCAGCCCCGCGCCCGGCAGCGCAGCAACGCCGCGCTGGACGGGCTGTTCCGGCAGGTTCTCGCCTGGGGCGGTGTCATTACCGGCGAGCACGGCATCGGTCTGGCCAGGAAACCGTGGTGGCCGAGCGCCGTTTCGGCGGAAGTCCGCGCACTGCATCGCTCGATCAAACTGGCGCTGGACCCGCGGGGGATTTTGAACCCCGGCAAGTTCGTTTAGCCCGATCGCCAAAAAACATTTATCGGAGGGACGAGCTACGCGAGTCCCAATTATCGGCCGACTTCCCGAGCCGTTGAGGGACTCGCGTAGCTCGCCCCTCCGATCGGTTTGCTGCGCTGCGAGGCTGGAAGACAAATCTATTGCTGGTCGCGGTGGCCGCCGCCGCGCCGTTCGCCGCCACCACGATCACCCCAACCTCCGCCGCCACCCGGCGGGCGTTCGGTTTTGGGCCGCGCTTCATTCACCGTCAAGGGACGGCCCTGGAAATCTTTCTGATGCAATTGGGCGATCGCCTTTTCGACTTCGGCGGGCGAACCCATTTCCACGAAAGCAAAACCGCGCGAACGTCCGGTCACCCGGTCCTGCATGATGCTCACGGAAATGACGGTGCCAGCCTGCGCGAAATGGTCCTGCAGATCGTTTTCGGTCGCAGTGTAGGAGAGGTTCCCGACGAAGAGCTTTGAGGTCATGATGAATTCTGTTTGCTCCGCCGGGCAATGAGTTGCTGAACGTTCCCGTTGCGGGTCTCAAATTGCCATTGCTCAAAAGCACCGCTGACAATTCCCGACTCACGCAGCTTTTGCCCGCGGATGCAGGCGTTATAGACGGAATCCGGCACGGCGCAAGCGGAATTATCGGCGCAACGCAGTTCGGAGCGCATTTCACTTCCTGAGCAAGGGAAGAGCGAAGCACCAACCTCCAACCTCCAAGCACCAAAGAAGCTCCAAATCACAAATACCAAACAACGCTTCGGGCACCTTTTGAAACTTGGTGCTTGAGGTTTCTCTGGAGGTTGGAGCTTGGAATTTGGAGGTTTTCGACCATCCGCGGCGGGCTTCCTAAAAACTGAAATTAGCCGCGCTCACCAGTTCGGTTTCTCCGGCAGGCAGGCGTCGAATTCCTTCACTCGTTCCGCTTCGTAAGCGCCTGCGTAGGTTCCTTTGAAGAAACGGTCGAGCGCCTCCCCGAAGAACCGTTCCCACGAGGCTTCCTCGGCGCCGGGATTGATGGGGTAGAAGAGCGCCTCGTTGGACCGGGCGGCCTGGTAGTCGCCGGGGGCGTCGCCGATCATCAGGATTTTGTCCTTCGGATACTTGCCGGCGGCGGCGTACTTGAGGTGCTCGGTCTTGGTGCCCATCTCCTGGCCGGCGATGATCTTCACGAACGGGTCGAGGCCGTGTTCGGCCCACTCGCGCTGCAACGCTTCGCCAGGGGTCTGGGAAATGCACATCGCGTCGGCCAGCCGGTCGAGCTTCGCGAAGCTCTCGCGCACCAGCGGGAACGGCGGCACGCCGTGCACGATGTCCTCGATCGTTTTGTTGACAGCGTCCGACCAGACCTTGATCTGTGCGAGGCCTTGGTTGCCGCGTGAGACCTCGGCGTTGAGCGTGGCGTTGCCCAGTTTGGTCTCGCGGGCAATCCATTCATCGAGCGCCCTGGTGTCGGGCACCGGGACGTTGCGCGCCTTGACCTCGGGCCGCTCGCGCAGCAGATTCAACGCGCGCGAGAGGGCAGGGAAGCGGTTCACACCGCGGGTCTTGGAATAAAGGTTCACGAAGTCCCAGACCTCGCGGGCGTATTTGCTCACGGGCTGGAGGCCGAAATGTTTGATGTACATCGGCGTGAAACATTCCTTGTGCTTGATCTCCATCGAGTCAAACACACAGCCGTCGGAGTCAATGCCGATGAAGAATTCCTTCGTGGGGCGGAAATCTCTGAGAATTTGAGCGGGGTCTGACATGCAATTTACGATGGGCGATTCACGATTTACGCGCGGGGTGAGGAGCGGCCGGTTTTGATGGAGACGACGACGCGAAGCTTCTTGCTGAAGTCAGTGTTGCATGTGGCACGGCAAGCGACGCGATCGTTGGCGCCAACGGAAGTCCCGGCGCGCGATAGCTGATCGCCCAGACGACGTGCCATGCCGTTGTTGGGCCGGGAGGGACAAAGCCGGAGAACGTGATGCCCGCAAGCTTTTGTTCGCGCTTTCATCTCCTCGCGAGTCATCGTATTTCCAGTGTTCGATTTCGTTTGATGCACGATCCCATGCCCGGTGCGCAAATCGTAAATCGGGTCAGACGTTGTACGTGCTGGAGGAGACATCGCCGCCGCGGCCGGTCCAGTTGGTGTGGAAGAATTCACCGCGCGGCTTGTCCACGCGCTCGTACGTGTGCGCGCCGAAGTAGTCGCGCTGGGCCTGGAGCAGGTTCGCCGGCAGAACGGCGGTGCGGTAGCTGTCATAGAACGCCAGCGCCGTGCTGAACGCCGGGACCGGGATGCCCCTTTTGGCGGCGGTTGCCACGACGTTGCGCCAGCCTTTCTGGCACTTCTTGATCTCGCCGCGGAAATAATCGTCGAGCAGCAGGTTGGTGAGCTTCGGATTCTTGTCGAAGGCCTCCTTGATCTTGCCGAGGAAGCGCGAGCGGATGATGCAGCCGCCGCGCCACATGAGCGCGATGCCGCCATAGTTGAGGTTCCACTTGTACTCGGCCGCCGCCGCGCGCATGAGCATGTAACCCTGCGCGTAGCTGACGATCTTCGAGGCGTACAGGGCGCTCTTGATGTCCTCGATGAACGTTTTCCGGGCGGCTTCCTTCTTCGCGGCGCCGATGGCCGGCCGCGGGCCTTTGAGCTTGCGGGCGGCCTTCACGCGCTCGTCCTTCAGCGCGGACACGCAGCGGGCATAGACGGCCTCGGCCATCAGCGTGATGGGAATGCCGAGTTCCTGAGAGTTGATGACGGTCCATTTGCCGGTGCCTTTCTGGCCGGCGGTGTCGAGGATTTTATCAACGAGAGGCTGGCCATCGTCATCTTTTTTGGCGAGGATGTCGCGTGTGATTTCGATGAGGAAGCTGTCGAGGTCGCCCTTGTTCCATTCGCCGAAGACTTCGTGCATTTCCTGGGCGCTGAGGCCGAGGCCGTTTTTCAGCAGGTTGTAGGCTTCGCAGATGAGTTGCATGTCGCCGTATTCGATGCCGTTGTGGACCATCTTCACGTAATGGCCCGCGCCGCTCTCGCCCACCCAGTCGCAACAGGGCGCACCGCCTTCGACTTTGGCGGCGATGGATTGGAAGATGTCCTTGACGTGCGGCCACGCGGCGGGGGAGCCGCCGGGCATGCTGCTGGGACCGCGGCGGGCGCCTTCCTCGCCCCCGGAAACGCCGGTGCCGATGTAGTGCAGACCCCTGGACTCGACGTGTTTGACGCGGCGATTGGTGTCTTCGAAGAGCGAGTTGCCGCCGTCAATGATGATATCGCCCGCTTCGAGGTGCGGGAGGAGTTGCTCGATGAATTCGTCCACGGCGGTGCCGGCTTTGACGAGCATCATGATGCGGCGGGGTTTCTTGAGCAGGCCGACCATCTCCGGGATCGAGTGGGCGCCGATCACTTTGGTCCCTTTGGCTTCCTTGGCGAGGAAATCGTCCACCTTGGAGACGGTGCGGTTGAAGGCCACGACGGTGTAGCCGTGGTCGTTCATGTTGAGGATGAGGTTCTGGCCCATGACGGCCAAACCGATGAGTGCGAGGTCAGCTTGCGGTTCCATAATTTAACATCAAAAAGTGAGCGGCAACCATACTCCAACCCGCCGCGTGCGCCAGCAGTTTTTTGCGGGCGCGGCCTGACCGCGCGCATCCCACTTTTCGGGACGCGGAATGAGTGAAGCACCAAGCACCAACCTCCAAGCTCCAGAGAAGCTCCAAATCTCAAAAACCCAACAACGCTTCGGGCGCCCTTTGAGCCTTGGTGTTTGATGTTTCTCTGGAGGTTGGAGCTTGGAATTTGGAGCTTTTCGACCCCTGCGGCGGACTTATTGAAAACCAAGGTGCGCTGGGAGAACAGCCCTGCTCGTCTTTGAAGGTTGTCACACGGCGAGCGAACGGTTAAGGTGCCGCCCGTTCCAGCCGACAACGTGTATTTTATGAGAGTCGTCCTCCAGCGCCTGATTGAATTATTGGCCGGCTTGGTCTGTTTGTTGTTTGCCCACGCCGGCGCGGCGGCGCAACCCTCCCGCCCCAATCTGGTTTTCATCCTCACTGACAACCAGGGCGCTTGGACGCTGGGCTGTTACGGCAACCTGGACATCCGCACGCCCAACATTGACCGTCTCGCCGCCGAGGGCATCCGCTTCACGCGCGCGTTGAGCAGCAACCCGGTCTGCTCACCGACGCGTGCGACGTTTCTCACCGGGCTGATGCCGTCGCAACACGGCGTGCATTCGTTCCTCGACCCGAAATTCATGATGGGGCCGGAGGCTTACAACACGCTCGCCGAATTCACGTCGTTGGGCGAAGTGTTGCGCGACGCGGGCTACGTGTGCGGCCTCAGCGGCAAGTGGCACCTTGGCGACAACCTCAAGCCATCCGAAGGTTTCAGCTTCTGGATTACCAAGCCCGATGGCCACACGAGGGAGTTTTACGACCAGGACATCATCGAGGACGGCAAGGTGCGCAAGGAGACGGGCTACACGACGGACCTGTGGACGCGGAAGGGCATCGAGTTCATTGAACGAAACAAGGAGCGGCCGTTCTGCCTCTTCCTCGCCTACAACGGCCCCTACAACCTCGGCGGGCTGATGTCCAATCCACCTCGCAATCGCTGGGCTGAATACTACAAAGGCAAACCGTTCCCCAGCTTCCCGCGCGACGCGATGCATCCGTGGCAGTTTGCGAACAAGCCGTTTCACAACGCGCAGGTGGCGATGGAACGTTGCGCTGCCGAGACCAGCGGCGTGGATGATGGCGTGGGCGACGTCATGGCCACGCTCAAGCGGCTCGGCCTCGATGACAGGACGCTGGTCGTTTATGCATCCGATCAGGGCTGGATGGGCGGGCAGAACGGGATGTGGGGCATGGGCGACCATTTCCGGCCGATTGGCGCGCACGAGTTGATGATGCAAATCCCGCTGATCTTCCGGCAGCCCGGCAAAATCCCGGCGGGCAAGATCAACAACCTCATCGTCAGCAACTACGACTTCCTGCCCACCGTGCTCAACCACCTCGGGCTCGGCGACAAGATGCCGGGTCAGCCGAAATCGCCGGGGCGCGATTTCTCGGCGGCGTTGCGCGGCGAGCAACTGGCGTGGGACAACGTGATGTTCTACGAGATGGAAACCGTCCGCGCCGTCCGCACTGAGGACTGGAAATACGTCGCACGCTTCCCTAAAGGGCCGTTCGAGCTTTACGACATGAAGAAAGACCCGCAGGAACGCTTCAACCTTTTCGGTCAGCCCGGCACGGAAGCGAAGCGCGCTGAACTGGCTCAACGCCTCGACGAGTTTTTCGCGAAGTATGCCGACCCGCAATACGACCTCTGGCAGGGGGGCCGCTCGAAGGCGAAGCGGCACACGGAGTGAACCGCTGATCTGCGCTGATCAACTCAGATAAACACAGCGCGGCGCGCCGCAAGCAAAGGGATTTGAACCGCAGATAAACACCGATGGACGCAGAAGTTTTCACCTTGATCTGCGTTCCTCTGCGTCCATCTGCGGTTAAGGATCTTGTCGAATCTGCGTGAACCTTCATCATTGTGGTATGAGGGACGGTCGGCGACCTTAGCAGCCCGTTAAAAAAGTAGCCGCCGACGTTAGTCGGCGCAAAAAGCCTTCGGGACTCTCAGGAAATCAGCGCCGACTAACGTCGACGGCTACAATTGAAGGGTTTTTCAACGGGCTGTTAGCCCGCTTTAATCTCCGTCAACAGCCATGCGCGGGCGTAGGCCCACCAGCGCTTGGCGGTCGGCTCGGAGATGCCGAGCACCTCGGCGACTTCGCTGAAGGGCAGGCCGACGAAGTAACGCAGCTTCACCAGTTCGGCTTTCTGCGGATCAATGACGGCGAACTTCTCCAAAGCGTCGTGGACGGCGAGCAATTCGTCGTTGCTGGACGGGGCGGCAATTTCCAATCCGGCGAAGTCCTCGCGCGACTGGCCGCCGCCGTGGCGGGCGGCGAGTTTGCGGCGGGCGCTGTCCACGAGGATACGGCGCATGGCCTCGGCGGCGGCGCCGAAGAAGTGCGCGCGGTTTTGAAACTGCGCCCGGCCGTCGGGCCCGGCGAGCTTGAGCCACGCCACGTGGACAAGCGCGGTGGGCTGGAGGGTGTGGCCGGGATTTTCGCGCGCCATCTTGGCGGCGGCGAGCTGGCGGAGTTCCTGATACACGAGCGGGAGCAACTGCCCGGCGGCGACGGCATCGCCCTTGCCCACGGCATCGAGAAGGCGGGTGACGTCGCTCATGGCGAGGCTTGTGCCGGCGGTCAGAGCTGCGGCACCGGCTGGCGAATTTCCTCCAGCCTCCGCTGAAACACGAGCCGCTGACGGAGAATTTCCAGGCACTGCTCTTCGGAGGCTCCGGGATTCTGATTACGAACCCCCGCCATCGTCATCCGGCAGGCGCCCTCAAAGAGTTGTTGCCCCGCCAATATCTTTTCCGCTGGCGCCATCGCGCGCGCATCGCGCAACTCCTCGCGATACAACTCATCAATCAGCCGCTGCGTTTCCGGCGGTGGCGCGTAGGGCGGGGCTTGTTCCCGCAGCGCGTCAGGCTCGTGATCCGGCGTCATGGGTGCATTTCAACAGGCCGCCGCCCTGTTCGCAAGCGCGCGCGGGCGGCGAAGTCGCGAAGCGTGTGGAGTGCGCCGGCGCGAGCCGGCGCTGTGTGTTGCGTGATGGGGAACGAAAAAGCTCCGGCTGGGGCTGGAGCACTCCAAACGCTTCGCGAGTCCGGGGGCGCTGCTGGAAAATCTCCGCCGCTTCACCTTCACCTCAGACACCACCCAGTCGGCGGCGCGAAACCAGCGGACCCAGACGACCCAATCATCGCCGCCCGGCTCGTGGCTTGATCGCTGGCTGACACGATTCATCCGTTCGTCGCGGTCAAGGGCGCTTTTCTGGGTTCGTGGGACGTGGGGGCGGCGGTGGAAGAACGGGTGAAGGAACTGGAGGACTGGCCCCAGAGGTCGGCTCATTCCGAATTGAGCGTGTTGGAATCCCTGGCCGGGCGTGGGAACCGAACGTGCCCGCGCAATCCGCTCCAGCAGAGCGGTGTTTCCGGCGGCCAACTCTTCGGCTTCAGCAAGGGAGGCCGGGGTGTTTTCTTTGATCCGATTCTCGATGTATTCGGGGACGGTGAGCTTGGAAAAGGGAGAAATCGTTCGCGTGAAAGGATCGGCCAGAAACCAGCGGCCCCAAACCACCCGATCATCATCGCCTGATTCATGGCTCAATTTCTCCCGGATTTGCTTGATCACTTCACCGCAGTTCAGCTTCGTTTCTTCCAACACGCCCTGTTTGTTCATCACCTGGCCGGAAATCGCTTCACAGAGTTGAAGCAACCATTCAGGGCACCGCGGCTGGGCGGAAACGACATCCCATACCCGTGCCGTGCGATCCTCCGAAGCCGTGACGATGCGCTTCCCGTCAGGACTGAATTGCGCTGAATTCAACCCACCACTGTGTTTCACAGGCTCCATCAGCGCCTGGCCAGTCTGTGCATCCCACACGCGCGCGGTGAAGTCACCCGAAGCTGTGACAATCCGCTTCCCGTCTGGACTGAATTGCGCGGAACGCACCGAACCGTTGTGCTTGAAGATTAGTGTGAGAACGGTCCACGAGTGATAAGTCAGCAACGTCCCGAGCCTGCTCAACGCCGCATCGTTTGTCGGATTCGCCGATAAACTCCGCGTGAGATATGCCAGCGCGTCACTCCTGTTACCCTCTGTAATGAGACGCACCGCCTGCGAAAAATCGGAGGCCGCCAAGGTCATCTTTGTCTCAATGGCCGACGCCTCAGCCCGCTCTGCTTGCGCCAGGGCGCTCTTCCCGGCGGCTTCGGCCTTCTGGCGGGAAGCCACGGCCTCTTCGCGCAAGCTCCTTTGCTCGCGCTCGGCTCGTGTGGCGCGCACCGCCTGCCAGCCGCTCACAACCACTCCGAGCAGGAGCGCAATCACAACAGCCCCGGCAGCGGCGAAGGCGAGCTTGTTCCGGCGGATAAGTTTTTGGAGGCGGTAGAGGTTGCTCGGCGGGCGGGCGACGATGGGTTCGTTGCCCAGATGACACTGCAAGTCCATCCCCAGTGCGTTGGCGGTCTCGTAACGGTGGGCGCGGGATTTCTCCAGGCACTTCATCACGATCCAGTCCAGGTCGCCGCGCACCAGATGGATGAGTTCCTTGATTTGTAGGAGCCGACGTGAGGAGGCTCTGACTTCTTCCTCCGATGCGGGTTCGCCGGATGCGGCAAGAGATTTGAGCTTCCTCACGTCGGCTCCTACGAGTTCTTGAGTGAGGCGCGTGGAGGGCTTGGGCGGTTCCACCTCGCGGATGATCCGGCGGATTTCATCCAGGCCGGCACGGTGCAGTTCGCCGGCATCGAAGGGCGTCCGGCCGGTGAGCAGCTCGTAGAGCAGCACGCCCAGGCTGTAAATGTCACTGCGCGTGTCGATGTCCACACCGCTCATCTCCGCCTGCTCCGGGCTCATGTAGGCCGGCGTGCCGATGAACTGCTCGAACGCCGTGAACAGCGTCTTGTCCGTGAGCCGCTGCTGGTTGGTGGCCTTGGCGATGCCGAAATCAATCACCTTGGGCACGGGCTGGCCGTCAATCATCGTGACGAGAATGTTCGAGGGCTTGAGGTCGCGGTGAATGATGCCCTTCTGGTGCGCGTGCTGGATGGCGTGGCAGACCTGGATGAACAGATCGAGCCGTTCGCGCGTGGAAAGTTTCTGCTGGTCGCAGAACTCGGTGATCTTGGTGCAGCGCACCAGTTCCATCACGAAGAACGGCCGGCCCGGGTCGGTCGCGCCGGCATCGAGCACCTTGGCGATGTTTTGATGATCCATCATCGCCAGCGCCTGCCGCTCCGCCTCGAAGCGTGCGACGACCTGTTTGGTGTCCATGCCCAGCTTGATGACCTTGAGCGCGACGCGGCGGCGGACGGGTTCCTCCTGCTCGGCCATATAAACCACGCCGCACCCGCCCTCGCCGATTTGCTGGAGCAGCTTGTAGCGGCCGATGCGGTCGCCCGCCTTCTCGGTCACAGGCACGATCACGGTGCCGCCGGGCCCCTCCGCGATGGGAGCAATGCCGTCGGGCAAAGCGGGGCCGCGCATGAACGGGCGGTTTTCATCGTTGATTGACTTGAGCAACGCCTCGACCCGCGCGCGCAGCGGCGCGTCCCCGGCGCATTCGCGGTCGAGAAACGCGGCGCGCATCTCCGGCGTGGCCATTTCGGCGGCGGCGGAGAAGAGGGTTTCTTCGCGGGAAGGGTGGTTGTTCATGGCTTGGTAAAGTTGTTTCTACCAACTCATGCGAGATTCGGGGAGGAAAAGTATCAGGGAGTCGAACGGTTGTCGGCGGAGGTCTTCGCCGTGGACAGGAACGCCGTGCCTTGGAGCCGCAATGCACGAATGTCGTCGGCGCTCAGCGCCCGGCCCAGCACCACCACGTCGTCCACGTTGCCGATCAGTTGCGCTCCGTTGTTCAGGCCCGCCGCCCGAGTGCTCATCGGACCCAGGTCTCCCCCGACGCGCAGGTTTGCCAGCAGCGTCACCTCGCCGCCGGGCACGCGCCCGCCGCCGATCCGTTGGCCATCGAGATAAAGGCTCACCGCCCCATCGTCGTAGGTCGCCGCGACGTGGTGGTATTGACCGGGTTGAATCGCGCCGCGCGCACTGACCTCGCGGCCTTGCACCGCGAGGCGTAATCGTCCGTTGGCGTCGCCTTTGGCGGCATCGAAGTCGAGGATCAATTCCTTCGTCCCGAACACCCCTTCGCGCTGATACGGGGGCTCATTGACGCGCACCGGATACGGGTCCCAGGCGCTGAACAACCGCATGCGTCCCGTGGCCGCCGGTTTGACCATCGCGGCCAGCGTGAACCGCTCGTCCAGCCGGAACGTCTGGTCAATCTCCAGCTTGGCTGGCCGCCCGGCATCGTCTCCCCGAAACGCCACCGACGCGTTCCCGAATGCCGCGTTGTGTTTGTCACGGTCCACCTTCACGGCATTCTGCAAGAACAACCCTTGGGCGCCGTCCTCGGTCAGTTCGTCGCTCGTCGTCTGGCTTTCGAATGTATAAAGCGCCGCCAGCTCGGGGCGCCGCCGTTCCACCCGCACGGTATCGCCGGCATTGAACGAATACAGCGACGCGTTTCGCAACACGAAGCGCAGACGGACCACCCTGCGTTCTGCCGGCAGCGCGCCAAACTCGCGCCATTTCACCGCCGCGTTCACGCTGTCGCCCGTTAACGCCGGGCACTCGTCCTTACTGTATCCTCTCAGGACGTTGCCGCTGACGTCCAGGACCTCGACTTTGATCCAGCCGCCCTCCCGTGCCCGGTAGTTGATCGCCAGCGGGCCTCGTGCGCCAGGCAAGGGCACTGTCGTGATCGTTCCTGGCGCCGCCCCCGCGTCCAGTGAAGCGAACCCATCCTTGCGCAATGTCGCCAACCCGGTGCCGTCGGCGCGCTCGGCAGCACGCCCCGCCGTCTCGTGATAGCTCCGGCCGAACCCGTGAGTCTGATTGTTGGCCCCGTAGAACAATTTGATTTGGTCGCCCTCAACGATGGGCTGGCTGGGGGTCTTGATCATCCCTGCATCCCATGCGCCGGGCGGGCCGACCGGCAGGATGGGCCGCCGCTCGCCCGGCAGCCGGTCCCACCGAACACCGTCCCGGCTGGTGACCAGTTCGATGTGAATGGTGCCGTCGTTGATACCATCGGTCACGCGGAACACTTCCAACAATCCGAGGTAGATGGACTCGTAGGCAAACGCGCTCAGGCCGTAGAATTGAGTGTGCTGTTCCGGCGATCTGGCCCAGGCGTCATCAAGTGAATCGGGCACGAGCATGAGCTGCGCCGCCGGCCAGGGCGCGTCGAATTGCGGACTCGCCGACAGCCCGATGCATCGCCGCAGGTGGCCGCGCACGTTTGTCCAGATTTTCGGCGTTCCGAAATAACGCTGGCGATGCGCGTCCCAGCCGAACTTGCCCACATCCGAACGATCGCGAAACAGCGGAGCGCGCTGCGTGCTCGTCCAGTGGAGGCCGTCCGGCGAGACCCAGCCGTACCAGTCGTCGCCCTTGTCGAGCTTGTCCTTCCGCAGGCTCTCGACGTAAGCCAGGCTCACCATCTTGAACCGTTGCGCCGGATCCGATTCCCACGGCGTGTGGATCACCGAGCAGCAGCCTTGACTGTCCTGGGTTTCGCGCACCGGACGGACTGGCCGGTCCCACGTCAGCCCGTCGGCGCTGACGTAATGATTCTTACCCCCGCTGCACCACAAGCGATAACCAGCCCCATCCTCCGCCAGCAGAGCTGTGCCGCGTCCGCCGTACTTTTGAATCCCTTGGACGGGATTGCCTGGGTGTTTCTCGAAAGCGTGATACACCCGCGCGACGCCTTCGGCCTGGGCCACCAGGTAGTCGTCCACGAACAATTGCCACGGCCCGGACAGGTCGCTCCCGCGCGGCTTTTCCGCTGCCAGCCCGGCGAGCGCCACCATCGCCAGAGCCATTGACAGCAGCACGGCCGGACGATGACGAAGCAGCACACTCTCCTGGCGGTGCTCGAGAGCCGCCGCGGTGGAAAGCTCGATCATGTCAGCAGGGCAAGTTGGAAGATGCGAGTTATCTTCACGGACTACGGCCGGGTCGTCTCAATCAGTAATGGCCGCGCGGTTCACATCCCGAAATGTTTCTTCATCCACTCGAACATGTCGTTGGATTGCTCGCGAAAGCCCCCGGCATAGTCGGTGTCCATGTGGTGAACGCACTCGACGCCGGCCTTGTCCATCTGTTCCTTGAGATATTTCCCGAAATTGGCGTGGTGGATGTTGCCGGGCACGTTGTTGGACTGGTTGTGAAAGACAAAGACCGGCGCGTCATCCTTGGTCAGATGGGTTATGGGTGATGCGTCTTTGAGGCGGGCATCAAGTGCGGCGTCAATTTTGTCAGTGTCCCAATTCCAAGTCGTGGGCAGACCGAACAGGGACTTGATCGGCGATACGTCGTAGGCATTGCCGGGCACGATCTTGCGGATCTCGCGCGGGTCGTAGGTGCTTTGCAGTCCGCCGACCAGCGCGCAGGTCAGGCGCGTGGATTCGCGCAAAACGGGATCGCTGCTCTTGGGATTGGCCAGGTCGTCGTGGAAGGCGAGCCAGACGGAAATGCCCGCGCCGGCGGACCCGCCGGTGGCGGCGAAGCGTTTCGGATCGAGGTTCCACTTTTTGGCATTGGAGCGGAGGAACTGAACGGCGCGCGCGCAATCGTGCATCTGGGCCGGATACCCGGCTTCCCCCGAGAGGCGATATTCGACCGAGGCGAACGAGATTCCGGATTTGAGGCAGGAATCCAAAAGGAACGCGTTGAACTGGGATTTGCTGCCTCCCCGGAACCCACCGCCGTGGATGTTGATGAGCAGGGACGTGGGCTTGTCGGTTTTGGCCAGCCACAAGTCCAGGACATTGGCGTCCGAGGCTCCATACTTGATGTCGGTGAAGGTGGGCGGAACGGATGCGGGCCGGTTGGCAGCCTGTTTCGCCTTCCGCCCGGCAGGCGTGTCCTTATTGGCGGCCTTTTCCTGCGCGTGCAGCGGGAGATTCAACAAACCCAGCGCGCAGACAATCGCGACGGACCGGTTCAAATTGACGGGAAATGTTTTTTTTGACAGTCCGCAGGAAACGGCCAACTGTTTTTGGCTCGGATTCATTTGGGAGAGTCTATGCCTGAGCCGGCGAGCGTCAAGCCCAGGGCCTGTTGGGTAGTGTCCAAATTTGAATTTCCCGGAGCGCGGCTGTGTCGCGCTTGGCGATCAGCCGCAGCATGTTCATTTCAATACGCTGCGGCTGGTCGCTGCGACACAGCCGCGCTCCGAGCAAATCAGGCCACCGCCGCCTGTTGCTTGAGGTGGTGCTGTGTCCTCAAGCCTTTCTCAGCCACGGGCTTCATTTCTGTCCCAACTTCCAATCGCTGTCGAAATGGCCGCCGGAAACAATCTTGCCCTCCTTCACGCGCACGTAATCGGGAAGCAGGCACAGCGGCATGATCCAGAACTGGCGCAGGCTGTCGCCCGCCACGCTGAGCAGCTTCGTCTGCCACACCACGACATACCGCGCCGGGTTTTCGGGATTCGGATAAATAAAGATGGACCGCACGCCGTCGTCAGTTCGCATCAGCGCGGTCGGCAACGATGCGGCCATTCGTTTCAGGATCGGATTGCTCTCCGGTGTACCAAAGAGGATGAGATTCGCGGATTCAATATCCTCGCGCGTCAGTTTGGCGGCCGCCTTCATCGGGAAATCTCCGTGGATATCCATCGGGCCGGGTGGATTGCGAATGGCGTCAAGTTCCGCGATGGCGAGGTTGCGGTCGCCTTCGCCATAAACCGCCAGAAAGCGGGAATTGAACGCGTCATCAATCGGCCCCTGGAGGCCGTGCTTTTTGGTCAGCGTTTCGCCGTTCCATTCGCCGGCTTTCCATGAGCCGCTTTGTTTCGACAGATGCACCAGTCCCGGCAGCGGACCGGCCAGCACGGTGGCGCCGTCCACGACCAACGCTCCACTCTGCGGCACGGGACTGTCCTCCAGACGAAGCGTGAGCGCATCAATGTTTTTGGTCGTGACGCGGACGCCATTCGTTTTGTCACACGTGGCGACCACCCGCGCGTCGGCGTTGTGGCGCGTGAGCCGGTCCACGGTAAGCCAATAGGCGCGGTGGTAACGCAGCGTGTTCGTGTAAAGCTTGACCTCGGCGGGCTTGCGCCGGATCGGATGCTGGATCAGCTCTGTGACGAAATGGGCGTAGGCAAACTGGTCGCCGAAGTTGTGCGGCATTCCGGGAAACGATTCCGCGGTCGAGAAACCGCCCTGCTCGACGATCCCATCGGTGAATTCCGTCGAACGGCCCTGGATGCCGTCGCCGGCGTTCTTGAAGAACACGTCCACGTTGCGGGCGTTCGGGTAGAGGCTGGCCGGCGAATGGATCGCAATCTGCGGCTGCATCCAGGCGGGCGGAGGTCCGGAGCCGGGCCGCCCCACCTTTGGCCCCATCGCCGCGTCAACCGGCATAAGGCCGCCGAAGAGGTCCGGGTAGTGCAGCCCGATCTCATAAGTCCCCGAGCCGCCCATCGAATGCCCCATGAGATACACGCGGTCGGGGTTCACCGGAAAGCGCCGCTTCACTTCCTCCAACACTTCGAGCACGTCTTCCTCACCCATGCCGCGGTAAAAGGTGCTGGGTCGGCCGAAGCAATGCACGTAGATCACAGGCAAATCCGGCTCGATCCACTGCGGACCGCCCATGCCCCGATAGCGCCCGCGCGAACCTGACAACACTTCATTGAAATTCAACCCGTGCAGTTGGATCACCACCGGGTAGGCCTGCTCGCGCGAGAACTCCCGCGGCAGTTGGACGGCGTAGGGTTGCACCGAACCGTCGGTGCGCGACCGCAGATACAACGGCGTCATCTTGCCCGGCTCAGGCTGCGTGTCCTGGGTGGTGCGATAGAATTCCTGCAAGCGGTCATAATCCTGCCCGGTCTCGAAGGTCACGATCTCCCGATCGCCACGCGTCAAAACTCGCGAAGGGGCCGTAATGCCTTCCGCGCGCGCCGGCGCGGGGGCGGCGCGCGGTGGCCCTCCCGGCTGCGCTGCCGCCACCGGGAATTGTCCGGAAGCGAGCAGGACCGCGATAAAAATGCCTTTGTGACGCGCTGTGATTGACACACCCAATGAGGTTGGCTCCAGGCTCACAGGAATCATAATGACAGCTTGCGGATGACGCCGCAAGAGTCAATGCCAGAGGGCGGTGTCCTGATTTGCTCGGAGCGCGGCTGTGTCGCAGCGACCAGCCGCAGCGCATTGAAATTCACACGCTGCGGCTGATCGCCCAGCGCGACACAGCCGCGCTCCGGGAAATTCAAATTAGGACACTGCCTGTCTGAGCGAGCAAGGGTCACGCGCAGGGCTTGACACTTTTGGCCCGTTTCGGCAGAAGGGCGGTCGTCTCCATATCGCCCAATCAAACCATGCACACTTCAAATCGTTTCAAATTCGGGTTGTGGATTGTCGCGATGGCTGTCGGACTCTGGCTTGGGGAAGCGGGACTTGCGGCCGATGCCGCCAGCCCTTGGAAAGCCGGCGTCGCATCCGTCGCCGTCACGCCGGAGACAAACATGTGGATGGCCGGCTACGCCTCGCGCACCAAGCCGTCCGAAGGCAAGTCGCAGGACCTCTTCGCCAAGGCGCTCGCGCTCGAGGACGAACAGGGCGCGCGCCTGGTCATCGTCACGCTGGATCTCATCGGCGTGCCGCGCACCTTGCGGCTCGGACTGGCGGCGCGCGTCAAGGCGGACTACGGCCTGCCGCCGGAAGGGCTGCTCCTCAATGCCTCGCACACTCACAGCGGACCCGAGTTCCGCGTCGGCCGCGCGCCGGCGGATGACGATGAATTCAAGCCGTCCATGCTGGGCGAGCGCTACGGCCGGCAGTTGGAGGAAAAACTCTTCACGCTGATTGGTGAAGCGCTCAAGAGTTCCGCGCCCGCCCGGCTGGCCTACAGCCATGCGCGCTGCGGCTTTGCCATGAACCGCCGGCTGCCGGTCGCCAATGGCTGGCGCAACAGCCCCAATCCCGACGGCCCGGTTGATCACGACGTGCCCGTCCTCAGTGTGTTTGGCGCGGACGGCAAATTGCGCGCCGTGTTCTTCGGATATGCGTGCCACAATACGACGTTGAGTTTTTACAAGTTTTGCGGCGATTACGCCGGCTTCGCGCAGGAATATTTGCAGGCCGGCCACGCGGGCGTCACCGCCCTCTTTCTCAATGGTTGCAGCGGCGACCAGAATCCATATCCGCGCGGCACGCTCGATCTGGCGCAACGCCACGGCCGCACGCTGGCCACCGCGGTGGAGGCCGCGCTGAACGTGGCCGCGCCGCGCACCGTGAAAGGTCCGCTGCGGTCAACTTTCGCGGAAGTGGTGCTGGACTACAGCCCGCTGCCTTCACGCACAGAATTGCAGGAGCGGCTCAAGTCGAAGGACAAAAACAGCGCCAGCTACGCCCAACGGATTTTGACGAAACTCGAGGCCGGCGAAACATTGCCGACGAGTTACCCGTACCCGGTGCAGGTCGTGCATTTCGGCGACGGCCTCGTGCTGGTGGCCCTCGGCGGGGAGGTGGTGGTGGATTATTCACTGCGACTGAAAAAGGAACTCGCCGGAAAGGCGGCCGTGTGGATCGCTGGCTACTCGAACGACGTGATGGCTTACATCCCGAGCAGGCGCGTGCGCGAAGAAGGCGGCTACGAAGGCGTCGAGGCCATCCTGCGCAGCCCGACGCATCCCGGTCCCTGGGCGCCGGGTCTCGAAGAAAAAATCGTCGGCACAGTGCACGAGTTGAATCAGCGGCTCAATCAGCAGGGTAAACGGTGAAATGAATCGTTGCTTTCTGAGAAGATTTTTTAACCACGGATGGACACGGATGAACACGGATAAGAAATCTCCAGAAATGCCGATTCATCCGCATCCGTGTCCATCCGTGTCCATCCGTGGTTCAACTTACGTTTTTAGGGTCAACCGCGGGGCCCTTGAATAGGTGTTGTTCAACCGCCGCAGGGTTTGCTAGGATTCCCCTGCACAACCCCGAAATGAAAGAGAGGCCTTTATGCGTCTGAAAAAAAAGCTGTTCTCCAGCGCCGCGTTGAGCTGGCTCGCGATGCTTCTTTTCATCGCCCCGGTTCAAGCGGCGCCATCGCTGCCCATCGTCAGTGACGTGGAATGGCAGCCGTTCACCGCACAGGTCAAACGCCTGCTCGAAGCCGCCGATTACCTCGGCTCGCCTCTGAGCGCGGCGGACAAAAAGGCCTTGGCCGTCGCTCTGGCCCGAAGCGACACGCCGGTCGCTGTTGAAAAAATCCAGGAAATTCTCGACGCGTATTGTCTCTTTGGCGTCACCATCAACCCCGAAATGCGCGTCAAGGTCGCGCAAGGCCCCGCACGGCCCGATCTCGTCGAGCAGGGCTGGCGGCAATTCCTCGTCAAGGTCCAGAACGATTCCGGCACCACCGCCGCGTTGCGCGCCGTCAGCCCCAACGCTCAATCCGTCCACAATGTCCTGCGCGTCGAAACTCCCTCGGACAAGGAATTCCGCAAGCGCAAAGCCGGCGCGGCGACCCTTGCGTCCGCGAACCTTTGGCTTGACCTGCAAACGTTCGACAATCAGCCGCTCCGGCCCACCTTGAGCGGGCTGAAGCTGGAATATCGCATCGTCCAGCTTTACAGCCGCGATGCGGGCAAGCGCGAAGCGAAGATTTCCTTCAACGTCGGGCAGGGCACGCAGGACCTCGGCTTCCGCAACGAAGCGGACCTTTTGTTCAATTGCGCGCCGGCCCAGGAAGTGACGTTGCGCGTGCGCGATGAAAACAACCAGCCGACCACGGCCTCGTTCCTCATCCGCGATCAGCAGGGGCGTGTCTATCCCTCGCAGGCCAAGCGGTTGGCGCCGGATTTCGCGTTTCATCCGCAGGTTTATCGCGCTGACGGCGAAAAAGTCCGGCTGCCGGAGGGAAGCTACACGATCGAATTTATTCGCGGGCCGGAGTCGTTGCCGCAGAAGCGAGCGGTCAAAGTGACGGGCAATACGATGGAACTCTCGTTCAAGGTCGAGCGCTGGATTGATCCCTCGAAGTCGGGCTGGTGGAGCGGCGACCATCATATTCACGCCGCCGGTTGCGCGCACTACACCA
>CAZIFU010000029.1:0-69806 GCA_964539075.1 uncultured Verrucomicrobiota bacterium | reverse complement strand
TGCCGCCTTTGAGCACCTCGGTGCGCCCGCCGTTGTCGGACATGTAGATGATGTAGGTGTTCTTCGCGATGCCGAGTTCATCGAGTTTCTTCAACAGCACGCCGATGCACGTGTCGAGGTCTTCGGTCATCGCGGCCACCACGGCGCCGCCGCCGCGACCGCCACCTTTGCCCTTGCCACCTTTGTCACCGCCGACCGGAGCGCCGCCTGTCCCCTCGTATTTTTTCAACGTGCTCGCGAGCGCCTGCGGCGTCTGATGCACGGCGTAGTAGGACATTTGCAGATAGAACGGATGTCCCTCCTTCACCTGCTTCTCCATGTAGGCTTGGGCCTTGCGCGTCATGCTGAAGGATTGCTTCGGGTCGTTCGGATCGGTGGTGTCGCCGTCCTCGTTCATCGTGACACCGTCGTGCGCGTCGTAGCCGAAGGCGTCAGGCCGCGTGGGCCATTGCCACTTGCCGAAATGCGCGGCGCGATAGTTCGGATTGGCGCGCTTGAGCGTGTTGGCGAGCGAGTCGGTGGGCGGCGCGGTCCAGTTGCGGGATTGCTTCGTCACCGCGTTGAGGCTGGTCGTGGTGCGGCCCATCTGGAGCGACGCGCGCGAGCATTCGCACTTGGGATGACCGGCGTAGGCTTGCGAGAAAGTCATTCCCTGCACGGCGAGCCGGTCGAGGTTCGGCATGTGGAAACCGGCGGTGCGGCTGAAATCCTTGCCGGAAATCATCGGGACCGACGTGCCGCTCCAGCCCTGGTCGTCGACGAAGATGAAGAGGAAATTGGGAACAGGTGGTGATGCCGCGTCAGCCACGCGCACCAGGCCGATCACCAACAGGATGAGTATCGTCAAACGTTTCATTGTTTTGGTTCTCCTTTTTTCTGGCCGCCAGAGCCGCCTTTTTTCCCGCCACCCTTGCCCTTTTCGCCGCCGGAACCTCCCGGTCGAGTATAGGTTACCTTCAATTCGGCGCTGTCGAGAATCGAATCCTTGATGGCCGTGAGCAGCACCTCGCGGGTGACTTCGCGCTGCGACTTGTCGAGCTTCGGCGCCGCGGAGAGTGCATAGACGTGGACGGTGTAGGTCTTGAGGCCGGGGCCTTGCGAATGCGGCGGCTCGTAGCCAAGCGCACCCTTGAAACCTGGGCCGAGCTTGCCGATGTCTTTCGAGTTCTTCGGCAGGCTCGTGACGTTCGCGGGGATGTCCCACATCGTCCAATAGCACTTCATCTCGTTTCCCGGCGCGAGGTGATCCATGACGACCGCGAAACTCTTCGTGCCCGCAGGTGCGCCTTTCCAGTCGATCGGCGGGGAGGCGCCTGCGCCATCGCCGGTGAACTCAACGGGCAACGCGCCGCTGTCTTTCACGACGGGGCTTTGCAGAACAAGGTTCCCGCTCCGCTTCGCATTCAAAATCAGCGGAGCGGCACCGGAGCCGCCTTCGTTGCGAGCTGGACGCGCATCGGCGCGATCGCCGGGACGGCCGCCTTCGCGGTTGGCATCGGGACGGGGATCGCTGCCTTTGCCTTTGCCGTCACCTTTTTTCTGGCCGCCTTTGCCTTTCGGGTCACCGCCACCACCGCCACCGCCACCGCGTTGACGAGGCGAGTAGGTTTCCGTCCGCACCTGGCCGCTGCCATCGACGAAATCGAACTTCACCGACTTGTCGTCGTTGAGCACGTAGTTCACGTAGCGCGTTTCGCTGCCGACTTCGTATTTGAGGCTGTAGCTTTTGTCCTTCGACGTGAAGCCGGTGATCTTCGCGCCGCGCAAGGGCGCACCGGCCTCGCGCACGGCCCCGGAGGCGCGCGGCTGCGGGTCCACCTGGCCACCGGCCTCGACGACTTCGCCGTGGAAGCCGCCGTTCACGTAGGGATACTTCGTCGAGCCGTGATAGTGATAGCCGACGCCCGCGATCTCGTGGCCGTTGAAGTTATCGAGCTTCGCGGGCGTGGAGCCGTCGGGTTCGGTGAGGCCGTAAATCGGATAGCCATCGAGCGCGTAGGCGATGGGAAGTTTTTTGCCGAGCACGCTCTGCAAATGGAACGGCGCCGCGTGGTAATGATAGTCATCCCCACGTCCGCAGTGGCCGCCCCACTCGTCCAGTTCACCGATCTCTTGCGAGACCGCGCCGCGATTGTTCTGCGGATTGAAAATGGGGATGCCATTCGCGGCGAGCGCAATCGCCCCGCGCAGGAAGCGGCCCTTGATGGACGCGGGATTCTTCGACGGCACCGGATTGAGCGGAATGCGCCACGCGTTGTCGCCGGTGTAGGGCTGCGGCAACGGCACCTGCTGCTGCCACGCGGTGATGCCGACCATCATGTTGTGCAAGGGCAGACCGTCCGACTCGACGTAGAGAAAATTTGCATCCGAGCGCGTCTTCACCTTGGGCGCGAAGGGAGTGAAGGAAGCCGCGATGCGCGCGGCCGGGCCGGAAGCCGAGCCCGCGCCGCCGGAAGTCGTGCCAGCAGCGGCGAGCAAGGGTTGGTTTGGGTTGGCCGAGGCCAAGAGAATGACGCGGCGTGCCTCGTCGTGGTTGCGCAGCACGATGCCCATGGGCGGCTTCACGCTGAAATCGTAACGAGGCGTGGTTTGATCGTGTGACGAATCCCCGATGAGGTGGGCGGAAGCCGGCAGGGCCGCAGCGCTTAGCAGCAACCTGGTGAACAGGAAGGTCAGTTGTTTCATATTCATCCGGTCTTGCGCGGTTAGTCGGGGCGGTTGCCGCCGGCGGAGGCGGTGAAGCAGTAAAGGGCGCGGTTGGAGCGGAGGAACAGTTGGTTGCCGGTGATCATGGGTGTCCCGCTGAAATCCGTCCGGTCGCCCGCCACGACGTTTTGTCCGAGCTGCTCAAAGGCCGGCTTCGCGGCGAGGATGATGGTCCCGCCAGTCCGCGTGGTGATGAAGAGTTTGCCGTCGGCAAGCACAGGCGAGGCGTAGGCGCGGGCCGAGCCGTCCGACAACCGCAAGCGCTCCTCGTAAACTTGTTCGCCTGTCTTTGCATTGAGGCAAACCGCCACCCCGCGGGAGTTCGCGTAGTAAAGATGCCCCCCATGGATCACGGGCGTGCCGAAGTCCGGTCCGCGTGACGAATTCCAGAGCACGTGCGTCTTGGTCACGTCGCCTTTGCCGCCGAGCCGAATGGCCACGGTGCCGGGGCTGCGGTTGCCGCCGAAGGCATAAACGACTCCGTCCGCCACCACGGTGCTGGCGGCCATGTTGCTGGCAATCGGCACCTCGGCGAACCAACGCAGCTTGCCGGTGTCGGGGTTGATGCCCCAGACCTCGTTCTGCAGCGCGATGATCAGTTCCTGATGTCCGTCGGGCAACGTCGCCAGCGTCGGCGTATTGAAAACGGTCGTCAGGCCGGAGCCATCCGCCTTCCAGAGCTCCTTGCCGGTCGCCTTGTCGAGCGCGCGAATGGACTGGCTCTCCTCGGCCGCGTTCACGATCACCGAGTTTTTGTAGAGCACCAGGCTGGCCGCGGAACCCCAGCCCTGGCGGCCGGAATCCTTGCCGACATTCGCCTGCCAGAGCTGCTTGCCGTTCATGTCAAAAGCGAGCACGCCGGACTTGCTGAAGAACACAAACACCCGCTCGCCGTCAGTGACTGGCGTGTGGCTGGCGTAGCCATGCTCCGAGAGCCGGGTGTAGGCTTGCTCAGCAGGATCGGCCTTGATGGCCGCATTCCAGCGAATCTTGCCGGCCGTGGCGTCCACGCAGACGAGGTGCCGGGTGAGCTTGGTGATTTCTGTGTCAGAGCCGCTGTAGCAGGTGACGAAGATGTTGTTGCCGAAGCGAATCGGACTGGACGCGCCCGGTCCCGGCAATTCGGTCTTCCATGTCAGATTTTTGGCATCGCTCCATTCGGTCGGCGGATGCGCGCCCGCGGCAATTCCCGTGGCGTCGGAACCGCGGAAGCTCGTCCAGGTTTCGTTCGCGGCAAAACCATTAAGGCCGGCCGTCAGACCGATGGTGAGTAGCAGGGGGGGGAGTTTATTTTTCATGGCGTTGATTGGGATGTAGTGACTGTTAGTTGAACGGCGCGTGGAGAAATTCTAGTCGGCCGGGTATTTCGTCATGCGCTTGATGGCAACACCGTCGATCTTTTTGAATTCCATCCGATACATGTGCTGGGGAAAAGAATCGACGTTGCTGACCTGGTGTGGCGCCTCGGGCGTGGCCATCGCGTGGCAGGCGGGATACTGGGCTCCACCGTCATTTGGCGGAGGTGGCTTGGGCCCGCCGCCTCCGCGCGAACGATCCGGACCCTTCCCGTCTTCCTCGAGCTTCTTGTTGGCGGTCTTGGGCTGCGGCGCGTCGGTCATGAACACGGACGGGTATTTGTGGCCGTGCATGTTTTCCGTTTCGCCTGGTTGGATTGTCACTTCCAGGAGTCGGATGTGGTCGTTTTCAAACAGCACTTTGTGGTTCTTGGGCGCGGCATTGACCGAGTCCAGCGAGTCAGGCCAGTGCCAGAGGTTCGGCTGCCCCTGCTGCGTGGCCGAGTTTTGCGCCCAGACGCCTGCGGTGAACGAGGCCACGGCGATGAACGCGAGTGACCCGGCGATAAGAAGCTGGTGGTGCGTTTTCAAAGGGAGGTTCAGTTCAGATTTGCAGTCTGTTCATTTGAACGGCGCGCCGGAAATGTCGAGGTCGGGCTTCGTGTTCCAGCGCTTCACCCAACCGGGCTTCTCGACCTTCGTGCGGAAGATGATCGTGTTGTCAAGATCGAGGTCGCTGGTCCAGATGAACTTCGCGCCCTTGAAATCGGCGTTGTAATAGGGCTCCTTCGGGTTCACGCGCTCCTCGGTGTATTCCGTGGCGTTCGACCACTTGCTGTCGTCGAAGTCCACAGCGAACCAGTTCGCGGGGATCGGCGTGTGCTCGACCTTGGGATTCTTGGTGTCGCTGTTGAGCGGGCCCTTGAAAAAACTCTTCGCCTTCCACTTCGCGTCCGACACGGTGCCGTCGGCGAACTTGATACAGAAACCGCCGTCGCCGACGTGGTCGCCGTATTCCATGCCGGTCTTCGGATCGGCGTTGTCCTTGGCCATCACGGCGATGGTCATCGGATACTCGGGCAGGATGTCCACGGAAACGACGTTGTGCGGCGTGAACTTGATGGAGTCCACCGCGACCAACTCGCCGTTGATAAACAGGATGAACCAGTTGTCAGCATAGACGTTCACCTTGATGGTGTCGGTCATCGAGGGCTTGACGAGGCCGCTTTGGTCGCCGCCCTTGCTGCCGCCCTTTTTCTTCCCGTCACCCTTCTTCTGGCCGCCGGGCGGGCCTTTCGGTTTCGGTTCCTGCGCAGTCGTGGTGGTGGGCCAAATGAGCGCCGCGCCGAGCGCGAGCGCGAAGGTGAGGAGGAGTTTTTTCATAAGATCGCCTCTATAGAGCCATGCCAGGGTGAACAGGTCACGCGGAGATTGATTACAGTTTTGTCATTTCGCTCGCGCGGTTTACGGCCCGAGCAGCACGCGCAAAGGTGGGGCGAGACTCTGTCGAGCCGAGTTAGAACGATCGTCGAACACGGCTCGACAGAGTCTCGCCCCACCATCGCTGGCCCCACCTACGTTTCACCAATGCACGTCGAACACTTTGCCTTTGAATGGCCAGTCTTCCATGCGCTTCACCAGGCCGCGGCGCAACGGATTCTCCTGTATGTAGAGCCATTTGTCGCTGTATTCTTGGGCGGTGCGCATCCGGTGATGCCAGCCGCGCGATTGAAACCGCCACTCTGACTGCCGATGCACGCGGCGGAAGTCGCGTTTCCAAAAGGCAATCCACTGCTCGATCGTGTAGTTCAGGTCGCGCGGCGCACAGAAGAGGTGCAGATGATCGGGCATCAGCAGGTAATCCCCCACCGCCGCGCCTCCGCGCCCTGCCAGACGCGCGGCAGGATTCGATGGACGGTCTCAGTCGCCAGCCAGCGCCCGCGATCCTCGGTCGTGACCGTGAGGAACACGATGTTTGGGCCAAGGGACTGGAGGTGGACGCCGGGAGCGGGGTTTCTGCGGGCGTGAGGCTCGTCAGGAATTGGCTCGCTCATGGCGTCGGGACGTTGGGTGGTCAGGAGGCGGGGCGAGACTCCGTCGAGCCATTTTCGGATTCAAGCCCGAAGTGGGTCGGGCAAAGGTGGGGCGAGACTCTGTCGAGCCAAGTCCGAACTTCTTCCCAACTCGGCTCGACAGAGTCTCGCCCCACCATCGCTGGCCCCACCTTCAGGTTTTGGAGTGCGCCAGTCCTCTGGCCCTTTTGGGTCGGGTGGGTGGTGTGATCCGGCCGGGGAAAAGCGCCAGAGGACTGGCGCACTCCAAGACGCTTCGCGCCGACGGACGCTGGCCGCGGACTTCTGACTTCCGGCTTCTGGCTTCGGATGTCATTTCGTGTCGCTTCGCAGGCAGGCTGCGCCCGCAAGGGTGGGGCGAGACTCCGTCGAGCCAAGTCCGAACCGCTTCCCGACACGGCTCGACGGAGTCTCGCCCCACCGGGCGGCGCTCGTCCCTCGCTCCGATTCGACCCGTGCAGCCACTCCGCTACCCCGTTCTGTTCATGGCTGACCTGGGGACAGGACAACCCGGAACCCGAAGTCGCTGCTGGCGCCGTCCGGGAAGGTGACGCCGCGTACGGCCGACCGGCAGTAGACCGCCGAGTTGATCCAGCTCCCGCCGCGGATCACGCGGTGGATGCCCGAAACCGCCCCTTGCGGGTCATTCGTGCTCCCACCGGAGTAAGCGCCATACCAGTCCTGGCACCACTCCCACACGTTCCCGTGCATATCCATCAACCCCCACGGATTGGCCAGCTTCTGCTCCACCGGATGCGTCGTGTTGCCGCTGTTGACCGAATACCACGCATAGTTGATCAGAGCCGCTCCGCTCACATCATCACCGTATCCAAAGCGCGTCGTCCGCGCCCCGGCCCGGCAGGCATACTCCCATTCCGCCTCCGTCGGCAAGCGATAGCCCCACCCCGCCGGCAACCGGCCCGCCGTCCGTTCGCTCAATGTCAGCAGCCGGCAGTAATTGGTCGCGTTGTTCCAACTCACCTGCTCCACCGGCCGGTTCGTGTCGCCGGGGAATCCGCTCGGATTGGAACCCACCACCTTCAGGTATTCACCCTGCGTCACCTCATGCGCCCCCATCCAGAACCCCTTGGTCAGCGTCACCACCGTCTGCGGCCCCTCATCGGAACCCCGCCCCGGCTCGTCTGCCCGGCTGCCCAGGATGAACGTGCCCGGCTTGATCCAAACCATCCCCAGCACCGGAATGACGTTGGCGGCCGGCACGCTGCCGCTCAACGCGCCCGCCGTGATGGCGTAGGGCGAGGGCGTGAGCTTCTGGCGCGGAGCCAGGTTGGTGAAGGCGCCGCCGCCGTTGGTCCGGATCGCGATCTGCAAATAGCGGTCCGCACCGGTAAACACGCCTGCGCCAAAATCCAGCGGAGCTGTCAGCCGCCCGTTGGTCAGCGAGAGGCTGCTCACAAGATTGGAGACGCCCTGCAGGGTGCCACCGGAGAGCGCGTCATACGCCGCAAAGCTCAGGTCGTAAACGCCGGTGGCCGGCGCGCCATTGAAGCTGACCACGCCCTGGTAGGTGAAGGCCGTGCCCTGCGCTGACGCGCAAGGGATGAAGGATGAGGTATGAAGGATGAAGGCGAACAGGAACAAGGCGGCGGCGAATGTCCGCCAGGTTTTGGAGTGCGCCAGTCCTCTGGCGCTTTTCCCCGGCCGTGTCGTGTCGCCCATTCCACGCAAAAGCGCCAGAGGACTGGCGCAGTCCAAGACGCTGGCGCGCGGGCCGAAGCGGGTCGTTGACGGGCAAGAATTGGTGTTCATGGGCGATGGATTTTGAGTTAACGTGGAGTGAGGGAGCAGGATCGTCGGGATGTATGGGTGGAGTTTCATGGGCGGGCGGGTTCAAGGTTTGTGCAGACGGTAAAAGCGGTTGCCCGGCGCGGCGGGCAGGGTGAGGAAGAAATCCGTGGCGTTGCTGGAGTTACTCCCCGGCACGGTGCTCCACGAAATCAGCGGCGTGAGGCTGGTGGTTTCCTCCAGGATGAAATTGTCCGTGCTGAGCGGCCACGAAAGCGTGAACTGGCTGCCGGCGCGCGTGAGCGTGAGCAGCGGCGCGCCCGGTTCGGCCACGAGCCGCACCAGGCTCCAGTAGCCGCCGTCGAGTTGAAAGCCCCCGTTAGTAAGGAGGCCCGCATCCGGCTACCCAGCGGTCCCTTCGATGGTGAACCCGCCCCCGGTGCTGACGCCGCCGCCGCCGGCCACGACGAAGGGGTCCACGGCAAACCCGGTGGCCTGGGCGAAGGCCCTTGAGGGTTGATCGAGGAGAGTTGAAAGGGCCAGCAGGGCGAGGGCGGCGAAGATCCGCGAGGTTTTGGACTGCGCCAGTCCTCTGGCGCTTTTCCCCGGCCGTGCCACGTCGTCCACCCCACCCGAAAGCGCCAGAGGACTGGCGCAGTCCAAGACGCTATCGCGCACATCGGGGGCCGTGGTGGACAGGCCGTCCAAGGCGGCAACGAGCGGGCGGAGGGCGGAGGTGTTTTTCATGGTTCCGTTGGCCGTGGATTCACCGAGTTGAAACCGGTGTCGCCAGGATTGGAGGTTCACGGCCAAAGAACCGGAAATGGTGTCGACGAATGGTGGCGACGGGTGTAAGGGAAGCAAAACCGCGGGCGCTGGGCAACCTTATTCCGTCGCCATCGTCAGTCAGAATGGAGAGGCGACGGCGACAAGAGTGTCGCCGCTCCGTCACGGTCCGAGCAGCACGCGGTAAAAGCGGCTGGTGTAACTGTTCGCATTCGGGTCGAGCCAGAGGAACGGCGTCACGGGCGAGTTGGTCGTGTAGAGATTCGTCCACGCGGCCAGGTTGGTGGACGCCTGCACCGTGTAATCCGGGCCGAAATCACCGGTGATCTGCAGTTGGAATTGATTGCCGAGCAGGCCCAGCGGCGTCACGCCGGGCCGGTTCGACAGCGGATTGACGGTGATGTAGAAAAGCTGCGTCACGGTCAGAATCGGCGAGCCGGAGTCGGCGACGATGACACGAACGGCGTTGGAGGTGCCCGCCTGCGCCACGGGCGCGCGCCAGGTGAAGACGCCGCTGGCGGGATTAAGCGCGGCGTTGGGCAGCGAGGTCAGGAGGCTGAAGGCCAGGAAGCCGGGAGCGGTTTCCGCATCGGTCGCCGTGTTGGTGAATTGGAGGGTAAATCCCGCGTTGAGGGTGCGATTGGAAATCGCCGTGAGCGCTGGCGCGTTGTTCGAGAGACCGCCGCGGACGGCGCGCACCCAGTAGGCGGTAGTTCTGGATGCCTGGCTGGTGATGCCGGCGATGAATTCATTAAACCACGCGTTGGTCGGGTTGTTGTTCTGCGCGGTCGAGGACCAGTAGCGCGCGGACTTCGCGCCGGGGAAATAGTTCGTATCAATGGACGGATTGGTGAGGGTCTCGTCGTTCAACGATTCGAGTTCCTTGAGGTTCGGCAGGCGCCAGTCCTGAAAGCCGCCGAGCACGAGGCCTTCGGCGTAGATGAGCGCGTTGGTCCAGTCGGTCGTGGCGCCGATTTCGGCCTGTTGCCACGTCAGGCCGGAGTCGGAGTCGGTGATGGTGCCGTTGCCGTTGTTGACGAGGTGGTGGATCGGGCTGTTGGTCGCCGGGGCCGGCGCGCCGCGTACGCCGCGCACGCGATAGTTCAACGTGCCGCCGGCGCTGACGGTTTCACTGATGGGTTTCGGGCCCTTGCCGCCACCGGCGTTCGCACACCATTGGTTGGTGCCGTTGTGCAACTGGTCCCTGGACCACCAATAGACCTCGTTGAACGCAACCGGTCCCGGTGAAGTGAAATAGTTCGTGTCGAGCGCCGGATTCGAACGGTCGTTGTTCAAGATGCTTATCAACTCGTGGATGGTCGGCATGCGCCAGTCGTTGTAGCCGGCGAAGTTCGCCGGATTCAGATTCGTCTGCGCGAAGAGCAATGCGTTGGAGATCGTCATCTCGCCGCCGTCGGCCTTCTGCCACATCAGGCCGGTGACGTTGTCGGTCGTGGTGCCGTTGCCGTTGTCGGTGTAGGACGGCGGGTTGATGGAGTAATCCGAGTCTTCTCCGGGCGTGGTCGTGTAACTCGTCGTCTGTCCAGAATCGGGCAGCTTCAACATGCTCCAGACAGAGTTCGAACTCGCGGCGATGGTCACGGTGAAACTCCGCGAGGCGTTGAGACTCGGCACGCCGTTGTCCGCAACGACCACGGTGAAGTTGGTAGTCGTCCCCGCGTTCGCGCCGGTGGTGGTCCACGTGATCAAGCCGCTGCCCGGATTGATCGAAGCTCCGGCGGGTGCGGTGGTGAGGCTGTAACTGAGCACCTGCGGCGGGGCCTCCGCATCGGTCGTGACATTCGTGACGAGCACGGTGTCACCGGCGTTGTGGGTGCGATTGGCAATTGCCGCGAGGACCGGCGCAGTGTTGGAAACGACGATGGCCTTGAAATTATTCGTCGCGCTCAGCGTCGGTGTGCCGCTGTCGGTCACTACGACGGTGATGGTGTTCGTTGTGCCGAGTTGCCCCACCGAAGGGGTGAACGAGAAGACGCCGGTGCTGGGGATGATCGACGCGTTCGCTGGTGGCGAGAGCAGGCTGAACGTAAGCGTCTGCGCTGGCAGATCGCTGTCCGTGGCCACGTTCGTGACGAGCAGCGTGAAGGCCGGGTTCACCGTGCGATCGATCTGCGCGGTGAGCGAGGGCGGCGTGTTGACCGCCGCGGCGACGGTGTAGGAAAACTGGCTCGCGGGCGCGCCGATGGGATTGGTGGCGCTCTGGCCGCCGTTGTTCGCCGCGGTCAGGTAGTAGCTCACGGTGGTGCCGTTGGTGAACGGGGGAATCGCGCCGCCGTAAACGCCATCGCCCGCCGCGCCGTCCTGATGCGCGCCGTCGTCGGCCATGGCGACGTTCACCGTCGCCGGGCCGCCGGTGGTGGTGGTCACGACGGTGATATCATCGATCTGGGTCTTCGGGCCAGTCGGACCGCCTGTGCCGTTGCCGACGAACTGGAATCGCAGCCGCAACGTGCTCACCAACTCAGGAGCAGTAAGGTTGCAGGTGTATTCCTGGTGCACGTGATTGACGCCGGCCGACTCGTTGGTCCGCGTGGTCCAAATTGTTCCGGCGGCATCGGTGGCGGTTTGGAAGTTCCAACCCAGGCCGGCGGTCAGGTTCGCTGTCGCGACCCAGAACTTCACCGTGCCCGCCGTGCCGCTCGCATTGATCGCATCCGTCGTATGAACCATCGTCGCGGTGGCGCTGGCAGATCCTTTGCCGAATTCAAGTCCGCAAATGTTGCCCGTACCGTGATTTGCCGCCGTCGTCTGCTTGATGTTGCCGGCGCCCGCAGTGCTGGTGACGGTCCACGGATTATTGGCACCGGTCCCGTCCCATCCGCCTGTGCCACCGGTTGCCGTGTTTGCCATCGTCTCGGTGAAAACCGTGTTCGTCTGAGCGCCTCCGGAACCAGTGCTGTAGGTCAGCAACGCCTGCGTGATCGCACTGCTGCTGGCGAGGGTGGCGGTCACGGACACGGTGTCGTTCGATGTCGGCGCGGCGGGTGAGTTGGTCACACTGGTAATCGTCAGGAACGATCCGCCGTTGGAGAGAACCGTCAGCACCGCGGGCAGGCTGTTCAAGCTGTTCGGCCAGCCGCTCGCGGCATTCGTCACCACCACGTCGTAGGTGGCGGCGTCGGCGGCCGTCACGTTCGCGAGGTTCAGCGTGGTGAGATAGACGTTGTTGTCCACCGCGGCGTAGCTCGTCGCGCCCGCGATGTTCGTTCCGTTCTTGCGCCACTGCACGCCGAGCGGCGTGGTGTAAACCGTCGTCATCGCGAAGAGCGTGACGTTGCTGCCGGCGTTCGCGGACTGGCCCTGCGGATGCACGCCGATGTAGGGGCCGTATTTTTCCACCACGGCGGTCGCGGTGTAACTGGCCGTCAGTGCGAGCACGATGTTGGTGTAGGCGGGATCGGCAGCCACGTCATTCGTTTCCAACGGGTCGTTAATGATGTCGAAGAGCAGGTTCGTGAAAACAGCCGACCCCGTTGGCTTGTAGTGGAGGAGCTTGAACATCGTGAGGTTCGTGCCGTTGGAGAACACGTCATACACCGCCGCACCGGCTTGCGCGCTGGCGCTGCTGCTAAACAGCGGCTTGCCGCGATAATTTGTCGGGTTGAACTCACCGTTGGTCGCGCCGAGCAGGAGCGGCCAGACATTCGTGCCGTCGAACGGCTTCGTGTTCAGCGGTGTCACGCCCGTCGCGGCGCAAATGGTCGGGAACCAGTCGGCAACGGAAATGAACTGGTTGCAGTTCGTCACGCCCGCCGGAATCACGCCGGGCCAGCGCACCGCCGCCGGAGTGTGGATGCCCCCCTCGAAGTAATCGTTCTTCGTTCCGCGCAGTGGAATGTTCAGCCCGCCGGAGTTCGTGTCCGCGCCGTTGTCACTAAAGAAAACGACGAGCGTGTTGGTCCGGATGCCCTCGGAATCAATTGTGTCGAGGACGCGGCCGATGCCCACGTCCATTTGATCGAGCGCCGCGACCATCGTTCGCCGCTGCACGTTCGCGATGCTCAGATATTTGTTGAGGTAGCTCGCGGGTGCGCTGACTCCCGGATGAACGGCGTTGATCGCAAGGTAAAGAATCACCGGCTGGGAGGGATCGCGGCCTTGCAACAACGAAACCGCCTTGTCCGCCTCCAGGTCACTGGACCAGCCAGTTTCGACCACGGAGACGCCGTTGAGCCACCAGTCCAGAACCTGATGGCCGGGCTCAACACTGAAGTGGGTCGAGTAATTGATCGCGCCGCCGTATTGGCCGTAATGAAAATCCCAGCCGTGATACTGCGGCTCAAAATCCAGGCCCTCTTTGACCACGAGATTGGTTACGCCGTTGATCACGGTGTTGGTGTCGTTGTTGTAGAAGCCGCCGAGGTGCCACTTGCCGACCATGAACGCCTGATAACCCGCGGCCTTGAACGTCTGGGGCAGCGTGTGTTCCGCGAAGTGGAGGCCGCGCGCGTTGCCGACGGACGTGCGCAGAGTTGTGCGCCCAGTGAGCAAGGTCGAACGCGTCACACTGCAAACGGGCGTCGCGTAAAACCGCTCCAGCCGAATGCCCTCGCTGCCGAGGCGATCCATATTCGGCGTCGGCGCTTCGGCACCGTGCGCGCTGAGATCGTGATAACCGTGATCGTCGGTCACGATGATGACGACGTTCGGTTTCGCCGAGCGGACGAACGCCGTGAAACTGTTCGTCGCGGTCAGGTTCGGCGAGCCGTTGTCGGTGACGACCACGCGGAACAAGTTCGACGTGCCGGAATTGTTCGTGGTCGTAATCCAGTTCACGACGCCGTTGCCGGAGTTGATCGTCGCGCCACCCGGAGCGGTGAGCAGGCTGTAGGTGAGCGTCTGCGCCGGGAGGTCGGCATCAGTGGCCGTGTTGGTGACCGTGATCGTGTCGCCGCCGCTGATGACGTAGCGGTTGGTCGCGACTGCGCTGAACACGGGCGCGGTGTTCGTCGCCGGAGCCGGGCCGGTGAAACGGACGATGACTTCGTTGTCGAGGACGAGGTTGCCCGACCAGATGAACTGCGCGCCGCTGCTGCCGAACTGCGCGGGGAAATTCAAGTAGGCCCACTGGTTGTTCACTCCAACCTGAGCCTCGGTGAACGTCGTGGCGGCCGGCCAGTTGGAATGGTTGAACGACTTCGAAAACCAGTTCGTCGGCACGAGGTAATGCAGCGCATACGCGTTGGTCCCGAGCGTCGTCGAGTTGGAGGCCGCCGAGGAGTTGTGGCTGCCGTCCGGCATCTCGACGACGAGGTTCGGGTTGTCGAGCGGCGAAATGTAGAAGCTTTGTGCCTTCCAATTCGGACCCGTCACCGTGCCGTCACTGAAGCTCGCGATGAAGCCGCCATCGCCCGCGTGGTTGGGATCGCCTGCGTTGAGTTCGGTGCCGACGCCCAAGTTTTCCTCCCAGTCCACGAGGCGCACTGCATACGTGATCGGGCGCCTGGCCTTGAACTTCACGACGCAGGAATTGAACGGCGTGTAAGGCACCGGGTCCACGCCTACGAGCACGCCGTTGATGAACAGCTCGAAGTAATTGTCGCAAAAAATGTAGCCCGTGATCACTTCGCCATCGGCGTCGATCACGTTGGTCGTCAGGTTAGCGATGGCCGTCGCCGCCGCCGCAATGTTCGTCGGCGTGACGCCGGCGTTCTGATTCCAAAGATCGGGCGCCTTGGGCGACGCGGCGAACGGCGTGGCCGCAGGCACGGTCCACACGGTTCCATCGAACGCCGTGATCGTGCCGACGCCGCTGACGCGCTGGCCAGCCGGGAAAAGGTTGGAGACGACGGTGGTCGCGAGCCCCTGGCTGATCGACCGCGTGCCGACGACGGTCACGGTGCAACTTTGAGTGGCGAGCATGTTCGGCGAACCGTTGTCCGCAACGACGACAGTCAACTGGTTCGTCGAGTTCGCATTGTTCGTCGTGGTGACCCAGGTGATGAGGCCGTCGGCGGGATTGATCGTCGGCCCAGGGAGCGAGGAATTCAGACTGAAGGTCAGGAGGCCCGGCGTCTCCGCGTCGTTGGCGACGTTGGTGATGAGCAACGTTTGCCCGGGGATGATGATGCGATTGGAAATCGGAGCGAGTGTCGGCGGCGTGTTCGTTGGTGCGCCGTTAACCGTCAGTACAGCCGAAGCGCTCAACGTATTGCCGACGGTGTTTGTCACGACGGCCGAATAACCCGCCATGTCGGCGATCTGCACGTTGGTAATGGTGAGTGCGGTGGTGTTCACGCCGGAGATTTTGCCGCCGTCGCTCATTTCCACTCCGTCCTTGAACCACTGATACGCCAGTGTGCCAAAGCCCGCCGCGCTCAGGGTGAAGGTCGCCGTCGAGCCAGCCGCCTTCGTCGTGTTCGTCGGCTGCACCGTCACGAGCGGCTCGTTGGTGGACGTGAGAGCGGGGGCGGTTTTCCAGCCCGAATAATTCGTCGTGGTCACCTCGTAAGCGGAGCCATACGAGGAATACGTGACCGTCACTGTATTGGAGGCGCGGTGGAGCGTGTAGAGCCAGTAGTTGGTCGGCGGCGAGTTGGACGGCACGCTGTAGAACATCTGGAATTGGTCCGGCGCAATGTTCGTGAGGGTTTGGATGTAGGCGCCAGCCAGTGGCGTGCCCGAGGGACGCGGGCCCTGGCCGCTCGGCTGCGCGCCGGCCTGGGTGGCCACCTGGCCCTGGCCGTTGGTGTTTATGATTTCGTCGATGACGCCGTGGAAGCCGCCATTGATGTAGGGAAAATCGATCGAGGCGTGGTAGTGGTAGGTTCCGGTGTTGTTGGTGTGACCCCGGACAATGTCCAGCGTGTTGGTATTGAAGGAAGACCCGTCCGGTTCGACCAGGCCGAAAACCGGATAGCCGTCCATCGCGAACGCCACCGGCAGCGCAATGCCGAGCGTATTCGTCAGATGCAACGGCGCGGCGTGATAATGGTAGTCATCGCCGCGTCCGCAGTGGCCGCCCCAGTAGTCGAGTTCGCCGATCTGCGCGGAGATTTTGCCGGTGTTGTTGTAGGGGTTGAAAATCGGCACGCCATTTGCCGCGAGCGCGATCGCGCCCTGCGTGAAACGATTGGTCGCGATGAGCAGCGGGCTGTTTGTCGGCATCGGATACAACGGCAGCGCCCAGATGTTATCGCCGAAGTAGTATTTCGGCAGCGGAATCTGCCGCTGCCACGAGGAGATGCCCTCCATCATGTTGTGCGCCGGAGTGCCGTCGGACTCGACGTAGAAATTGTTCGTGTCCCACCAGAAGCGGACGGCTGGATTGAACTTCAGGAACGTTTGCGCGAACAGGTTCGCCGCGCCCAGCGTCGCCGGCGCGAACGAAGTCGGCGGCGAGGACGCCGAAACCGCTCCGGCATCGCTGGTGGAAAAATACTTCGCCGATGCGAGCAGCTTCACCGCGCCCGCCTTCGGCCCGCTGGCATAAGGCGAAATGAACGGCAGGTTCGCGAATTGAGGATCATCCTGCCGATGCCAGTCATGCGCTCCCGCCGACCACACGGCTCCGACGGCTACAAAGAATAAAGTGATGAGCCTTAGGCGTAACTTCACACTCTTAATAAAAAGCAGCAAAGTAAAAATCGTTCGCTGAGTTTGATTACAATATCGTAATTTTACCCCCTCGGTTCCGTGTGCAAGGGCGATCCGCCGGGACCTGCCTTTCAGGGTGCGGTTAAAAGTGGGTGAGGCCCGGAGTGTGGCCGTCCCCGGCCACAGCAAGGTGGAGCGTACGCAAGCCGCTGGAACGGCCCACACCGCCAAGCGTACGGACCTTGCTGCGCCCGGGGACGGGCGCACTCCGCCACTGCTCCAACGCTGACTCTGCCCTCACCCGTTTTTAATCACACCCTGCCTTTCAGGGGTCGTAAGGGGCGAGCCCGGAGCGGCTGATGCGGTAGAAACGCTTCGTCGTGTTCGACATCGCTCCGGCATTCGTGGCCATGGTCTGCACGGCGTTTGACGTCGCGGGCAAGGTGGCGAGGGTGGCCCACGGGTTTATGGCGAGATCGCCGGTGAATTCCAGTTTGTAAGTGCCGCCTTCGACGCTGCTCCATGTCAGCGTGATGCTGCCGCTGCCGGGATTGGCGGCGGGCGCGCTCATGACCTCCTGCAAATCGGGCCCGCCGACGAAATACGTCGTGACGGCTTCCGTGATGTTGTCCTTCACGACGCGTCCGCCCGTGTTGGTGCCATACCAATAGCGGCCAATGGAATACGGGAAGGCAGGCACTCCACTGGCATCGATGGGGACGAAGTAAGCGCAGGTGCCGCCAGGAAACTCAGGAGTCACACAGAGTCGGCCGTTGGGTTGGTCGAGGTCGGAGTCCACGCCCTGCTGGTAGTTGGTTCCGGTGATGGCGTTGAGGCGGTCGCCGAGAAAATCGAAGTCCTCCGCATACCAGCCGATCGGGAAATTGGTTGAGACATCCGGCCCGTAACTGGTGGAGGCCAGTTGGTAGTCGTTGGTTCCGAGGGTGGCGGTAAAGGTGTGAAACAAGGCGGCCCACGGAGCCAGTGAATGTCAGCCCGCGGTGTTCAGATCCGTGGTGCCAAAGGAACCATCGCGAGGGACATGGCCGGACACCATGCGGCGAACGGGGCTGGCCGCGTCCATCGCATTGGAGCAGGCATACGGTCCGTAAATCGCGTAGCCGTCATACGCCCAGCCCAGGATCGGAGAGTGATGCAGATTGGCGGTGTTCTCGGCGTAGGTGTCGTTGGTCGGGTTATAGGAAAGATTGTCGCCAAGCTGGAACCGAAGCCCGCGGGGATTGGCGTGGTAATGTTAACCACCATCGGGCGCCGGATGCCCGAAGCCGCTGTCGAGGATGGGGCCTTCCGCGCCCGTGGCGCAACGGATCCAAACGTTGACCTGATTGCCCGGGACGCCGCCGCCGGTGATGCCACCGTCCCTGGCCAAGGCCGTGTTGTAGCCGGAGCCGTCACCGAGATTGGCGATGGTCACGCCGTTGACCAGCACGCCGACGGGCCCCTGCGCCACTTGATTCTGGACGGCGGCCGGCTGGGGAAAGCGCGGGATCTTCGAGGTGAGCGACCGGTTCGTGGGCCAGAGGCCATTCACGGTGATCTTCTCGTACTCCTTATACCACGGACCCATCCGATGACTGGCGAGGTCGGTGGATCGCACGTCAACAAAGTTGGTGGAGTAAAGCACCGCCTGCACATCGGCGTAAGCGGGCAGCGTCTGCGACGGGCTCATCTGATTCTTCGGAACGCCGGGCGACGGCCAGATGGTCACCGGCACTGTGTTCGTCGTTTCGGTAACACGCGCATACTTGCTGGAATTGGTCGTCATCGAGGAGGTGATGCACGGATCCGCGCTGCCAACAATGGCGGAGGACAGCGCGAGAACGAAGGTGAGGATGATCTTGTTCACCTGGTCAGGCTGGTCCGAAACTGTTCCCGACAATTCGCGCCGCGCCGCTGGTCCATTCTGGATGTTGCGTGCCGCCGCGGGCCACGGGCGGAGAGCGGCGCCATTGCTGGCGCCGCCCTCCGGTTGAGGTTGTTACTTCTCCACGTCGGGGCGCTGCGGACGGCCTTCGCCGCCGGGTGCACCTTGACCACCAGGAGCGCCAGGGCCGCCACGGCGTCCTTCGCCGCCTGCTCCGCCTTGGCCGCCAGCGCCGCCGCGGCGTCCCTCGCCACCTTGGCCGCCAGGAGCGCCCTGGCCGCCGGGGCGTGCCGGGCGATATTCTTCAGCCGTGATTTTGCCGTCGTTGTTCTTGTCGAGCGTCTTCAAGGACATGGTGGCCTTGCCCAATTCGTCGGCGTCAATCGTGCCGTCCTTGTTCAGGTCGAGCGCTTCGGCTATGGGATTTGCAAAGCGCTGGCCACCTTGACCGCCGGGACCACCTTGGCCGCCGCGTTCGCCGCCTTGACTGCCAGGACCGCCAGGACCGCCGGGTCCGCCGGGTCCGCCCTGGCCACCGGGAGGGCGCTGCCCTTCGGGGCGTTGATTGCCGTCTTGCGCGGTGAGCAGGCACGTCGATGTGCCGAGCGCCAGGGTGAGGATGAGGATTTTTGCTTTCATGATGTTTTGCTTTTGCTGTCAGTTCCCCGCACCCCCCGTCTGCAACGACTCGATGCAGTAAAGATTCCGGTTGGAGCGCAGAAAGAGTTGCCGGCCTGCGAGCGCGGGCGTGGCGTTGAAATCGGTGTCATCGCCCGCAAGTTTGTTTTGCGCGACGAGCTTGAATTCCGGTTGAGCGGCGAAGACAAACACGCCATTGCGGCGGCTCACGGCATAGACGTGGCCGTTGGCGAGCACGGCCGAAGCGTAAAAAGGCTTGCCGCCACGTCCGGTCGCAGACGCGCCGGGGAGTCGTTCCTTGAAGATGAGCGCTCCGGTCTTCGCATCGAGACAGGTCGCGAAACCGGCGTCGCTGGCGAAGTAAAGCCGGCCTTCGTGCAGCACCGGAGTGGGGACGTAAGTGCTGTTGTTGCTCGTCCAGACGACGTTCGATTTCGTCACATCGCCTTTTCCCCCGAGTTTCACGGCCAGCGCGCCAATCCGGGGGAAGCCGCCGAACGCGAAGGCCACGCCGTCACCGAGGACGACGCTCGGCACGATGTTGCCGGGCAATCCGGTGTCAGCAAACCACCGGAGCTTGCCGGTGTCGGGGTTCAGCGCCCACAGCTCATTCGGCAGAGAGAGCAACAAGTCGGTGCGGCCAGCGTGTTCGGAAATCACGGGCGTGCCGAAAACATACGAGAGAGCGCCGCCGTCGGCCTTCCATACCTGTTTGCCGGTTTTCTGGTCGAGCGCATAGACGGCGTGGCTCTCCTCGGAGGCATTGATGATGACGGTGTCCTTGTGGAGAATCGGGCTGGAAGCCGAGCCCCAGTTCTTGCCGTTCGACTCCGTGCCGAGGCCCGTGCGCCAAAGTTCCTTCCCCTCGAGGTCGAACGCCAGCGCGCCGCCTTTGCCGAAGTAAACGTAAACTCGTTCCCCATCGCTCACCGGCGTGTGGCTGGCGTAACCATGCTCCTGCAGGAACCCGTCATAGCGGTCCACCTGCGCTTCGCCTTCGACGCTTTTGGACCAGAGAAGTTTCCCCGTCGCGCGATCAACGCACACAAGCTGTCGCTGCAGACCCGGCGCATTGCCACCGGCAACGCCGTTCTTCCAACACGTGAGGAAGATTTTCCCGCCAACCAGAATCGGACTGGACGTGCCTTCGCCCGGCAGCGTCGTCGTCCATTTCATATTTTGCGACTCGCTCCACGTCGTGGGCGGCTTCGCGTCCGGCGAGATGCCCGAGGCATTCGGTCCGCGAAACTGCGTCCAGTCGCCGGCCTGCGCGTCGACGATGTGGGTGAAGAGGAGCGCTGCGCTGATGGCGCCCGCGAGGAGATGGGTTGTTGGTCTCATGGGATTTGGTTGACTTGGTGGGTGGGCGAATCGGTTGAAAGCGTCGAAAGTTGTTCCGGCTCGTGATCACTGTTTCGGCCCTTCTCCGCCCGCCGGGCCTTTCTTCTGGCCGCCCTTGCCTTTGCCATCCGCTCCGCCGGGGCCGCGGCGGGCGGGCGCGGCGGGGAGGTCTTTCTTGAGTTCGGCGAGTTTGGCGGTGAGGCGCTGGGCGAGTTCGGGTTGCTTGGCGAACTCATCCGTGGATTCGGAAATGTCGGTGCGCAAATTGAAAAGCGAACGCTGGCCAGTGCCCCATTCGATCAGCTTCCAATCGCCATCGATGAGCGCGATGTCGTGCGCGGCGATGAGGAATGGAGCCCGGACGATCAGTTTTCCGCCGTGGAGCGACGGCCATTGGTTGCTGCCATCCAGCATCGCATTGGATGGCAAAGGCACGCCGGCAGCGGCGGCGATCGTTGGAAACCAATCCTGCCCGGACACGGGCTGCTGCGTGATCGCGCCCGCGGGCACGTGGCCGGGCCAGCGGAGGACGCAAGGCGTGCGGATGCCGCCTTCGTAAACGGTGCCCTTGCCGTTGCTCAGCGGGGCGTTGTTGCTCGTACGCTTTTCTGCGCCGTTGTCGGAATAAAAGAGCACGAGTGTGTTGTCGCGCAGCTTTTGTTCATCAAGCTCCGCGAGGATGCGCCCGATGGCGATGTCCAGGGCCTCGAGCACGGCACTGTAAAGGCCGTCGGTTTTGTGTTTGGCGACAAGTTCGTCGGGCGCCGCGAGCGGGAAATGCGCGGCGTTAAAAGCGACCTCGATGAAGAATGGACGCTTCGCATCGCGGGCCTTGATCTGGCGGATCGCCTCGTCGGCAAACAGATGGGTGGAGTAACCCTCCTCTTCGACGGTCTTGCCATCGCGCTGCCAGTCGGTCCTGTTGGCGCCGCGCAGCGCGGTGTGTTTGAAGTAATTGATCTCGGCGCCCATGAATCCGTAGAAGTGATCGAAGCCGCACTGCATCGGCGGATTGAAGCCACCGAGATGCCATTTGCCGATAAGGGATGTCTGGTAGCCCGCCGCGTGGAACGCCGCGGGTAGCGTGGCGCCGCCTTTGGGCAGTCCCGCCTGCTGCGGTCCGATCACGTCCACGATGCCGAAGCGCCGCGGCATCATGCCCGAGAGCAACGCGGCGCGCGCCGGACTGCACACGGGATACGTGTAGAAGCGCTGCAGTTCGAGCCCTTCTTTCGCGAGGCGGTTGAGGTTCGGCGTCGGCGCGTTCGGCGCGTGGAAGCCGACGTCGTTCCAGCCGAGATCATCCACCAGCAGGATGAGAACGTTGGGCGCGGCCCTGCGGTCCTGGCCATGGCTGATCGCCGTGAACCCAACGACTGTTGCGAAGGTGAGCGCGCGAATGAGGTTCATAGAGCTTGGTTTGGTGGAGCATTGCGCGGCGGAGGCGGGCCGCCGTTGGGCGGACCTTTGCGGGTGGTGACGGCGGATTTGCCTTTGCCCTTGCCCGGAGGACCGCCTTCGGACTGTTTGCTCGCGTCGCACACATTCACATCGCCCAACGCGGCGGTGCCGAGCGGGCCTTTGAAACCGCCATTAATATAAGGCCAGTCGTTGCTCGCGTGGTAGTGGTAGCCAAGCCCGTCGTGATCGTGGCCGTTGATGGCGTCTAGGTTCTTCGGCTTGCTGCCCTCCGGCTCCGTCGGCCCGCGAACGGCAAATCCATCGAGCGCGAAGCCGACGATCCTGCCCGACTTGTCGTCGTTCATCACCGATGGCGCGCGATGGTAATGATACTCGTGACCGAAGCCCGTGTGGCCGCCGTTCGGATCGAGCGGGGCGATGTTTTGAAATGCCGTGATGCGATTCACCGGCTCGGGCGGGAAGAAGCGCACGCCATTGACGCTGATGCCCACGCCGGAACGCGGCGAGAAGCGCGCCTGTCGCAGCATCATTGGTTGCGCGGAGGCCTTCGGATTTTTCGGCAGGAAGATGGTGACGATTTGCTCGGTGGGCTGCAGTTCGATGACGGAGTTCACCACGCCGTCCTTCTTCGCCTGCTCGAAGGTCCAGCCGCCCAACTCCGCCCGCGCCACCTTGTCGAACTCCGTGCGATTCCTGGTGCGATGAACGGTGCCGTCCGCATCGAACATGTCCCAACCGCGCTTGTTCAAGAGGCTGAGGTAGTCGCCATCCACGCGATAGAGCTTCTTGTCCACCGTGTCCTCCCAATAACCTCCCTTGTCCTTGATCGTCGCGGGTGCCCACGGCCCCGTTTCATGATCCGGCGGCAGCGAGCGCACCACGATTTTGTAAACCGTGGACTTCGAGCCGTCGCTGAGAATGCCTTCCATCTCCGTGCTGGGTTTCACCAGCGCTCTGGCATCGAACAAAGCCGGAGGGCTGTTCGGCTGCGCATTGGCGATGGGGACTTCGCTCACTTCGGTTGCCGTCGCTGCCGCCCGCGATGCTACCGCTGCCAGCCCCGCTTGCGCAAGGAAAAACGACGGCGCACTCGCCGCGCCCGCGACTTCGTCGTGACGCGGGAGCGGTGCCGCCGAGGCAGCCGGGAAAACGAGTGCCGTTACTCCGGCGCAGATGACTTGCAAGAGTGGGTGAACGTTATGTCTCATGACCCCAATCTTCCATGCCTACCTTTAGCCACGATGAAGACGACTCCATTTTCGTAAAAAGCTTAATCATTCGTGAGAGTCTTGAGAAAAGCGACCAGGGCGCGCTGGTCGGCCTCGCTTAGTTGCAGGCCGCCTTCGGGGTGTTTGGCGAGGTTCGGGTCGAGCGTGGGGCTGCGGTGGACGCCGGTGCTGTAGTGGGCGACAACCTCCTCCAGCGACGCAAAGCTGCCGTCGTGCATGTAGGGCGCAGTGAGGGCGACGTTGCGGAGGCTGGGCGTGGAAAATTTGCCGCGGTCGGCGTCGCGGCCCGTAACGCGGAAGCGGCCGGGGTCGGTGTCGCTGGAGGCAAGTCCGTTGTTGTGAAACTGGTGGTCGCTGAAGAGCGGGCCGCCGTGGCAGTGAAAGCAGTCCGCGCCGAGTTGTCCGGTACGCGGGTCGTATTCGGTCATGAACAACTCGAAACCACGCTTTTCATTTTCGCTGAGTTTGGTCTTTCCGCGCAGGGCCCGGTCGAATTTCGCATCGCAGGCGGTGAGCGTGAGGAGGTATTGCTCGATGGCGAGCCCGAGTTTTTCAGCAGTGATTTCGGAGGAGCCGAATGCGGCCGTGAACAGCGGCGGATAGGTGGCGGTGGCGGCGAGCTTGGCCGTCACGCGGTCGAGTGTTTCGTCCATCTCGGTGTGGTCCTGGATGGGCATCAGCGCTTGCGCGCGGAGCGATGGGGCGCGGCCGTCCCAGAAGAAGCTGGTCTTCCACGCGAGGTTGAAAAGCGGCATGGCGTTGCGCGTTCCGACCTGCCCGCCGACGCCAAGGCTGGCCGGACGCGGGTCGGCGAAAGCAGTGGCAGACTGGTGGCAGGAGGCGCAAGAGATTGAGCCGTCACGCGACAGGTCGGTTTCATTGAAGAGCGCTTTCCCGAGCGCGACGCGTTCTTCGATGAGCGGGTTGTCGCGCGGCAGGTCGGGCACGGGAAAGGTGCCGCTCATCGTGAAGCGGTAGGGCGTAAATTTCTCCGGCAGATAGAGCGGCTTCACCGGCGCGGGCCGGCTGACGGCGGACGCGGCGGACAGGACCTGCGTCACGCGGAACGCGCCAGGCAGGTTCGCCACGAGTGCGGCGGCGATGGGATCGCCGTCGCGCGAGTGCGTGGCGGCGCCGTCCTTCTCAAACGAGAGCGGACGCGGCACGTTGAGCACTGCACCAAGATCGAAGTCGAGCAGCACGGCGGCGTCGTGCGTGAGGTCGAGCGGCGCCGCGAGGCTGATGCGGGTGCGGTTCGGATCGCGCGCGAGATGGTGCGCGTAGCCTTTCAATTCCGCAGCGCCTTTGCGGAAATGGCCCTCGATGGCGAGGAAGATGTAGCCGCCCTGCCAACTCCAGTGCAGGCCGTTGAGGTTGGGATTGAGCGGGTCGTCGGCGGCAAGCTTCGCCGGGTCCGCGGTGTTCACCTTCGCGTCCGGGCCGACGTGAAAACGCAGGGCGCGATATTTCCCCTCCGGCACGCCATCGAGACGGACGACCGTTCGCCGCTTCGCCGCATCCATCCACGCATTCCGGTCCCGCACTTCCACCCATACGCCATCCTCACGTTCGATGGCGAAGCCGCTCAGCAGGTAACTGAGCCGGGTGAAGGACAGGGTTTCGCCCGTCGCATTTTGGTAGCGCAGCGAATCGAGAAGCAGTGAGCTGTCGTTGAACGTGTGCCGCACGGCGATCTCCAGTGTCGCGCCTGAAACCGCCCGGACGGTGTGCATCGAGGCGAGGAGCAAGACCGCCAACGAGCGAAGCATTCTCATGACGTCAGTGGATGGCGAGGCCAATCGTCAATGTCAAGGGGACAGTTCTTGCCGCCGGAATGGCCGTTTACGGGTCGTAAGGATCAAGTCCGGTCCGGATTATGCGATAGAAGCGCTTGGTGGTGATCAAGGTGGCTGCGGCATTCGTGGCCATGGTCTGCGTGGCATTCTCGGCCGCGGGCACACTGGGATTGAGCGTGCTCCAAACGGCCAGGTCATCGGAGAATTCCAAAAGATAAGCGCCGCCTTCCACGCTGCTCCATCGAAGTGTGATGTTGCCGTTTCTGGGATTGGCAGAGGGCATGCCCATGACTTCCTGAAGGTTGGGTCCGCCGTTGAAAAGCTCCGACGCGCCCGCAGGAACGGTCGTTGCGTTGCCGCCATTCGACGTGCCGTAATATTGCTTGCCGAGCATGTGGGGAAACGCCGTGTTGCCGCTCGCATCAATCGTGACGAAGTAGGCGTAGGTGCCGCCCGGGAACTCGGGCGTGACGCAGTTGCGGCCGTTGTATTGGTCGAGGTCAAAGGTCGCACCCTGCGTCTGACCGAGATCGCCGAGGTAATCGTAATCGCCGGCGTAACGGCCGGGCGTGTAGGTCGTCGTGCCGCCCGGGCCCATCGTCTGGTAGGTCGTGTCGGGACCGTATTGAGTGGCCGCAAGCGGGACCGGGTTCGTATTCCCCGGGTTGGCAACGCCGAAGGTCGCCGCCGCCCATTTTGCCAGCGTGATGCGTCCCGTGACGCGAAGGTCCTGAGTGCCGTTGGCTCCGTTGCGCAATACGAAGCCGGTGCGCATCCGCGTCATGGCGCTGGCCGCGTTCATTGCGTCCGAGTAACCGTAGGGCCCGTAAATTGGATAGCCGTCGTAGCACCAGCCGAGGAGCGGCGAATGATGCAGCGGCGTGACGGTGCCGCCGGGATCGGTCTCCGTGTAGGTGTAGAGCTTCTTCACCGGATCGTAGGTCGCCGTCACGTTGTCACCGAGCTGGTAGCGCAACGCCTTCGGCTCCGCGTGGTAATGATACTGGCCGTTATTGCCCGGCTGATGCGCGAATCCGGGATCGAACGTCACCACCTCCACCGCCAGCGCGTCGCGCGACCACCAACCGTCGCCGTTCGCACCCATTTGATCCGTGCCAGTGACCGACGGATCGTTCGCCGTTTGATGAAACGAAAACGCATCGCCCAGATCGTAGATCGCCACGCCGTTGACCATCATGCCGATCATCCCGCCCGGGTGCCGCGTCTTGGTCATGGCGATGGCCGGCGAGCGCGTGATGCGCACCTGATAATCCCGGGCCAAAGGAAAGAAGCCAAACAGCCCGCCGCTGTTGACGTACCAGGGCCCCATCGTGTAGGAGGCCAGGCCGTTGGCGTTGAGGTAAACATCCGTCGCCGTGCAGCGAATGCGCTGCACGTCCGAATACGCCGGCAACGTCTGGGCCGCGCCACCGGTGTTGTTGTTGACCACGGAACCGGATGGCCACGTCGTCGCGGGTGGTGCGGCGTTCGTCTCGATGACGCGGGCGAGCACGGTGGAGTTCTTCGTGAACCACGAAGTGAGAATCGGTTGCGCCTGCGCGGTGACCGCGCACGCGAAACCGACTGCCAAGATCGCTGGCTTCATGGCTAAAGTTTGGCAGGCCAACCTTAACGGATGATGAAGGCGCGACATTATTCCGAGGCGAAGATTTTCGCGCCCCCTCTTCATCTGGCCTTCAGGTTCGCCGGTCACTATGATGGCTCGCAGCTATGCGCCTGCTTGTCATCGAAGACGAACCCGATTTGCTCAGCAGCCTCGCCGAGGCGCTGCGCGAGGACGGTTACGCCGTGGATGAAGCGCCCGACGGCGAGGACGGTCTGACGAAGGCGCTGTACTCGGACTACGATGCGATCGTGCTCGATGTGATGCTGCCGGGCATGAGCGGTTTCGCACTGCTGGAGCGACTGCGGGTGCGGAAGAAAACTCCGGTGCTCATGCTGACGGCGCGAAATCGCACACCCGACCGCGTGCGCGGACTCGACAGCGGCGCGGATGATTACCTGGCGAAACCCTACGAACTGCCGGAACTTCTCGCCCGCATTCGCGCCCTGATCCGGCGCACCGCGGGCAATGCCACGACGACGCTGAAGATCGGCGACGTGACCGTGAACCTCGCGGGGCACACCGTGACGCAAGACGGCGAGCCAGTGGCGCTCACGGCGCGGGAGATCGCATTGATCGAATACCTTGCGCAGCACCGTGGCCGGGTGGTGACGCGCGAGCAGCTTTACGATCATCTCTTCGACGAAAACGACGACAGCCTCTCCAACCTGCTCGACGTTCACGTTTCCAACGTCCGCAAGAAACTCGGGCACGAGTTCATCAGCACGCGCCGCGGGCTGGGTTACTGCATCGAATAATGTTTCCCGAATCCCTCCGCTTTCGAATCCAGATCTGGCACGGCTTCCTGCTTGCAGCGGTGCTCACCGGCTTTTCGCTGGCCGCCTACCGGTATCAAGCGGCGAATGATCTGCGCCGGGTGGATACCGAGTTGCAACAGCGCTTGCGCGCGGTCACGGACTCGCTCGCCGGCCCCCGTGGCGCAGGCGGGCCACCGCCGTCGCCGGGCGTCCCGCGCGAGTTTCGGCTGTCGGCAGCGCGTGCTGCCATGTTCGACCCGACCGACGGCAAGGGATTTTACTACGTGGTCTGGCGGCGGGACGGATCGGTCGGGGCGCGTTCCAGCGGCGCGCCCGCCGGCATCGAACGGCCCGGGCGTCCGACGTCCGACGGGCTGCTGCAGGGCGAACGAACGCGGGAACCGCTGCGGGAAGCCTTCACGTTCACTCCGCCGGGCGATTGCATGCTCGTCGGACGCTCCACAGACCCGGAATCGGCCGCGCTGCGGGACTACGCGCGCTGGCTGATCGCGATTTCCAGCGGGGTGCTGGTGCTCGGCCTGGCGGTGGGCTGGTGGATCGCCACCCGCGCCATACGCCCCATCGGCGTCATTACCTCCACCGCGCGGCGGATAGCGCAGGGCGAATTGAGCGACCGCATTCCGGTCAGGGAGAACAGCAGCGAACTGGGCCGTCTCTCCGTCGCGCTGAATGAAACCTTCGCGCAACTCGAGGAATCCTTTGCGCGCCAGTCGCGCTTCACCGCCGATGCCGCGCACGAACTACGCACGCCGGTGGCCATCATTCTCGCGCAAGCCCAGCGCGTGCTCACGCGCGAGCGTGATGCCGTGACCTATCAGCAGACACTCCAAGCCTGCGTCAATGCCGCCCGCCGCCTGCAACAACTCACCGAATCACTCCTCGAACTCGCCACCCACGATGCGAAGGCCATGGCCTTGAAATTGGAGAAATGCGACGTGGCCGACATCACTCGCGAGACCGCCGCGCTGCTTCAACCCCTCGCCGAAGAACGCCGCATCACCCTCGCCTGCGAACTCGCACCCGCGCGTTGCCGCGCGGACCCGGGGCGCATCGCGCAAGTCATCCTGAATCTCCTCACCAACGCCCTCGACCACACGCCCGCCGACGGCTGCGTCACCCTCCGCACCGGCATTCAATCCGGCCACGCCATCTTCGCCATCACCGACACCGGCTTCGGCATCGCCGCCGAGCACCTGCCGCGAATCTTCGACCGCTTCTATCGGGCCGACGATTCCCGCAACCGCCGCACCGGCGGCGCCGGCCTCGGCCTCGCGATCTGCAAAGCCATCGCCGACGCCCACGGTGCCGAACTCGAAGCCGCCAGCAAGGCGGATCAGGGCAGCACCTTCACGCTGCGAATTCCGGCCGAGCGCGCGCTCGTCTGATGGCCGCGCCCCGGTCGCCAAGCAACCCGTCAGCCCCGCCAACGTGGGAGCAGGACGTTTTGTCGGCCGGAACAGCACGCAGTTAAAGCGGCGTGGAAAACCCCGGCGCCATTGTTTCAACTTCATGCCCCGCGGTTTAATTGCAGTTTCGTAATTTTATTCCACTTCGGTCTCGTGGGCGTGTGCGGTGGCTTGAGAAGCCGTGAAAGTCCTCGCCGTTGACGATGAGAAGAAGAATTCCGTGCCGATGATCCTGCTCACCGCGCGCGGGGAGTTGAACGAACGTGTCGAGGGCCTGAACCTCGGTGCCGGCGATTATCTGACGAAACCATTTTACATCGGCGAACAGTCGCGCGCCTCCATGCGGTGTTGCGGCGCAAGTCGGGCGATCAACTCAGCCTGCTGCAAGCCGGCGACCTGACGGTGAACCTCCTCGCACGCGAGGTGCGGCGCGGCACGGAGCAGCCCCTCATCGAAACCGCGCGCGACGTTTGCATTGAATGATGATTCGCTGTTCAGCCCAGTGCCTGCCCATCCGGACTGGGCTTCACAAAATTCCTTGCCCGCAAGGAGAAGTAGATCACAGGCGTGACAATGAGGATATGGATAAGGCTGCTGACCATGCCGCCGATGACCGGGGTGGCGATGGGCTTCATCACCTCCGAGCCGGTGCCATGGCTCCACATGATCGGCAGAAGACTGGCGACGATGGTGGCGACGGTCATGACCTTGGGACGGAGGCGGAGGCGGGCGCCTTCTTTAACGGCGGCGATGAGCTCGTAGTAACCGAAGGCGGCGCCGAGTTGCCGCTGTTTCCGCTGCACGGCTTCTTCGAGATAAACAACCATGACCACGCCGGTCTGAATGGCCGTGCCAAACAGTGCGATGTAGCCCACCCAGACGGCGACACTGAAGTGCCACCCCAACGCGTATTGCAGGAACACGCCGCCACTCAAGGCGAACGGCACGGCGAGGATGACGTGCGCGGCTTCCCGGACTTTGCCATACAGCATGTGCAGCAGCAGGAAGATGATGAACAACACGCTGGGGACGATGAATCTCAGCGTCCGCGCGGCGCGAATCTGGTTCTCGTATTCGCCGCTGTATTCGAGGGTCATGCCTTGCGCGGCAAGCTGCGGGGCGAGCTCGTTCTGCACGCGGGCTTTCAGCTCTTCCACAAAACCACCGAGGTCGCGTCCGCTGACGTTGGCCTGGACATAGGCACGCAACCGACCATTTTCGCTGGCGATTTCATTTGGCCCTTCCACGCGCAGGATGTCCGCAAGCTGGCCGAGCGGAATGACCCGGCCCGCGGGGCTCGTCACGAGGACATCCTTGAGCCGGGTCAAGTCCTCACGCTCGCTGCGCTGCAGGCGCACTTGAATCGGAACACGACTGCGGCCTTCGATGGCGGTGGTGATGTTCTTGCCGCCAAGGCCGACCTCGACCACATCAAGCACATCCTGCGTCCGCATTCCGTAACGCGCCATCGCCTCGCGGTTGACCTGCACTTCGAGGTAAGGCTTGCCCTGGATGCGGCTGGGCGTGACGCCAGCGGCGCCCGGGATGTCCTGCACGATGCGCTGCACGGCGAACGCGGCCTGCTGCAACTTCCCGAGATCGTCGCCGAGGATCTTCACGCCAAGCTGTGAGCGGATGCCGGTGGAGATCATGAGCACTCGCCCCTCGATGGGTTGCAGGAAACCAGGCACAGAGCCGGGGACTTGACGCAGGGCCTCCACCATTTCGGTGATAAGCTTGTCCTTCGTCATCCCGGGGCGCCAGGTGTTCCCGGGCTTGAGCAGGATGGTGGTCTCGATCATCTCGGTGGGCGCGGGATCGGTGGCGGTGTCAGCGCGGCCCAGTTTGCCAACGGCGGAGCGCACTTCGGGAAAACTCTTGATGACCTGATCCTGCCAAGCCATCACACGCTTTACTTCGGTCAGCGCTGTGGCGGGCACGAGGCTTGGCATGAAGAGCAAACTGCCTTCATTCAGCGGCGGCATGAACTCGCTGCCCAGGCGCGGCACAAGGGCAAGCGCACAGGCGAGAATGATGCCTGCGCCAATCAACACGGTCTTGCGACGGCTCAAGGCGAAATCGAGCGCCGGTTCATACAGCCTCAAGAGGAAGCGCATCACGAGGTTGCGCTCTTCGGAGTGAAACGGGCCGCGCACCAGCCAGGTGCAAAGCACGGGCACAATCGTCACCGCGAGCAACGTCGAGCCGATCATCGCGAAGGTCTTGGTGAAGGCGAGCGGATGGAACAATTTTCCCTCCTGTCCCGTCAGGGCGAACACGGGCACGAAGGCGAGAATGATGATGGCCATCGCGAAGAAGATGGGGCGGCCCACTTGCTGCGCTGCCGTCAGCACGGTGGCCAGGGTCTCCGCCGAAGTGAGCGCGCTGCCTTTGCGACGCTCCGCCTGCTCGCGGTGGCGGATGACATTTTCGGTAATCACGATGGCCGCATCCACCAGCACGCCGATGGCGATGGCGATGCCGGACAAGCTCATGATGTTGGACGTGACACCGAACTGCTTCATGAGGATGAACGAGATCAAGATGCTCACCGGCAGCGGCAAAGTGACGATGAGGATGCTGCGGAAGTGAAAGAGGAAAATGATGTGCGCGAGCGTCACCAGAATGATCTCCTCGGTGAGCGCGTGTTTCAGCGTGTCGATGGTGCGGTCGATGAGTTCACTGCGATCATAGAAGGGTTTGATCACCACGCCGGGCGGCAGGCTGGGAGCGATCTGGGCGATCTTCGCCTTCACCTGGCCGATGACGTCGCAAGGGTTTTCGCCTGTGCGCATCACGACCGTGCCGCCGACGACTTCCCGGCCATCGACATCGAGTGTGCCACGCCGGAAGTCGCCGCCGATCTCAACCCGCGCCACGTCCTTCAAGTAAACGGGCACGCCATCCTTTTCCATGAGCACGGTCTTCTCCAGATCCTCCACGCTCCTGATCAAGCCCACGCCGCGCACGACGAACTCCATGCCGTTTTCCTCGATGGTCTTGCCGCCGACGTTCAGGTTCGACTGGCTCACGGCCATCATGACCATGTTCAACGACACGCCCGCGGCGCGCATTTTCTGCGAGTCCACCTCGATCTGATACTGCCGCACAAAACCGCCCACGCTGGCGACCTCGGCCACGCCCGGCACGGCGTTGAGTTGGTAGCGAATGAACCAGTCTTGCAAGGTGCGCAGCTCGCCGAGGTCGTAGCCGCGGCCATTGGGCGACTTCGTTTGATCAACTTCGAGGTGGTATTGATAGACCCAGCCGAGTCCCGTGGCATCCGGGCCGAGCCTGGCTTTGACGCCGGCAGGCAGCGCGTCGCCGAGAAGATTCAGCCGCTCCAGAATGCGCTGCCGGGCGGCGGACTTGTCGCTCTTGTCTTCAAAAATCACCGTGAGCAGCGAGAAACCGAACATGCTGGTGGCCCGCACCGTTTTCACGCCGGCAAGTCCCTGGAGATTCACCGACAAGGGATAGGTGACTTGATCCTCAACTTCCTGCGGGCTGCGGCCCATCCAATCGGCAAACACGATGACTTGGTTTTCACTCAGGTCCGGAATTGCATCGACAGGAGTCTCATGGAGTGCTTTGACTCCGAATGCGATGAAGAACAGCGCGGCACACGCGACGAGGAAGCGATTCTTCAACGACCACGCAATAACGGCATTGATCATTGCTTTATCTCCGCACTGGAGTCCTGCATTTTCTGTTCAAGCCCGCTCCCTCGAAACCGGCCCGAATTGGGAAAGCGCATGTGTCGGCGAGCGTTGAACAGACATCGACGAACTCAACCGGCGCTTCGCCACGAGGAGGGTAAAAGTCCTTGCGATTGTCAGGGACTTCATGGCGTCACTGCCATGGCGCGGTAGAAATAGTTTCCACTCACGGCATTCGGGTCGGTGAGCGTGACCGTGCTGGTGCCGTTGGTGACAATGACGGCGTTGGTCACGGGTGACCACGCGAGATCCTCGAGAACCGGTGCGCGCCAAAGTGAGTAATTGACGCTTACCTCGCGCTGCACCGTGAGGTCGAAGCGGTTGTTCTCTCTCGCCAGGCCCGCGATGGCCGGCACGGCGAGGTTGGTCTGGTAATAGCCGAATTTCAAAGTGAGCGAATTGTAGTTCGACTGCGCCCGCGCGGTCATCGCGGTGCTGAGCAGATTGGTTCCCTCGTAAGGGTCGTTCGCGAGATCGTAGAACTGGTTGGTGCCGCTATTGAAGCGGATCAGCTTGAACTCGGTATTGCGCAGCGCCCGGCCGGTGGAGATGTTGGTGACGCCAGCGCCGAAAAGTTCCGAATAGGCAAGGCGCGCGTAGGTATTGGTGGTTTGCAGTGCAGGCATCAGGCTCTGCGCGTCGATCGTCACGCCGACGGGTGCGCGCGCGGCGACACTGCTGCCGGCCATTTCCAGAATCGTCGCATAAATGTCCACCATGCCGGCCAGCGTGTCGTTAGTGCGGCTGGGACTCACCACCGCCGGGCCGCTGATGATGAGCGGGACACGCAGGCCGCCTTCGTAGAGTGTCTGCTTGCCATTGGTCGTCGGATACGGCGACTGCAGGACTTGCCTGACGGAGCCGTTGTCGCCGAGGAAAATGATGTGCGTGCTGGCGCGGTCGGGCAACGCGCTGAGCAACCGTCCGATCTCCGTGTCCAGCGCCTCGACCATGGCGTTGAAGTAGTTCACGGGGTTGTTGTTGATGTCCATCTGTGTGCCGGAGAGGTTCGCGTAATGTGGGCAGAGATTTGTCGGCGGCAGATGACTAGGTGAGTGCGGCGCGTTGAAGGCGGTCCACACGAACCATGGATTGGTCCCGCGCGCGGAGATCCAGTTGGTCGCGTCATTCACCAGATCGGTCGTCGCGTAGTTCGTGCTCGTGGTCGTGACGCCGTTTGAAGATTTCTGCCAGTTGAAATAGTTAGTCAACTGACCGGTCAGATTGCCGACGTAATTGGTCCATCCGCCCACGCTCAGCGGCATGTTTCCCGCCCCGCCGGCAAGATGCCATTTGCCGAACTGCGCGAGCTGGTAACCGAGCGAGGCGTTCGTGGAAAATGCGCGCGGCAAGGTGAACTCGCTTGAGGAGAGCGGCCCCTGCGATCCCCCCACCACGTTTCCGATGCCGGTGCGAAAACCATACCGGCCGGTCAGCAGGCACGCGCGCGTCGGCGAGCAGAGCGGGTTGGCATAGGTGTAGCGGAACACCACGCCATTGGTCACGAGTGACGCGATATTCGGCGTGGGCGGGAGGAGTTGGCCGTTGTTCGTCGTGTTGTAGAGGGAGGAATTTCCCGCGCCGTAGTCGTCGGCGATGAGGAGGAGAATGTTCGGCTTCGCCGGAGCGGCGGCGAAGGCGGGCGGGCTGGCTCCAGTCACGAGCAGCAGGAGAAGCAGGCCAAGGCCAGCTACCACACGGCGAAAAACAGAAGTGCTCATGAAACGTCTTGGGGGCCGGAAACCCGCGCCGAGTTGCTTATCGACAGAATACACCGGGCGGGCCGGTTAATGACCCGACCCCGGCCCGCCCGTTCTTGCTCACACGAGCAAAATTCATTTGGCCTGCCGCCCGAACGGCCAGCAGCCGCGCCGAACGAAACGGCGCGTCTCAAATTCAAATCAACGAGTTCATTTAAACGCAGCGAGGTAACAACCATTCGCGCACTTTGATTACAGTTCCGTAATCTCGACGGCCACCGAGACAGTGCTGAAAGCGTAGGCGTCATCGCGTTGATGTGAGTTAGAAGTTGTTCAACTGAGCCTGCGCATCCACGAGCAAGTTTCCGGTGGTGACCACGCGTTCGCCCACTTTCAACCCTTCGAGCACCTCGCAGTGATCGTCGCCGACACGGCCGAGCTTTACCACGCGTTGCTGATAATGGCCCGGCGCCGTCTCGACATACACGCGCGCGGAATCGCCCGGCTGCAACACGGCTCTGCGCGTGACGGTCAACACTTCGGGAGCGTCCAACTCGATCACACCCTGCGCGAAGGTTTTGTTTTTGAACCGACCGTCGGGATTCTCCAAGACCACGCGGACGCGGGCGGAGCGGGTCATCTCATCGAGGTTCGGACTGATGAAGGCGACACGGGCTTTCGTGACCGAGTCCGGCGCCGAGGGCGTGCTGACGTTGACGATCTGCCCGACGTGGATGAACGGCAGGTCCGCCTCGTAGGCCACGAACATGAACCACATCTTCCGGAAGTCGGCGATCTCGAACAGCTTCTCGCCTTCCTTCACATACTGTCCCTCGCTCACGTAGCTCTTTGTGATCGTGCCGGTGAGCGGTGCGAGGATGCCGAAGTAAATGTCATCGTCCTGACGTTGGGGGATCGCGTTGATCTGCTCCGTCACGAGGCCGTATTGCAGCAGGCGTTTCTTCACCTCGTCAATCGCCGCCGGCTCCTGCTTCAACGCCAACTTGTAGTCTTTGGCCGCAGCCAGCAGTGTGCGGCTGAAGATCGTCGCGAGCGGCTGGCGACGCGTGATCTTCTCGCCTTCGCAACTCATCGCGAGCCCGTCGAGGCGGCCTTCCACCGGCGCGCTGATGACGCCGTGGCGCGTTTCGTCTTCGCCGATCATTCCCGCCACGCGCAGGGTACGGACGAGCGGGCGCTGGCAGACTTCCGTCGTTCGCAGTCCGATCGCGGTCGAACTGTCGGCCGGCAACATCACGACGTTATCCGCAGTGTTCGTGGAACGTGCCACGACATCGCGACTCGGCACCAGATTCATCCCGCACACCGTGCAGCGATCAGGCTTGTTCGACTTGATCCAAGGATGCATCGGGCACTGGCTCGGACCCGACGCGTGATCCGCCCCGACAGACGTCGGCGTACAACACGATCCGCCCTGAAAACTCACGGCCGCAAACCAGCCTCCAGCCGCAGCGACGACGGCGATGACGAGGTGGGTAAGTTTCATGTTGAGGTGAAGTTACGGCACCACTGGAGTCGTCACTCGATAAAAACCCCGCGGCACCGCGAGTCGTGCGGCGTTGGTTTCAACGAAGCTGGCGGCGAGACCATCGCTCGTCACGTAGCCGACGTTCGTCCAGCTTCCCGTCGTCATGTCGGTGGAATATTGCAGCGCGTAGGTCGTGCCGGGCGTGGCTTTGAAATCCAGATTCACGACGGTGTTGTTGCCGGTGCGGGTGAAGCTCGCGATCGTGACCTGCGAAAGCGCGATCCGGTAAAAGCCGGTCTGCGCGAGCCTCGTCGCGTCCGTCTCGACGAACGTCGCCGCGAGTCCGTTGCTGCTCGTGGCCAGGCCGACGGACGTCCAGCTCCCGTTGGCATTGGTGGAATATTCGACCGCGTAGGTCGTGCCCGGCGCGGTGGTGAAGTTGAACGTGACGTTGGAGTTGCCGCCGGTGCGGTTGGAGCTCGCGAGGGTGATCACGTCCCCAGCGTCGTTCTGCACCACGAACTGGCCCATCAAGCCCTCGTCCTCGTGATTGGAAAAGTGGCAGTGATACATGAACGGATTGTTGGGGCTGGCAAAGTGATCGAACTTGGCGAGGAACGTCACGGCGGAATTGCGCTGCACATACAACGTGTCCTTCCAGCCCTTCTCGCAGGGGAATATGTTCGTGATCGGCCCGGCGCCCGGACCGCCACCGACGCGCACGCGGGAGGTCAGGTAAAACTGCACATCGTGGATGTGGTAAGAGTGGCTGAAGCCGGACGTGTTCTGGATGGTCCATTGCTCGATCGCGTCCAGCTCCACGGTCTGGTTGAAGAAACCCGGGGAGAACAGGTCGGTGGTGTTGAAGTAAAACAAACCCGGCGCGCCGCCGGTGATGTTGACGGTCCGGATTTTGGTCACCTGATTTGTCGTCCAAAATGTATTGCTCACCAGCGTGCCCGGCACTGCGGTGATGGGATTGGGGGTCTGATTGGTGACCGTGATCTGGAGCACGTTGAAATCGAGGTTGTTCAGGAGGCTGCCGAACTGCCCGGTCGTGCCCGGTTCGCCGCCCGGGTAACTGCCTGCCAATTGGGTGCCCAAGGAAGCGGAGTTGTTGAACGACCGCAAGGCAAGGGTGGAACCCGAAAGGCCGGTCAGGTCCAGCAGCAGTTCGTAACGTTCGCCCACGCCCATCAACACCCGGTTCGTCGTGATCGGCGCATCCAACAACCTGCCGTCGGTGCCGATGACGTGGAAGTTCGCGTTGTTGCTGAGACCGAGATAGTAGCTGCGCTCGATTTCCGCGTTGAGGATGCGCAGCCGCACCAATTGCGCGGGCAGCTTGACTTCGGGATCCTTGGTTCCGTTGACGAGCATGTAATCACCGTAGGCGGAGTTGGCGGTGGCGATTTGATTGACGTTGGGGCCCCCGGTGTTGAACCGGCGGCTGGTCAGCGCGAGCGGAATGTCGTCCACGCCGTAGGTGCGGGGCAACGCCAGCGCCGCTTCCTGCGGATCGCGGATGATGATCATGCCGCCGGCGCCGTGAGAGAGTTGCTCCTGCGTCTTCTCGTGCAGGTGCGGATGATACCAGTAGGTCGCGGCGTCGTTCATGATGGTGAACATCGGCGACCAGACGGTCCCGGCGGGAATCGTTTGATGCGGACCGCCGTCCATGATCGCGGGGATGTGGAAGCCGTGCCAATGCACCGTGGTCGTGTCCACGGGCAGGTTGTTGCTGACGTTGATCGTGACCACGTCGCCTTTGTTCATGATCAGCGTCGGGCCCCAAAAATCCGCGCCGTTGTAGCCGTAGGTGGTGGTCTTCGCGCCGGGGAAGAACTGCTTGTTGGTCGGGTTCAGCGAAAGGTTGAAGACCGGGCCCGTGAGCGTCGGGGGAATCCAGAGCGGGTTGTAGGTCTGGGCACTGGAATCCAAAGCCACCGAACCTAACAGGGCCAACCAAAGCGTTTTCATTTTCATACCTCGCCACTCTAAACACTGAACCTTAAGGTGACGTTAAGCCGAAACCGCATTCGATTCACGGGTTGACCGGCATTTTCACCCGGTAAAAGCCCCGCGGCTGCGCAAGACGTTTCGCATCCGTCTCGGTGAAATTGGCCGAAGTGCCGTCGCTCTTCACGGGTCCGATGTCGTTCCAACTGCCGCTCGTGGCATCCGCCGAGTATTGCAGGGGGTAGGCGGCGCCGGCGGTTCCCTTGAACTGAAACGTCACGCGGTCACTCGCGCCCAACCGCGTGAAGCTCGCGAGGGCGACGTCGTCGCTCGCCTTGTCCACGACGACGAACTGGCCCATCAAGCCTTCGTCTTCGTGATTCGAGAAGTGGCAGTGATACAGATAGGGATTGGCCGGGCTCGCGAAATCATCGAACTTGGCGATGAAGCTCACACTGGTGCCTTGCTTCACGTAGAGCGTGTCTTTCCACCCTTGCTCGTAACTGGCCAGCGCGCCGGCGCCGCGGCCACTCCGGGAGACCAGGCAGAATTGGACATCGTGGATGTGAAACGAATGGCTGAAGCCGGAATTGTTGTTGATGGTCCATTTCTCCACTGCGTTCAGGTTGACGGTGTGGTTGAAGACCGTGGGAGTGAATGACACGTTGTCGAAGGTGAACAGCGGCGTGTCCGTTCCGGGAAATCCGCCCGTGATGTTGACGGTGCGTTTGTGGGTGACGTCCGCCTCGGTCCAGAATTTGTTGTTCGCCAGCACCGCCGGCAGTTGGGTGATGGCTCCAGCCGTCGGCGCGGTCACGTTCAAGTGCAGCACGTTGAACGTGGTGTTGTTCAACAGGCTCCCGAACTCCCCCGTCTGCCCAGGTTCTCCGCCGGGGAAACCGCGGCCCTGACCGCCGTTAAACGACTGCAAGTCGAGTGATGAACCCACCGCAGCGCCGGTCAAATTCACCAACACCTCCACCCGTTCGCCGACTGCGAGCACGACCCGCGTCACCGGAATCGGCGCATTGACCAGGCCGCCATCCGTCGCGATGACATGGAAGGTCCGGTCGTCGCTGAAACCCAGATTGTAGCTCCGCTCGATTTCCGCATTGAGAATCCGCAGCCGGACAAACTGGGCCGGCACACTGGCCTGCGGCTTCAGGGTGCCGTTGACCACCATCTCGTCACCGTAGGCGGACCGGACGCTGACCAACTGGTTCACGGCGGTTCCTGCGCGGCCTTTGCCTTTCGCTCCCTTGCCACCCGGCGGACCTTTGCCACCGGGAGGCCCCTTACCACCGGGAGGCCCCTTGCCTGGCGGCGGCCCCTTGCCACCAGTATTGGAGGCGGTGCTTTCCTTGCCGAACCGGCGACTGGTCAACGCGAGCGGGAAATCATCCACGCCATAAGTGCGGGGCAACGCGAGCGCCGCCTCCTGCGCGTCGCGGACGATGATCATGCCGCCCGCTCCGTGGGTGATCTGATCCTGCGTCTTCTCGTGCAAATGCGGATGATACCAGTAAGTGCCTGCGTTGTTATCGACCTTGAAGGTCGGCGACCAGGTCGTTCCGGAAGGGATGGTTTGATGCGGCCCGCCGTCCATCACCGCCGAAATGTGGAAGCCGTGCCAATGCGTCGTCGTGGTGTCGATCAAGTGGTTGGCGACGTTCATCCGGACCACGTCGCCCTTGTTCATGATCAACGTCGGCCCCCAAAATTCAGCACCGTTAAAGGCGTAGGTGACGGTCTTCGCGCCGGGGAAGAACTGTTTGTTGGTGGGGTTCAGGGAAAGATTATAGGTCGGGCCCGTGAGGGTTGGGGGAACCCAGAGGGGATTGTAGGGTTGGGCGCTGGCGTGGGAGAGAACCGCGCATGACAGGACTGTGAGGAGTGATTTTGTTTTCATGCCCCAATACCATAGGCGCTCAACCTTAACGCCACGTTAAGCCCGAAGTTCGGGGCGCTCACGGGACGACAGGCATCTTCACCCGGTAGAAACAGCGTGGCAGGGCCAGGCGCGCAGCGTTGGCTTCGACAAAACTGGCGGTTGCGCCATCGCTCGTCACAGCGCCGATGTCCGTCCAGCTTCCGGTGGTCAGGTTCGAGGAGAATTGCGGGTTGTAGGTCGTGCCGACCGTCGAGCGGAACTGCAAGGCGATGTTCGCGTAGGCCTCGCCGGTTTGTTGAGGTTGGCTCAGAATGCCTTGTTCGTCTGACTCAGCCAAAGATGGAAAACGGGACCGGTCAGCGCCGGCGGGATCATAAGCTGGTTGTAAGCCGCCACAGCGGGCGATGACGCAGGCGTGGCGAGCAGCGCAAAGACTGCAGCGAGCATGAGGGATTTTTCACAGTATGGATTATTGATGGTTCAAAAACCATCCCGCTCAAGGCCCGACTCCCATCGTTCGGTAGAAATGGCTCCCGGCTGCCGCGTTTGGATCCGTGAGCGTGACCGTGGCCGAACCGTTCGTCACAATGATGGCATTGGTCACCGGCGCCCACGCGAGATCATCGAGAACCGGTGCGTGCCAGAGCGTGTGTGGGATTCGATGTTCCGCAATACACACCTCTACCAAGCCACTGTGAGATGACTCCGGCTCGCACACTTGCATTACAGTTTTGTCATGTGAATCCGCTTCGATTTCCCGCGTGGCGGCGGTAGCATTGGGTCACATGAAAGTCCTCGCCGTTGAAGATGAGAAGAAGATCGCCGCCCTGATCCGCAAGGGGCTGGAGGAACACGGCTTCGTGGTGGACCTCTGCCACAACGGCACCGACGGCTACCTACTCGCCACCACGCGCAGCTACGACGCGATCCTCCTCGACATCATGGTGCCCGGCCGCGACGGCCTGAGCATCCTGCGCCAGCTCCGCGAGCAGAAGAATTCCGTGCCGGTGATCCTGCTCACCGCGCGCGGCACGTTGAACGAACGCGTCGAGGGACTGAACCTCGGCGCCGACGATTATCTCACCAAGCCATTTTACATCGATGAACTGGTCGCGCGCCTTCACGCCGTGATGCGGCGCAAGTCCGGCGATCAACTCAGCCTGCTACAGGCCCGCGACCTGACGGTGAACCTGCTCACCCGCGAGGTGAAGCGCGGCGCGGGACAAGTGGAGCTGACGACGCGCGAGTTCGCACTGCTCACCTACCTCATGCGGTCGCCGGGCCGTGTCTTCACGCGCACGCAGATTTGCGAGCACGTGTGGAACTACCACCACGATCCCGGCACCAACCTCGTGGATGTTTACGTCCAGCGCGTGCGCAAGAAAGTCGGTGAGGACCCGGAGCATCCGCTCATCGAGACGGTGCGCGGCGTTGGCTACCGTTTCTGCAAGCCGTGAGCCGGAGAACCACGAATGGACACGAATCAACACGAATTGCCGAAGTGGAGACTTGACGCGAATTTCGCGAATTCTCGCGAATGGAATTCAATTCGCGCCAATTCGCGTAATTCGCGTCACCCCTGCGCATCCGCTCGTAGTTGAAATGAAAACCAACTCCTTCCGCCTCAAGATCGCACTGCTTTCCGCCCTGATCTCCGGCGGATTGCTCATCGCGGCGGGCGTGGGGTTCTGGCAGCTCACCTACCGCATGGATCTCGCGCGCATTGACCGCGAGTTGCGCAACCTCGGCAGCCCGCAGCTCGAACGCGTCAACGGCGGCGACCACTGGGTCCGTTTCGAGAGTGCGTTGGGATTCGTCGCCGGATCGGACCAGCAGCCGTCGTTTATTTTGTGGGTCAAGAATGAGGATCGCGTGCTGCACAAATCGAAACACTGGCCCGCGGCCATCAAGCCGGAAGCTTTTGACGAACTGACGGCCTACGAGCCGCCGTTCGTGCTCGAACCGGGCAAATCACCGCCGACCCCGCCGCGCCGCACCGAGCCGATCTCGCCGGACAACCCCGCCTTGCCGCGCAAGGAAGCGCAATTCTTCACCCGCGAAGCCGGCGGCCGGATGTGGCGCATCGCCGTCATGGGCAATCCCTACATGACCCTCATCCTCGGCGCGGACCTCAGCGAGTTCATGACCGGCATGACGAAGTTGCGCAACGCCTGCCTCGCGGCGCTGCCCGCCGTGCTGCTGCTGGTGGCCGCGGGGGCGTGGTTCGTCGCCAGCCGTGCGTTGCGACCCGTCACCGCGCTCACGCAAACCGTCGAGGGCATCACCGCGCGCGGGCTCGACCAGCGCCTCACCACGCGCGCCCACGAGACGGAGTTCGCGCGGCTCATCACCGTCTTTAACCAGATGATGGACCGGCTCGAGAAAAGTTTTCACCAGGCCACGCGCTTCAGTGCCGACGCCGCACACGAACTTAAGACCCCCCTGACCATCATGCAGGGCGAACTGGAAGCTGCGCTCCAGCGCGCACCGACTGGCTCCGAACAGCAGTGTGCCTACGGTGAACTGCTCGATGAAATTCAGCGCCTGAAATCCATCACGCAAAAACTCCTGCTGCTCTCCCAAGCCGACGCCGGGCAGCTCAAGCTCGACCTCCAGCCGCTTGACTTCACCGCCGCTTTGAAGGATATTATCGAGGATACCGGTATCATCGACGGTGAGTTGAAATTGGAGCACGTGTTGCAGCCTGGCGTGCGCGTGCGCGCCGACGCGGAACTTCTCCAGCAGGTGCTGCAAAACCTCGCCGTCAACGCCATCAAATACAACGAACCCGGCGGCCGCATCCGCTTCGAACTCACCGCCGACTCCACTCACGCGACTCTCCGCGTCGGCAATACCGGTCCCGGCATCGCGGAGGCCGACCGCGCGAAAGTTTTTGAGCGTTTCTTCCGCGGCGACCCCTCGCGCAACCGCCAGGTCGCCGGCGTCGGCCTCGGCCTGAACCTCGCCCGCGAAATCGTCCGCGCCCACCGCGGCGAACTCGTGCTCGAGTTGGCGGAGAATGGCTGGACGTGGTTCAACGTGCGTCTGCCGGTCGGCTGAGTGCGGCGACACCGGGCAGTTGCAGCATGCCTCTACCCAGCGCATCGCCGACGAGGAAATACGTCTCCGCATTGCCCAACTCGTGATGACCGTGGCCGACGTTGGGTGAGTCTTCGGGCTTGCGGACAAAGTCGTGCGTGGGGACGAAGAGCACATTGCCCGCGAACTCCGGTCGTCCGGCCGCGTCGGCTTGAGCTTTGCGCAGCTTCGTCCACTCGGACGGCGCATTCACCCACGGGCCCGTAAGCTCGCCGACGATGACGGGCAGTTTCGGCGACTTGAACTCCGCGCGCACGTCGCGGATCAGGTTCACGAGATTCTGCTCATACTCAGGGACGGCAGTCTTCGGATTCACGCCATCGTTCCAGCCTTGATACCAAACGAAGCCCGCCAGCTCGCAGCCGCAGCCGCGCGTCGCGGGAAATTCCTGCTCCATGTTCGCGAGCGCCTCACGCACCTCGGCGATCATCAGCTTGTAATACTTGCCCGCCTCGCCGCCCGACGACGGCGGGCGGAAGTCGCGGAACAAACTCTTGCCACCCCACGCCGTCTTGATGAGCAGCACCTGATTCTCGAAGTGATCGCCCACCACGTGACCGAACTGCAGCTCCGGCCCGAAGTGATGCACGTCCCCATACACAGAGAACCCGAACGCCAGCGGCCCCGCGAGCAACGGCCGATCCTCGCGCTGATACCGCACCCACACGTCGTCGCGCACCGTCCACTTGCCGTCGGCGCGGCGCAGATGCTTGAACATCGGCGCCTTTGCTGGATCGCGCATCAGCATCGCGAGCGTGCCTTTGCCCTCGTTGTAATTCCTGCCCTCCAAATCCACGACTCCCGGTCCTTCCCTGTTGGACTGGCCGGCGAGCACGAAGACTTTCACCGGCTTCGCCGCGACGGCGGCGCAAGTAGCAGTGATCAGCAACATCGCTGACAGGATTCGGATGCGCTTCATGCCGGCATGATGACATCTGGAAGCTTGCAGAGTGAACCCTAAGGCAAGATGAAGGCCGGGGTCTTGGCGCGGGACAACGCCGCTGAGGCAACCAGTTTCATGCCCCTGTCAGTGGAACGGAAAACCATTCTTGAGCAACGACTCCATCGGCGGCGCCGTGCGTTCGCCGGTGTTCACGTAACCCGGTGTGGCCTTGCCATTGTGGAACTCGATGCGCGCCTTCACGCCGTTGCCGAAGGCCAGGCCGCTGACTTCGAGTTGCTCGATCCTGTCCTCAGCGCGCACTCCGACTTGCGTGTTGTAGATCGCGCAATCGCTGATGACGACGCGCGCGCCGCCGCGTTTGCCGGGGCCGCGCACGCGGAAAGCGACCTCGTTGTCCGCGAACACGCAGTGCGTGATCTCCGCAGCGATGTTCTCCTTCAAGTTCAGCGCGGCCATGAGGTTGATCTGCGCGGGCTGGTTCCATCCGTGCAGGTAGCAGTTGCGGATGGTGAGCTTGCAACGTTCGCCGTCCGGCTTGGTCTTGGTGTCCACGGCGTTTTCACCGGGACGTTCGCCCGCCTTGAATCCTGCGGCATCGGTCGGCAGCGGGCCAGTCCACAGGTTGCAATCCTCAATCACCACGCTGCCTTGCGATCGACGCTCCGGATCGAATTGAATGCAATCGCCAGAGACGTAGGAAATGTCGCAGTTGCGAATGGTGACGTCGCCCCAATGTCCGGTGACGCCGTGCGCATCGTCCTGTTCTTTGAACGTGCCTTTGAGCAGATGATGGATGCGGCAGTTCTCGATCACGGCCTTGGTGCCGAAGACTCCGACGCCGTTGCCTGTCGCGTTCCGAATCTCGCAATTCCGCAGCGTGACATTGTCCGCGGTGATTTTGACGATGTTCCCGCCCGCGCCCTGCGCATCGACGAGGAAGTTTTCATACACGCCCGGTTTCATGATCTCCAAACGCGACACCCGCTTCGGATTCGCGAGCGTGCCCACGACGCCATGCGTGCCGACGGGCTCCGGCATTTCACCGGCATTCAGCATCGTCGCAGTGAGGGCGATGGCGATGACAAGGAGCGTATGTTTCATGGCTTGCGCTTCAGATTCGGCGGCACATCTTCCACGCCGCCGCCGGTGCCGCATTTCATCACCGCAGACGATCCAAGGCGAGTGTGGCTGCGATCCTCACCGTTCACCCCGCGAAGACGGCATTTTGTTGGAGGTTGCGCCCTGACCCCGTTTCCCACGGCGCCGGATTGGATCAACCCGTTTTCCCCCGCGCGTTCTCAAAGCAGCGCCTTGATTGGCTCGGCACCTTCCACTCCAACGAGCTTCTGGTCGAGGCCGCCGTAGAAATACGTGAGCTTTTCCGGATCCATGCCCATGAGGGTGAGCGCGGTGGCGTGCAGATGCTTGACGTGGAATTTGTCCACCACGGCTGCTGATCCGATTTCATCGGTCTGGCCGACGCTGACTCCTCCTTTGACGCCGCCGCCGGCCATCCACATGGTGAAGCCGTAGGCGTTGTGGTCGCGACCACTGCCCTTGGCATACTCGGCGGTGGGTTGCCGGCCAAATTCTCCGCCCCAGATCACGAGCGTGCTGTCGAGGAGGCCGCACTGCTTGAGATCCTTGAGGAGGCCGGCGATGGGCTTGTCAGTGCGCCCGCAGTGGAAGTTGTGGTTCTTCTCGATGTCGGTGTGCGCGTCCCAGTTGTCGTCGTTGTGTGCGCCGCCGGAGTAGAGTTGGATGAAACGGACGCCGCGCTCGACCATGCGGCGCGCGAGCAGGCAGCGGCGTCCGAATTCCTCGGTCTTCTTGTCGTTGATGCCGTAGAGTTCCTTGGTCGCATCGGATTCCTTGCTCAGATCCACGACCTCGGGCGCGTGGAGTTGCATCTTGGCGGCGAGTTCGTAGCTGGCGATGCGGGCGGCGAGGCTCGAGTTGTCCGCGCGCGCCGCCGCGTGCTGCGTGTTGTATTCGCGCAGGGTGTCGAGGATGCGCCGCTGCATCGGGCCGGACATCCCGTCGGGCGGCTTGAGGTCGAGGATGGGGTCGCCTGCGGAGCGCAGGACGGTGCCTTCAAAGCTGGCGGGCATGTAGCCGCTCGACCAGTTTTTGGCTCCGCTGATGGGCCCGCCAATGGGATCGAGCATGACGGCGAAACCGGGCAGATTTTCGCTCGCGCTGCCGAGTCCATAGTTCACCCACGAGCCCAGGCACGGGCTTCCGGAAAGGATGCTGCCCGTGTTCATCTGCAGCATCGCGGAGCCGTGAATGGGCGAGTCGGCGGTCATCGAGTGGATGAATCCGATGTCGTCCACGCAGGTCGCGAGGTTTGGAAAAAGGTCGCTCACGTGCTTGCCGCACTGGCCGTATTGCTTGAACTGCCACTTTGGCCCGACGACACGGCCCTGGTTCTTTTTGCCACCGCGGCCAAATGTTTTCACGTCGATGGTCTTGCCATCCAGCCCGAAGAGTTCCGGCTTGTAATCGAAGGTGTCCACGTGGCTGGGGCCGCCATACATGAACAGGAAGATCACGCTTTTGGCCTTGGCGGGAAAATGCGGCTTCTTCGGGGCCAGTGGATTGATGAAACCGCCGGCGTCGCTCGCGGCCATGGCTTGCGGGGCAAAGAACCGATCGAGCGACAGCAATCCGGTCAGGGCTAATCCGGTGAATCCCGCTCCGGTTTCCCAAAGAAATTCGCGGCGTGTGCGGCGGCAAAAATTCCCGGCGGTTCTGGACTGGCTGGGTGTCATGCGTTCAGTCGAGGTGGAGGAATTCATTCAGGTTGAGGGCGAGCAGGCAAAACGAGGCGAGCGCGACTGGCGGCGAGGCGCCATCCTGTTCGCCCAGCGTCGCGATGAGTTGCACGCCGCGGCGAACGTCGATTTCCGAGGTCGGCCGCGCGGTGACGAGGTCGAGCGCAAGCCGGACCTGGCGCGCGGGATCATCCCCGGCTTCGCGTCGGACGCGCGCGGCGAGGTTGGCGGCCTGCGCGTTGATGAAGGTGCTGTTGAGCATCCCGAGCGCCTGCGTCGGTTGTGTGGACGTGAAACGCACCGGCGTGGAGTGATCGGTCTCGGCGGCATCAAAGGCGGCGAGAATGGGCGTGATCAGCGAGCGCTTTGCGTGGATGTAAATGCTGCGCCGCGCCTGCTCCTGCGGCAAAGATTTGCCCCATCCGCTGCCGGGGCGCGACTGGCCCGCGAGAACTTCCTTCGGGATGTCCACATAGACACCCGGGCCGGACATCTTTTCATTGAGCACGCCTGCAACGGCGAGGATGGAATCGCGGATTTCCTCCGCGGTGAGACGGCGCATGTCGAAGTGTGAGAGTTGGTCGTTCCGTGGGTCCGCACTGAGCGCGGCTGGGCTGGGGCGGGACGACATGCGATAAGTGTTCGAGGTGAGAATGAGGCGGTGCAGCGTCTTCACGCTCCATCCGTGCGCGGTGAATTCCGAAGCGAGCCAGTCCAGCAGTTCCGGGTGCGTCGGCGAATCTCCCTGCGTTCCGAAGTTGCTGCTCGAACGCACCAGGCCGCGTCCAAAATGATGCTGCCACACGCGGTTGGCCATGACACGGGCGGTGAGCTGATTTTCCGCCGAGGCGATCCAATTCGCCAGGGCGGTCCGGCGGCCAGACGACTTGCCGGATGGCGGCTGGGTGATGCCGGGAGCGGGAGGCGCGAGCACTTGCAGGAATGCCGGCGCGACTTTCTCGCCTTGGTTCGCGGGGTTGCCCCGTTCGAGGATGAAGGTCTCGGGCGGATTCGCGCCGGCTTCGGTCACGGCCAGCGCGGCACCAGCGGAAGTGGCAGCGGTAAGCAAGGCTTTGAGTTCGGACCTGAGCTTCTGATATCGGCTGAACGCTTCCGCGCCGAGAACGCTCGCGCCTTGCTTCCGGATGAGACCGGGGAGTTGCTTTGATCCGGGGGGTTTGTCTGGCGCGGCGAGGAGTCGGAATTGTTCCTCCAACTCGCCGGCCTCCACTTCGAGTTCTTTGCGCTTCGTCTCGCGTTCGAGCTGGGCGGAGTCATTGACCGCGTCGGGAGTGGTCGGGAGCGGCACCTCATCGGTGGGGCCTCCATTCTTGTAGTGGTTCACGTTGTGAAAAAACGAGAGCAGCGCGTAGTAGTCGCGCTGGGCGATGGGATCGATCTTGTGATCGTGGCAGCGCGCGCAATCGACGGTGAGCCCGAGAAACACTTGCCCGGTGGTGGCGACGATGTCGTCGAGCATGTCATACCGTGCGAGTTCCTTGTCCGCCGGATCGGCATCCCAGATGCCAAGCCGATAATAGCCGGTCGCGATGATGCTGTCGGCGGTGGCGTCCGTGAATTCGTCACCGGCGAGCTGTTCGCGGATGAAGCAATCGTAGGGCTTGTCGTCGTTGAATGCCTGGATGACGTAGTCCCGGTAGCGCCACGCGTTTGGCTTCGCGCCGTCCCGTTCGTAGCTGTTGGACTCGGCGAAGCGAACGAGGTCGAGCCAATGCCGGCCCCATTGCTCGCCGTAGTGCGGCGACGCGAGCAGCCGATCGACGAGATTTTCCCACGCACGCGGCGATTGATCCGCGACGAATGCCTCGACCTCGCGAGGGGAAGGAGGAAGACCGGTGAGGTCGTAATAGACACGGCGGACGAGCGCGCGTTTGTCGGCGGGCGGATTGGCAGCCAGCCCCTTCGCCTCGAGCCGGGCGATGATGAATGCGTCGATCGGATTCGCGACTTGCGCGTTATTTTTCACCACCGGCACCACCGGCTTTTTCACCGGCTGAAACGCCCAGTGCGCGCGGTCCCGGTCGGTGATCTTGAACTCCTTTTTCGCGGCCACGACCACCGGCTCGTCCCCGACGGGCCAGAGCGCGCCCATCTTCACCCACGAGGTCAGGTCAGCGATCTCCGGATCGCTGAGCTTTTTCTTCGGAGGCATCTGGAGGTCTTTGTCCGCCCAGCGCACCGCCTGGATGAGAAGGCTCTGGTCCTCGCTGCCGGGAACGATGGCCGGCCCCGTGTCGCCGCCCTTGAGCAGACCGGCGCGACTGTCGAGCAAGAGCCCGGCCTTGACCTTCTCCGCGGCGGCGCTGTGACACTTGTAGCAGCGGTCCGCAAGCAGGGGGCGAATGCGCTTTTCAAAAAATTCCATGCCTGCCGCTGACGGCTCGGCGGCATGCAGCCACCCGCCTGCCAGCGTGGCGAGGGCGAGCGTCGTCTTCAGGATGCTGTCTGGGGATCTCCTCATGGAAAACCGGTTATTTCTTTTCCCCGAGGACCTCAACGACGGTGGTGGTGTTTCCGAAGTTGGTGAAGTCCTTCCACGTCCAGACGACTTTCTTGCCCGGCGTGATTTCGATGATCTGCGGGTTGTCGGGACCGCCGTGGCAATTGCCGATGATCGTGTTGCCATTGGCGAGCCGCACGACGCGCGCAACCCACGCCAGCGTGATTCCCGGCAGATCGTTCTGCTCGATCTTCCAGATGATTTCCTTGGCTGGCGTCACTTCGAGAATGCTGTGGCCGTTGCCCGCTCCGATGAGCGTATTGCCATTGGCGAGCCGTGTGGCGCTGAACACCGAGTTGCCAAAACCCTCCGGGCCGTGCCCGCCCTTGCGCTCCTTGCCGAAAAGCGGCACCGCGAATTCCCACACGACTTTTCCAGCCGGGTCATACTCCCGCACGCAGCCATCGTGCTCCTGGGCGACGAGGTAATTGCCGCTCGCGAGCTTCCGCACGAGCCGGGTGTCGCTATGGGCGCTGGGTTGCTCCACCTTGAGCTTCATCTCGTGCTTCACGGCCCCGTCCTTATCCACCTCGATGATGCGCGACGGCCCCGACTCGGCGATCATCGTGAACCCGTTGTCGAGTCGCTGGAATGCATGCACCTCGACGCGCTGGCCGGCATTCGCCTGCGGCGCGTCATACTCCCAGACCACCTGCTTGTCGGGCGTCACTTCCTGGACTTTCGTCCAGCCTTGCTGCAGGAGGATATTTCCATTGGGCAGAATGTGCGCGTCGTGGATCGCGCCGACCTTGATTTCCCATTCGAGCTTCCCGTCGGCGCCGACGATCGCGAGGCGATGCGTGGAGGAATCCGCCGCCAGAACCCGCCGGACGGTGCCGGTCTGTTCCGACAGAGTGGTGGAAGCAAGTGCCGCCATGGCGAGCACTGTGACGACTGAAGAGTAACGTGAGAATCGAGTCATAGGATGGTTCAGGGTGAATTTTCTATCATTGTGAGAATACGGCGCGGCTCCACAGTGTCACGCAAGACTTGGCTGCGGGTAATGCAGATGACGTTGGGCTTCGCGGCGGCGGCGTGGGCTGCGAAGTTCGACAGGCCGATCCCGAGGCTGACAGCAGTCACAAGCCGCCAGCTGCAAGGGGCCAGTCGCCTTGGCGCATTGCGACTCAGTGGTTGAATCGGTTTTGAGCTGTTCATGTCGCCTTTTATTTCTTCGCCTTCTTCTTTTTCTCCCTGGCGGGCTGCTCCGGCACATCGGTGGCTGCGGGCGGTTCATCGAGAATTTTCGGCGCGGGCAGCAGGTCGAGATAGGTCGCGCCGCGGGCGGCGAAGGCTTTGAGCAGTTTCGCGCGCAGCGTGGCGAGCTGTTCATGGTTCGCCTTGCGCACGGCGAGGTTCGTCAGTTCGAGCGGGTCGGCTTCGAGATCGTAGAGTTCCTCGATGTCGTCGGCATACAGGTAGCGCACATACTTGTATTTGCCTTCGCGCATCATCAGCCACGAGCGGATCCCGGTCTCGCTCTCGGCGATGAGGCGGCTCCAGTCGCCGGACTTCCGCGCCTTCTTCAAGGCGTCCGCGAGGTCGGCATCGCCGTACAACTTCCCGCCCGTGTGCATCTGAATCAGCGGCTGGTCGGTCCACGCGGTTTGTTTTGGATTCGTGAGCAGCGCGGAGAAGTCGCGTCCGTCGGCGGGCGAGTTTTCGAGGCCCGTGAGCTTGTGAATCGTCGCGACGATGTCCATGCCGCTGACGGGTTGGGTGCAAACCGCGCCCTGCGGATACCGCTTCGGGTTCACCACGATGAGCGGCGCGAGCAGGTTCGCGTCATACGGGGCGATCTTGTCGGAATACCCGTGCTGGCCCCACGCGTAACCCTGGTCGGCGGTGAAGATGACGATGGTGTTCTCCAACTGTCCGTTGGCGCGCAGCGCCTGCATGATGCGGCCCACGCCTTCATCGAGCGCGCGCACGGCCTGGTTGTATTGCTTCACCCAGGAATCCAGGCTGCGATTTTTTTCCGTGGGTTCGTTGTTCTTGCCCTGCTTCCACCGGCTGAAGTTGACGTCGTGGGCCGGCTTCTCGGGTCGCGGTCTGAAGATATCCACGGGAATCTTCGTCGCCGGCGCGTCGAGGTAATCCTTCAAATGCCGGTCCGCCGGGGTGTAGGGCCCGTGCACTCCGCCGAAGCAGAGCCAGTAATACCAGGGCCGCGACTTGTCGGCCGCGCGTTCCTTCAAGAACTCAACCGTGTAGTCCACGTAGCGATCGGTGCTGCAGCCGCCGAGCGGCACGACCACGCCGCCGTTGATGCTCACCTGCTGGCCGTTGTAGTAGTCGCTGCCGTCGCCGTCCTCGCTGGAGTTGCCGAGGTAATGCGGCCACACGACCGACCAATCCCACGCGACGCCGTGACGCGGCACGTTCCAATGCCATTTGCCGATCATCCCGGTGAAGTAGCCCTGCTCGCGCAGCTTCGTGGTCCAATACGGAGTCTCCCGCGTGTAACCGCCCTGAAGCTTTCCGGTGAGCGCCGTGCCGCGCGAGGGGACACACTTCGCGCCCGTGTAGCACGTCGTGAAACGCACTCCCTCGCGCGCGAGCTGGTCAATGTTCGGCGTCTTTACCCACGGATAAGCATCGGGCGACTCGGCGTAGCAACCGAGGGTCCGAACGCTGTGGTCGTCGGTGAAAATGTAGAGGATGTTCGGACGTTGCCCGGCAGCGCGAGAGGCGGCGGCAGCGGACAGCAATACTGCCGACAACAAACAAGCTGAGATGAGGGTTTTCATCTTTCTCTTTCGGTTTGGTGTAAAAACATTTTAGGGCGCTTCCGAAAGCCTGAAAAGATTCCCACAGATTCGGGATGCCACAGATTTTTTCCCTCTCTCTTGAAGCTGTGGCATCCCGAATCTGTGGGAAAAAATCTTCATACAGGAGTTCCCTTCATTCGTCCTTCCCTTTCTTGGTCTGAAGTGTCGTGGCATTCACTTGGGAGAGAAATGCTGTCAGGGTCTGATCCAGTTCGGCGGTTTTCTGCGGCAGCTTTGCGGACAGATTGTCGGCCTCGCTGAGATCCTTCGAGAGATCGAACAGTTCGAGTTGTCCGGATTTCCAGGTCTTGACCAGTTTGAAATCGCCCAAGCGGATGGCCGATTGGGCGGTGCGGTCAAGGGCTTGATGAAAGATCAGGTAGGGACGGCGGCGGCTCACGTCGCCCACGCCCGCGTTCTGGAGCAGGGGTTTGATGCTGCCGCCATCCATCGTCTCGGGGAGCGCCGGTTGGTATCCGGCGAGGTCGGCCATGGTCGGAAGAATGTCGAGGCCCGTCACGGGAACATGACTGACACTGCCGGCTTTCACGCCGGGCCCGAGCACGATAAAGGGAACGCGAATCCCGCCTTCATACATGGTCGATTTGCCGCCGCGCAGAGGATGATTCAAACCCAGGCCCAAGTCTTTGCTTCCGGGCAGGCTGGTGCGCCCACCGTTGTCGGACATGAAGAAAATGTAGGTGTTTTCCAGCAGCCCCAATTGGCGGACTTTCTCCATGAGCCGGCCGATGCCCGTGTCGAGATCGTCGGTCATCGCCGCAAACGAAGCCAGGTTGTGCTTCTTCCCGGGGAACCGCGACTTGACCCGCTCCAGGGCCGCCGCCGTGTGTTGGATATCCAGGTGCACCGCATAGTGGGACACTTGCAGATAAAACGGCCGCCCCTCCCGCACCTGTTGTTCGAGAAACGAACAGGCCCGATCGGTGACACTCGAGATCAACTTGGGATCCTTGAGCTGGGAGGTTTTGCCAGACTTTTTGCCACTTCCAGCCCCAGTCCCATTTCCATCTGCGTTCCCAGTCGCTCCATCGCTCACGTCATAGCCCTGGTCCGCCGGGCTGACCTTGTCGTAGCGATGGTCCCATTTGCCAAAGTGCGCGGTCCGGTAACGCGCATCGGTCTGCTTGAGCAGGCGCGGGATGTTCAACTGCTGCCGATAGACGGCGGGCCAGCCTTCGCGGTCCTTTTGATACTCGTGCCGCGCCGGCGTCTGCGACACTTGCAGACTCCTCCGGGTCGGACAGCAGAACGGCGCCGGCGAGTAGCCATCGGCGAACAACATCCCCTGTGCCGCCAGCCGCTCGATGTTCAGCGTGCGGAAATAGTCACTGGCCGTGTCGGGATTTCCCGGGATCATGCGCTGGGACGTGCCCACCCAGCTTTGGTCATCCGACAGGATGACAATGAAATTGGGTTTGGACGGTTTCTGGGCATCGGCGGCATGAAGCGTGGCCAACGGAGTCAGCAGCAGGACGGTGAGGGTGAGAGCGTAGTATTTCATAAAGTTTTGTGGTGCGGTCATAAAGGGGTCAGTTCTTGATATTGACCAATGGGAACCGGGGTCAGGGTGCAAAATCCAACAGATTTGGTTGAGCGCATTCGCCGGATAGTTGGGTGAAGGGTTGGGATCATGCAAGGTTGGTTTTCTCATCTTGGCTCCCAATCTGCCTGCCGGAATGGTTCGGTGTGCGGTATGCGTTTGGTAGCGGTGGAATGCTGGATGTCAGGCGGGGATCTCCAGCTTTTGCTTCAAGGCCAGCAGCTTCGTTCGGAGTTTGGCGTATTCGATGTGTTGGACGGGCACGTTGGTTTTCACTGCCATCGACGCGGCGACGCCGGCGGATTCGCCGAGGATCATCCACACAGGTTCCATGCGGATGGAGGTCATGGCGATGTGGCTCGCGGAGACGCAGACGGGCACGAGGAGGTTGGTGCATTCGTCCTGCTTCGGCGTGATGGCGCGATACGGGATCTTGTAGATGCCTTGGTGAGCTTCTTCGAGATAGAGCATGGAGTAGTAGCCGCCTTGCAGCGCGACTTTGCCGTCGAGCGCATGCGTCGCGTAAGGCCACTCATCCACGCCATACGATGCCAGGCCCACGGAGTCGTCCATGTCCGTCTCGCCCGCAAGATCCTTTTGCGTGACGACATACGCGGACTTCATACGTCGCGCCTCGCGCACGTAGAGCTGATGCGGCCAGCCTTGCGTGTCGTCGAAGATGCCGGGCTCGAAGCCGATGCTGAGGGCCAGCTCTTTTAGCTTCGCAGGCACCGCCGGGTCGGTGCGCAGGAAATGCGTGATGCCGCTCATGAAGCGCTGCTCGGATTTCCAAATGCGCGCACGCGTCGTGTAATCACCATCGGGGTAGACTTACCACATGGCTCCACGGCGTGAAGGTGCGCGACTTATCCTCGGCGCCCGTCGTGCGCGCTATTTTGGACACCTCGTGCGGCGGAATCAGATTGCAAATCTGGCGCAGGATGGTGAACTGGGAGCGGGCTGGGGCTATTTTGAGTTTTTTCATCCCTGCCGTGTGGCAGGAGCACACAAAAAGTTCCAGCCCTTTTTCTCAAATCCTGTGGGATAGCTGTGATTTCGCAAAGGGCCACGCCATGCCGTGATCGCCGCCGAAGAACATGACGAGGGTGTTGTCACGCTGACCGCCTTCATCGAGCGCCTTGAGCACCGCGCCCACGCAATCATCCAGTCGGCGCACGTTCGTATAGTATTGCGCCATCTCGCGCCGCACTTCGGGCAGGTCTTCGAGGAAGCCTGGCACCTCGGTGATTTCTTCGGGCTTGATGAAACGACTCGGCGCATCACCATCCGCGAGATCGTCCGGCCCTTTGGCACCAAGGAGCGGATGATGCGGATCACCGCAGTTCACATGATGGAAGAACGGTTTTCCCTGCGCCTCCGCCATGCCGATGAACTTCGCCGTCGCCTCCGCCAGTCCCTTCGCGCTGCGATTGATCTTCTGCTCGGCGTAGTCCACCGGAAAACTTTTCGTCGGCAGGTAGTGACCGTTTTTGCCGAACATGGAGATCAAATAGCCCGCATCGCGTAGCTGCTGATTCAACGTGCGCACCTCTGGCTTCAGCGGATAAAAACCCATGGCACCGCTGCGATGCGGATAGCGTCCGCAATGCATCAACTCCCGCACCGGCTGGCAGACTGTGACCGTCGCGTAAGCATACTGAAAACCCATCCCCTCCGCAGCCAGCCGATCAATATTCGGCGTGAGGCCCGGAATCTTGCAGCCATAGCAACCCACGGAATCGAAGTTCAAATCATCCGCGCAGATGAAGACGATGTTCGGCTTCGTCACGCTCGCCGCATGGAGCGCGAGTGGAGCAAGGAGCAGGGCGAGGAAAAGAGCGGAGCGAGGTTTCATATTTGGAAGTGGATTCAAGTGGCAGCTACGGCCAAAGGCCGCCCACGATGGGCTTCAGCGTCAGCTTCGTCGGATCGATCACCACATGGCGGATGTTCATGCGGCGGTAGGTGTAGGTGATGTGGATGAGGCCGTCGCGAGTCTGGATCACGGCGGGATAGCTGAACTCGCGCTTCGGTTCGCTCTCCAACACGAGCGCGGCTTCCCAGGCTTTGCCATCTTTGGAAAGGGCGACGTTCAAGGGCGAGCGGTCGCCGTTGGTGCGGCCTTCGCGGTTGCCAGTGTGATTGTAAACGAGCAGATGGCGGCCATCGCGCAGGGTCACGGCATCGGTGCCGCTGTTGTTGTTCGGCAGGTCCATGAGGCTCATCTGGCCCCAACTCAAGCCGCCATCCTCGGACCAGATTTCGAACATGCGGCCCTGCTGCGTGCGCCCGAGCGCCTGGAGACGGTTGTTCGGGTGAATCAGGATGCTCGGTTGGATCGCCTGAAGTTCGTGCCCTTCATTCACCGGCCCGATGAGTTCCCATGACTTGCCGCCATTCGTGCTGCGCTCGAAATTCACGCGCCAGCAGCGGCCTTTGGGCGAGGGAATCTCGACGCTCGTGGGACTCAAGATGGAGCCATCGGCGAGCAACACCGGTTTGTTCTTCACCGGTCCGTAGAGGCCGTTGTAAAGCCGCTCGGCCTTCGACCACGTCACACCTGCATCAGTGGAGCGCTTCACATAGGCCCACCACTTGCCGGTTTTGTAAAAGAGCATCAACGGCCCATTCGGCACCTGAAACAGGACGGGATTCAGGCAGTTCACACGCGGGTCTTCCGTCTCCGCACCATTGGCGACCTCCACCGGCACCGACCATTTGCCATCGCGATGCCGCGACAACCAGATGCCCACATCAGGATTGCCCTCCTTCGTGCCACCGAACCATGCGGCGACCAATCCGCCCTCTGTCTCGACAAGGGTGCTCGCGTGGCATTGCGGATGCGGCGCTGGATCAAAGATAAACTCGGAAGCGACGATGGCAGGATCGTCGGCGGCTTGAAGTGCGGCTAGCGGTGCCAGCAGCAGGGCGGTCACCGTGGCGAGAATGCGAGCGGGCGTTTTCAGGTGGGGAATCATTTTCATCGTGGGTTCAGAAGGTTTGATACGTGGACTGTCTCAGATCTTCAGGAAACTTTTCCTGCGATACATCCACCAGCACACGAGCCAGAACAGGAGCAGCGGGAGGCACTGCTGCCAGATCGCACCTCGAAAGGCATCGGGTGATGTCAGGCGCGCTGGCGGCGGGTCGGTGTGGGTTTCAGCAGTCATGCTGGTCATTGCTTAGAAAAGCCATTCTTGAGCAATATCTCCATCGGTGGTGCCGTGCGTTCGCCGGTGTTCACGTAACCCGGTGTGGCCTTGCCGTTGACGAACTTGAGCCGGTCGGTGACGCCTTTGCCGAAGACGAGTCCGCTGATCTTGAGCTTCTCGATCTTGTCCTCGGCACGCACGCCGACCTGGGTGTCATAGATGGCGCAGTCGGTAATGGTCTCACGTGCGCGCCGCCGCGGGTGCCGCATTTCATCACCGCGAACATTGAGCGGCAAACGTGGCTGAGCGACTACGGTGCTCTTATCTGCGCGATCTCCATTTGATTCACGCCGTCGATTATCTTCAGATAGGAGCGCGCGGCGGCCTCCATGCCCCAAGCGGGAACCAAGGCGGCGGTATCCAAGGTCGTATGGTAGATGACGTGATCGATGAGGTGAAAACTTGGGGCCTTGTCAAATACCTGCGATAATTCGCCGCCTGGTCTCAGCTCCGGCTGCGCGTAAATGGACACACCAAACTCCCTGAACGTGCCGGTCACCAGTTTTCGCAGCCTGTCGCTGCCACCGACATACCAGCGTCGCGCACTGACGGCATCGGAGGTCATGATACCAGCATTCAGGAGATAGAGCATGGTCTGGGACGTATGCTCACAATTGAGGACGACCGCGGTCTTCGCGAAATCGTAGTGATCGTGCACCCATTTGATTCCGGCCATGCCGTGGTGGTGGTCCGGCGTGGTGAGGAACGTGATGGTGCGCCGCCGCTGCGCCACCGGGAGGGCGGCGTAATGGCGCGCGATTTCCAGCAGCGTCGCCATGCCCGAGGCGTTATCCAGCGCGCCTTCGAAGAAGGCATCGGTGTGGGCCATCACGAGTATGTTCTCATCGGTCGATCCTGGGAGCACGCCCCACACGTTGCCGGTTTTCAGGTCTTTCTTGTTCTGGATATCAGCCTGAATCCGGATCGACACTTTGGCGTTCGTTTCCAGTGCCTCGCGGATCGTGTTTCCCTCGTCGGCGCTGATCGTGAAGGTTGGAGCTTGAGTGCCGTCGGCACCCTCGGGATTTGAGACCGCGTTGCCGGGAAATCCCATGATGACGAGGACGAGCGCCGCGCCGCCTTCGTTCACCCTCCGCATCGCTCCGTTCCAGGAGGCGGAATGACTGCGCCCCCCGGGCGTCGCGATGCTGTAGATCACGACGGCCTTGCCCTTGATATCGCGGCCCTGGAGATCGGCCGCGTTGCCGAGGCCGACCCAGATGACCTCCGCGGCCGTGCCGCCCGAGGGAGTTCCCACCGTGCCTGTAATCGGGAACGCACTGGTGAGCGTGGTCGTCTTTCCGGCAACCGTGACTTCGGCTTTCCAGGATTCTGGATACCAAAGCGGCTTCATCGTCAATTCCTGCCGGCGCACCTCCTTGAGCCCGATCCTCTTGAACTGTTCGAGGACCCAATCTTGGGTCATTTGGTCGTAGCGTGTGCCCGCGATCCGGCCCCAGTATTGGTTTCCGTCGTCGCGGCTCTGCCGGGAGATTGCGGTGATTTGCTCGACGACGGCCTTCATCTTAAGCCCGTCCACGTGGGCGTATGCTTCATTCCCGGGCGGCAAGGGAAAGCGGGGATAGGCTTCGTCCGGGAGATAAAGTTGATCGCCATCCCTGGGCAGGCCTAGCGGTCGTCCATAGCGGGCATTCTGCTTGGCTTGCTGGCGATCAACGGCGGCGGTTGCTTGAGCCGGCACACTGTTTGTGGAGGCGACGCCAAGAAGAGCCGTGATGAGATAAATCGCACTCCGAGTCATCCCCGCTTTCGAAAGACGGGTGTTGAACATCGGGTTCAGCCCCCAAGCATTACCGATTCGTCGATTCGAGAGCGTATTCAAACTGCGGCGGACCACGTCCGTGGCTTCAGAACCGCAGTTCAGAAAATCGGCTTTCGTCGTGTGGCTCATCTCAAAGCCCCGGACTGAACGATTGACACGTGGAACCGGGGTCAGGGTGCAACATCCAACAAATGTTCGTGAATTCATTCGCTGGATAGTCGGGTGAAGGGTTGGGATCATGCAAGGGTGCGGCTGGGTTTTGAGGTGAGTTGAATCAAAGAAGCCGGGAGCCGTCGTCTTTCCACTGGCTGCCATGCGGTTTCATTTCACCTGCTGCGGCGAGCCGATGAGGTAGATGAGCGCGTCGCGGCCGGTCTGCATGGCGGAGGGTTCGAGCAGTGGCGGTGCGTTGATCTTTGGGAACCACTTGGACAGCTCTGCTTTCACGGACGCATTTTGCGGGTGCGCGGCGACGTTGGTCCACTCGTTCGGGTCGGACCAGTGGTCGTAGAGTTCCTCGTCGCCGTTGGCATGGCGGATGAAGTGCCAGCGCTCCGAGCGCAGGGCGTGATTGTTCGGCCCGAAAGTGGTGAGCGACGGGCGGGCGCGCGGAAGATTGGGGTCGCGCATCCACGGCACAAGGCTTTCGCCTTCGAGGCCGGGCTTGGCGGGCAGGCCGCAGAGTTCGAGGAGCGTGGGATAGACATCGAGCAGGTTGGCCGGCGCGTGCGAGCGGCCCGGGGCGATGCCGGGTGCGCGGACGACGAGCACACATTTGGTGGCGCGTTCCCACAGCGAGACTTTCTCCCAATGTTCCTTCTCGCCGAGGTGCCAGCCGTGGTCGCTCCAGAGCACGACGATGGTGTCTTTGGCGTATGGACTTTCATCGAGCGTGCGCAGCACCTGGCCCAGGCAATCGTCCGCGAAAGTCATGCACGCGAGATAGGCTTGCACGGCGTTGCGCCACAGTCCGGCCTTCTGAATCTCGGCGAAAGTCCCGCCGGTGCGAACCGCGATGCGCGCGGCGGGTGACACGTCGTCGAGGTCATCCGCCTTCACGAGTGGCAGCACGATTTGATCGAGCGGAAACTTGTCGAAGTATTCCCGTGGCGCGAACCACGGCAGGTGCGGACGAAAAAATCCACAGGCGAGAAAGAACGGCTGGTCGTGCGCTTGCTTGAGCTGGGCGGAGATGTGCTGCGCGACTTGCCAGTCGGCCATTTCCTCCCTCGGTCGAGCGAGCGGCGCCCAGTCCACTTCGCCGTCACGGATGAGCGCGCCGCAGAAGGGTTTCTTGCCCGCAGGCGGCTTGTCGCGCGGCATGCAGCGATCCTGCGCGGGCCAGTAGCTGTCCCACGACGCGGGGTCCTGCGCCTCATTGGCGTGATGAAAAATCTTCCCCGCGCCGGTGACGCCGTAGCCGTGCTGGCGAAAGTATTGCGGCAGCGTCACCGCATCCTTGAGCAACTCGGCCTTGCGCCACGGCACCTGCTGATGGTGATAGATGCCGGTGGTGGACGGGCGCAATCCGGTGAGCAACGAGGTGCGCGAGGGATTGCACCACGGCGCGGGACATTGCGTGTTGGTGAAGAGCGTGGCCGAGGCGGCGAGGCGGTCGAGGTTCGGCGTGCGCGCCTGCGGATGCCCGCCGAGACAACCGGCCCAGTCGTTGAGATCGTCGATGGCGATGAAGAGGACATTCGGTCGCGGCGACGCGGCGAATGACGAAGCCCGAATGGCGAAGGTCAAAAGCAAACACACGAGCACCAGGGTGAGGCGTGGCATGAGCGTGGTGAGTTGGGCGGGCCGACAAAAAAAGGGAGGAATGGATTTCATTTTTGGCCGCACCTATTGTTTTCCGAATCTTAGTTCGTTGCTGGCGCTTTGGCCGGCTTGCCTGCCGCTGGCACAACCTTGAGATACTTGAAGAAGAACTCGCGCAGGCTTTGCGGATCCTCTTTGCCCGGCTCGATGTTCACCCCTGGAATCTGCGCAACGACACCGACGCCGATTTCGTGGCATCGGTCGTAGATGGCTTTGGCGTGCAGGGGATGATGCAGCAAGTGTCCGCGGCTGGTGATGTCGCCGCCGGGCATCGCCGAATTGAGAAACACCGGCGGATCGTCACGCGAAATCAGTCCGCGCATGTCACACTCCGCGCGAAACTTCCGGCCCACTGGACCATGCAATTCTTCGTCGGTCTTGAGGCCATAGAAACCAGGGCGGTCCTCGATCTCCCGATACTTGTTGTTGGATTTTGCGAACAACTTGTCCCACTCGAGGACGCCATAGCTGAACTGGCACGCAGCGGCGCCAGCGGCCACCAGCCGCGATGATTCGCGCAGCACGGGATCGCTGCTCTGCGGATCGGCCAGGTCGTCGTGAAAGGCCAGCCAGAGCGAAGTCCCCGCGTCTGCCGAACCGCCGTGCGCCGCGATGCGAGTCTTGTCCACGTTCCATTCACCCGCCTTGCTGCGGATGAACTGGATGGCCCGCGCACAATCACGCAGCACATCCTGAATGGGCGCGCTGGGGATATAGCGGTAATTGATTGCCGCATAGCTCACGCCCGAGTCCAAACACTCGCGCAGCATCTTATCGGCGCGGGCCTTGGATTTGTCACCGCCGACAAAACCGCCGCCATGGATAAACACGACCACCGCCGTGGGTTGATCCGACTTGGCTTTCCAGAAGTCGAGCACGTTGCGCTCATGCGGACCGTAATGCACGTCCGCGAACGTTGGCTCCGGTCCAGTCGCTGGGGCTGCGGCGTTCGGTGTGGCACCCTTGCTCTCACCTTCTTTGCCGCTCCGCAGTTTCTTCAGATGGGCGCGTGCTTCGGCTTCGGAGAGCACACCGTCTTTATCCGTGTCGGCCCCGGGGTAGCGCTTGAGCGCCTGCTTGAGCTTGTCGTCAATCGTCGGCGTTGTTTCCGCGCGCGAGAACTCCGTGTTGAAGATCGCGAACGTGAGAGCAGCGCAGAGGAGGAAGTGGTTGGTTTTCATGGGAGATTGGGGGAATCGGGGTGCATAAGCCTGCAGAGTTCAGAGGTTCGTTGGTTTTTATTCCAAGCGCAATTTGAGGTTCATGCTGGCTGCTGTCTGTCACGATGGTGAGTGGTCTCAAAGGTGATGCAGTGGCCTTTTCTATCGGCTGCCGCTGTCATCGCAGATGGCAGAGCAGCCGGCGGTGTCAGCAGCAGCGCCGCACAAGGGCGGAGAAATTGTTTCATGCGTCTGTGCTCAGTCTTCAGATTCGGCAGCACATCTTCCACGCCGCCGCCGGTGCCGCATTTCATCACAGAGGATGATCGGAGACGACCGTTGCCGCGAGGATCATCTCTCGTGGCGCGGGGCCAAAACGTCACGCTGAGACTGGACGAGGCGTTCATGTTTTACAGCGGGAGGTAGCAGACCGTGTTGGAGAGCAGAATCATGATGAAGATGAGGCAGGTCGTCATCGGGCCGAGGTAGATGCGACCGGTCTGGCGGAAGAAGAAGCGGTTGAAATACGGCAGGACGAACATCATCGGCACGACGGCAAAGAGGAGGTTGATGTAGAGCCAGCCTTCCGTCCAACGCACGGTGCCGGTGAGGGCGAAGGTGATGTATTGGGCGAGGATGATGAAGAGGAGGCCGAGAGAATTGCCGAGTCCGGCGAGGAGCATGCTGCGCCATTCCGGCTGGCCGGCGAAGCGCATCGCGCCGTTCACGCGAAGGGAGTTGGACAGGAAGAAGACGAAAAACATCGGCGCATACAATGGCATCAGCAACAGGAGCGCCGGCTGGAAAACGCGCACGCCGAGGAAGAGGAACCGGTAGTCCACGTGGAAGACGGCATACACCACGGAGAGCAGCAGGTAGAACGCGGCGAACAGCAAGGCGGCGAGCAGAAAGGTCCGCAGGAGTTCGCGTGGGCTTGTGGCGGTGCCCCAGGCGGCGGGAATCGCGCCCTGCTGCCGCCCGTGAAGCCGGTAGCCGAGGTGGAAGAGTGCAAAACCGACGAGGCCATTGAAGATGGCCCAGAGCATCACGCCGTTGTTCATGCGCTGCGGGAAGAACCACGTCTGCTCGCGTCCGGTGGCCTCGGTAAAGAGTTTCTGCGAAAGTTCGGTGAGCGGAATGTAAGAGAAGCAGGCGATGACGGCACCGGAGAGGAAGAGTATCCAAAAGATGAGCTTGCCGCGGCCCTGCGGGGCGGGCGCGGCGGGTGGGAGCGGATGCGCGAGCATCTGGAAAAACGAGACGTGGGCGAGCAGGAGTTGGGCAAGCGGCACGAGGGAAACGAAGGCGGCGACGAGTGCGAGGAGCGACCAGATCTCTTTCCAGAACCACACTTGGTTGTCGGCAGGGAGGGAGTTTTCCAGGTCGAAGACTTTTTGAAAGTAGGCGAGCTGGTGGGTCGTCGCTTCGATGCTGTAGGGCTGAAACGGGTGCAGGACGCGCTCGTTGTGGACGACGCGAAGCGTCTGCACGGTGACGTCGCCGTAGTAGCGATCCATTTCGATCTCCTCAATCTTCTCGGTCGCGCCGAGGCCGGAGCGCACGAGGCGCAAGGCCTCGGGAGCGCGCCGCATGTCACCGTTCTTGAATTCGTTGCGGTAGGCGCCTTCGTCGTGAAACGCGTAGCTGATGCCCATGTTCGAGCGGACGCTGCGCAGCGTTTTGTCGGTCAGGGTGAGGACGTAGCCGGAGACGTAAACGGAGTGCAGCTTGCTCGGCGCGCCCGCTTTGCGCGCTTCGGCGCCGAAGTGCGACGCGGCCTGAATCGCGGCATTGCCGCCGGCCGAGTGACCCGTGACGCCGATGCGAGCCTTGTCCACGTAGTTGAGGTTGTCGGTGCCGGCGGCGTAGTTCACGACGGCGAACATTCCGTAGCCTTCCGTCGTCGCCGAGCGCTGGCTCATCGACGAACTCGACGAGCCTTGGGCGTAAGGGTCGATGACGATGACGACCACGCCGCGCCGCGCCAGTTCGATGGCGATATTGGCCTGCGTCTCCTTGGAACGCTGAAAGCCCGGGACCACGACGACGAGCGGCGCGGGAGTTTCGCTGGTGGCCGACAAGGGGCGAAACAGATCAGCGACCACCCACTGGCCGTTTTGCGTGGGGAGTTTGATGCCGGTCACGCGCACACGGCCCCCGGAGGTTTGCACCCGCGAGGCAAGCAGGCTCGCCACGATGATGAGAAAGATGCACGCGGCGAGAAGTCGCCGACTGAACACGAGCCGCGCTTCGGGAATCGAGTGAGGTGACGGGGCGGCGTTCATCGCGCGGTGCGGCTACTTCGCCTTCGGCTTCTTCGCGCCGTTGCTGATGTATTCGTCACGCGTGACGATGCCGTCCTGGTTGGTGTCCATTTTCTCGAAGCGTTTCGCCGCGGCTTCCGCATCAGACTGATGAGTGGTGTAATACTCTTTCGTGAGCTTGCCGGTCTTGTCTTTGTCGAGCCGGTCAAACTTCGCGGCGCGCTCGGCGGCGGCGGGGTCAAGAGCAGCGGCCGCCGTTGTGGCAGACGTTGAGGTCGCGGTCTTGGCATCGGGAGCGGCGGCTTTGTTCTTCTTCTTCTCTTTCTTGGTCTTGTCACCGCGACCACTGCCTTCGCCCTTGAAACCGGCTCCGGGATTGAGTTCGGCGAGGGCGGCGCTGAGACGCTGGCGAGCGGCCATCGCGGCTGCGTCTTTGGAATCAGCGGGAACAGGAATCTCTTCGAAGGGCGCGTTCTTCATGTCGAAGAGCTGGCCGGCCTGGTTGAGTTTCCAGCCGGCTTCGCGCACGTGGTAGTTCTCGCCGAGTTGAGTGAACGCCCAGGTGCGGGGGGATTTGGTTTCGCCTTTGATTTGGGGGAAGAGGCTTTTGCCGTCGATGATCCGATTCTCGGGAAGCGGTGCGCCGGCAATCTCCGCGAAGGTGGGGAGCAGATCAGAAGCGTCAGTAAGGTTTTCGCTCAACCTGCCTGCCGGGGTGACGCCCCGCCAACTGATGATGAAGGGGACGAGCCCACCGCCTTCTTCCATGCCGCCCTTTTGCCCGATGAGGCGACGGCCGCCGATGGTGGCGAGATCGGAGGCGGCCTTCGCGGTGCCGTTGTCACCCATGAAGAAGACGACGGTGTTGTCGCGGAGTTTAAGGCGCTCCAATTCGGCGAGGAGTTTGCCGACGAGTTTGTCCATGTAGGTGATGTTGTCGTTGTAAACCTGGGCGTAGCGCGCGGCGGCATCCAAGCCGGGGGAAGGCGGCGTGCTGTCGGGCGTGGGCAGGATTTGCGAATGCACGTGCGACATCGAGTAGTAGAGGAAGAACGGTTTGTCTTTGTGCTCGTTGATGAAAGCCATGGCGTCCTTGTGCATTAAGTCGGGCATGTATTCGTTGTCCGCCATCATCAGCTTTTTCGCGTCGATGTTGTAGGGACCGGGATTCGCGCGGACGCCACCTTCACCAAATTTGTCGCCATCGAGCCCATACTTTTTGACCCAACTCGCGGCGGCGGCCTTGTTCCAATAAATGCCGCTGGCCTTGAAACTCATCATGTGGTCGAAGCCCCATTCGGCCGCATCGCCCGAAGGCAGGAGCTGGCCCCATTTGCCGATCATCGCGGTGGTGTAACCGGCCTTCTTCAGGACTGTGGGAATCATGACTTCGGCTTTTTCTCCGGTGCGGATGATGGAAGCGCAGGCGTCCTGCGTGACCGCGCCCGTGCGAAAGGCATAACGTCCGAGGAGAATGAGCGCACGCGAAGGGCCGCAGAGCGGAGCGGTGTAAAAGTGGTTGAAGCGGACGCCGGTCTTGGCGAGCGAATCGATGTTCGGGGTCTTGTAGCGATCGGCTCCGTTGGCGCCGATCTCGGCGAACCCGAGGTCGTCGGCAAGGATGAAGACGATGTTGGGCTTGGCAGCAGCGGCGTGCAGCGCGGCCAGCGGTGCCAGCAGCAGGGCGGTGAGGAATGTGAGAGTGTGTTTCATGTCAGAGGTCATGCTGTTTATCTGTTGGACTTTGCCCAACCCCGGATTTCTTACCACGGTTTCAATGCGGCAAGGAGGGGGGATTTCATGGCGCGGTGATCCAATCGAGATTGAAGCGGGCGCACACGATGTGGGTGTCGGCTTCGTAGAGGCATAGCACGGTGCCATCGGGCAGGACGGCGAGATCGGAGTAAGCGGCTTTGCCGGGATCGAGGACTTTGTTCGCGGGCCAGGTCTTGCCGTCGTCGCGGCTGAGTTTGATGCAGAGGTTTTCCCGCTTGCCGCGGCCTGCGGCGACTTCTTTGCCTTCTTCGTCGAGCTTGAGCGTGTGGGGATTGGAGAAGATGAGCGTGCCGGGTTTCGATGGATGGGCAACAATGCTGGCCATGCAGACAGGCTCCCATAGTTGTTCGTGGAAGACGGGCTTGCTCCAGTTGCGCGCACCATCGGGACTGCTGGTGATGAGCTTGCGATTGGCTTTCGAGACGCTGCGCGAAACGAGCATCACGCGACCGTCGGATAACTCGGTGATCATGGTCTCGTTGGGGTTGGCGGATTCACCTTCGTTCGGCAGACAGAGGTCTCCGGCCTGCCAGGTCTTGCCGTGATCATCGCTGAAAATAGTGCCAGCCGCAGAGGGCGCATGATCGCCGGGTTTGCCATACGCAAGCCAGATGGGCACCACGAGGCGGCCGCTTTTGATCTGGATGCCGTGACCTGGTCCGGTGGCGATGACTTTCCAATCCACTTTCGCGCGGAAGGGTTCAAACGAGGCGGTGATGTCCACCGGTGCGCTCCATGTGAGGCCGTCATCCGTGCTGCGCATGGAGTAGCAGCGGGCGTAGTTGATGCAGTAGAGAAACTCGATGGCTCCTGTCTCGCGATCCACAATGGCGACGGGATTGTTCACCGTTTGCTCGTGCTCGCCGCCTTCGGTCTTGTGTGGATTGCCTTCCAGGCGTGCACCGAAGTGCGCGATATGTTTGCCGGCCTCCCAAGTCTTCCCTCCATCCGTGGAACGGCGCAGATGAATCTCGATCTCGCCCCAGTCGGAACTGTTGTTCTTCCGCGCCTCGGCATAGGCGAGCACGGTGCCTTTGTGAGTGACGACGATTCCGGGGATGCGATAACGCGCGATGCCGTTCATGCCTGGGGGAAAGACGTCGCTCTTTTCAAACAGCGGCTCGGCGGCGGTGAGTTGCAGCGCCGAGATTAAGAGGACGAGGACGATGGATTTCATGATGGGACGTTTGGCTTGAGTAGATGGCGGCTTATCAAAGTGCGAGTGAAGTGGCGGCGTTATTTTGATCCAAGGCTCGTAGGCCATGTCCTCGTCATTCCAACGCGCCGCCTTGCCGCCGGTCATCCAGCCGATGCGGCTCACGCCGTTCACGATGGTATTATCGTGGCCGCGGCTGGGGTGCATCTTGAGCAGGTCGGGATTCTCTCTGCCGGTGGGCTCGTCGCCGATCTTGTGGTCGTAGCTCACCTGAATGGGATCTTTCGGATCCAGTCCCGCGACGCGCCCGTTCTCGACATAGACGCAAGGCACGCGGTCGCCGGTGGCCGGAAGGATGAAGGAATAGTCGAAACCGATCTCGCGCGGCCCAGGCTTGATGTCGCCATTCCAATCGAGCTTGCCCTGATCGCCGAGACCGAGATGCCATTTGCCAATGGCAGCCGTGGCGTAGCCCGCCTTTTGCAACAGCGACGGAAGCGTCGTGCGACCCGGCGCGATGATGAGCGCGGCATCGCCGGGAAGGACACCCGTGCCTGCCTTGCGCCACGGGTATTCGCCAGTGAGCAAGGAATAGCGCGAAGGCGTGCAGGTGGCGGCGGACGTGTGGGCATCCGTGAAACGCAAGCCCTCGCGTGCGAGACGATCCATGTTCGGTGTCTTCACTGCGGTCGCGCCGTAGCACCCGACATCGCCGTAGCCGAGATCGTCGGCGTAAAGCAGGATGATGTTGGGCTTGTCAGAAGCGGCGTGCAGCGCGGCCAGGGGTGCGAGCAGCAGAGTGGTGATAAGTGCGAGTGCGTGTTTCATTGGTTGAAAGTCAGTTAAGATCGCAGGGCTCGAGGTATTCTTCAATCCTCTGAGCGCCCACAGCCATCTTCTTGTTTGTCTGTTGCCTGTCTCCTGCTGCCTGTTCCCCGCCTCCTATGTGCATCGACTCAGTTCTTCGCGAAGGGCTCGCTGAGCACCACGGCGCGGACGAGATCTTTGAATCCGCCATTCTTGGCCGAGAGGTTCTTCATGATGCCGTCGATCACGGCGCGGTCGGTGAACTCAGGGGCGCGGCCGAGGGCGTAGGTGAGGAGTTTCTCCGTGAGCGCGCGGGTGAACTGCTCGTGCCGCGCGATGAGCAGGCTGCGGAAGTCAGCAGCGCCGGTGAATTTCTCGCCGGTGGGCAGCGCGCCGGTGGGATCGATCTTTTGATCTTTCGAGTAGTTCACGCGCCAGCCGCCGATGGCGTCGAAATTCTCCAGCGCGAAACCGAAGGGGTCGATCTTGCGATGGCAGGAGGCGCAGGTTTCGATCGTGCGATGTTTGGCGAGTTGCTCGCGGATGTTGGTGGCTCCGCTGGCATCGGGTTCGATGAGCGGAACGTCCGGCGGCGGTGGCGGTGGCGTGCAGCCGAGGAGTTTTTCCTGCACATAGACGCCGCGCACGACGGGCGATGTGTCCACGCCATTCGCCGAGGCGGTGAGGAACGAGGCCTGAGTGAGCAGGCCGCCGCGTTCGCCTTTGGGCAGCGACACCTGGCGGAGTTGCACGCCTTCCACCGGGGGCAGGCCGTAGTGGAGCGCGAGTTCGCGATTGAGGAAGGTGTAGTTCGCGGCGAGGAATTCGCGCGGCGGCAGGTTATTGTCGAGGATGTGGCGGAAGAACGTCTCGGTCTCGGCGCGCATGGCCGCGTCGATGTTGTCGCGGAAGAAGCTGACGAAGTCGGTGGAAACCGGCATCTCGCCGATGTGGTCGAGGTTCAACCAGAGGCGGATGAAGTTCTGCACGAAGCGCTGCGACTTCGCGTCGGCCAGCATGCGATCCACCTGCGCGCTCAGCGTCGGGGGCTCGTGCAGTTTGCCGGCGGCGGCGAGCTGGTAGAGCGTCTGGTCCGGAATGGAGGACCAGAAGAAATACGACAGGCGTGATGCGAGCGCGAAATCGTTCAGCTTGCCGCTGCCCTCGTGCAGGTGGAGAAATGCGGGCGAGCAGAGGATGGTCTGAAAGCCGAGTTGCAGTGCGGCCATCGGCTTCATTCCGGCATCGAGTTTGGCGGTGACCAGCTTCTCGATGGGGGCCAGTTCACCGGAACGCAAAGGACGGCGGAACGCTGTCGCGGCAAAAATGCGCAGGCGTTCGGGGATGTTGGCGCGGGTGATCTGATCCGGCGTGAGGTTGCCGTAAAGCAAGGTGTGACCGCGCGTCGGCCACTGCTCAAGTTGCGGACCTTTGACCTGCACTTCCCAGATGCGGAGCTTCGGGCCGCGATAGGCCTTGAGCATCGCCAAAGCGAGATCGCCCTTTCCAAGCTTTCCAATCGCTTCCAGTTCGGGATGCCCTTTTGCGAATCTGTTCAACTTGAACGCCAGTGCCTTGGCCTTGACCGTGCCATTGCGGAAACGCACCTCCGGCTCTTCGCCGCGCTGGAGATCGACGGTCCACTCGAACCACTGCGGCTTGTCGCTGGTGATTTCCACCAGGGCGAGCGTGCGCTGCGTGGTGACGTTGCCCGTGCTCTCGACGCTGCCTCCGCGGGTCACGGCGGCGATTTCCATCACGATGGGATCGCCGCTGCGAATGTCCGTAAGGAAGGCATAGGGATTGATGCGGTCAATCGCCGCGGCCTGAACACGGATGGTGTAGCGCCCGCTCTGCGGAGCGCCGCCGTGCCCCAGCGGCTCGAATCCAATGTGCCCGCCGCGGTAATACCGCGCGACGAGATCGTCGTAGCCTTTGTCCGACACCCAGCGATAGCGGTCGGTCTGGAAAATCTTCGGCAGGTCGCCGGCCTTCCTTTTCTCGAAGTAAAATGGAGACTTCTGTACGTAGGTTTTGACCGGCGGTTTCGCGCCAAACGCCGTCGCGCGCTGGATGGCCTCCTCGGCGGCGAGAAAGTAATGGTCGAGCAACATCCCGGAGGTCGTCTGTGCACCGCCATTGTTGTCGAAGCCGCCGACGCGCGTTTCCGGCGGGAAATCCACCGTGGGATTCCAGCCCGCGACGTTCAATCCCAGCAGGTCGCCGATGGTCTGCTGGTATTCGAAACTGTTTAGCCGGCGCAGCACCGTGTGCGCTCCCGTGGCTTTGAAACGCTGCATGGCATCGGCCACGGATTGAGTGATCGCATCGACCGCGGCGAGCAGTTCGGTTTTCGAAGGCTGCTTCTTTTCCTTCTTCGGCGGCATGTCGCCTTGATTGAGCTGATCGAGCATCTCCTGCCAGAGCAAGGCATCGTCCGGCGTCTTGATGGTGCTCGTGAGCTTGTCGAAACGACGATCGCCCTTCTGTTTCTCCGGGCCGTGGCAGTTGATGCAATACTCGCTGACAAACTTGTCGAGCGGAGTGGCGTGCGACAGCGACGCAGCACCCAACAATACTGGGAGCGATAGAAAGCGGCGAAAGGAAGCGGCTGTGAGTCTGGTAAGGGAGAATTTCATGAGTTCTAGATCTTCTGGGTTCTCCCTCACGCAATCTTCATCGGCGTAAACGTCCCCGTGCTGCGCCCGAAGCGCTCGCGCTCCACGCCGAACCACTGGAGCGTGGACAGCCAGAGATTGGACAACTGAATGCGTTTGCGGTCTTCCTCCGGGCAGACGAGATGGCCCTGGTGCTTGAGGCCGCCACCCGCGAGCAGCACCGGCAAATCACGATTCGAATGATTCGAGGCATTGCCCATGCCGCTGCCGATCACCACGAGCGTGCTGTCCATCAATCCCGCTTCCTTCAACTTCGCCAACAAGTGCGCGAATTGAGTCATCAAATATTTCTCCACGATCTGGAGTTGGGTGAGCAGGCCCTCTTGCTTGCTGTGGTGGGACAGCCCGTGATAGCCGCCGACGTTGAGGTCGGTCGTGTGAAATTGCAGCGGGACTTCAAAGGTCGCCACGCGCGTCGAATCCGTCTGCAACGCGAGCGTCATCAAATCCAGAAACAGCGGGATCTCCTCGA
>CAZIFU010000028.1:0-6054 GCA_964539075.1 uncultured Verrucomicrobiota bacterium | reverse complement strand
TCGGCAATTCCTATGGTTCGCTTCTGAACTACCGATTAGTCATCCGGCGCGGCGCGGCTAAACTTTCCACGGTAATTGAAAATTTATGACTGAATCAATCTGGCTCTGGGTCGGTTTCAATGTGTTCGTCCTCGCGATGCTCGCGCTGGACCTCGGCGTGTTTCATCGCAAGGCGCATGTCGTGTCGCTGAAGGAATCGTTTGCCTGGACGGGCGTCTGGGTCGCGCTGGCGTTGGTGTTCAACGCCGGGATCTGGCACTTCTACGGTTCGACGAAGGCGCTGGAGTTCTTCACCGGCTATCTCATCGAGAAATCGTTGAGCGTGGACAACGTGTTCGTCTTCTGAACCGCGGAGCGTCCAGAAAGCAAATTCCTACCAGTAATGCCGAAGTCAATGACCTTGGGCACGGCATTGTGGTTGGTGTCGAGCGTGACGAGGACGTTCGAGGGCTTGATGTCGCGGTGGATGATGCCCTTCTGGTGCGCGTGCTGGATCGCCTGACAGACCTGGATGAAAAGTTCGAGGCGCTCGTGCGTGGAAAGTTTCTCGCGGTCGCAGTAGTCGGTGATCTTGATGCCGCGGACCAGTTCCATCACGAAGAACGGCCGGCCGGTATCGGTGGCGCCGCCGTCGAGGACCTTGGCGATGTTCTGGTGATCCATGATGGCCAGCGCCTGCCGCTCGGCCTCGAAACGCGCGACGACCTTCTTGGTGTCCATGCCCAGCTTGATGACCTTGAGCGCGACCTTGCGCTTCACCGGCTCGGATTGCTCGGCCATATAAACCACGCCGCAGCCGCCCTCGCCGATTTGCTGGAGGAGTTTGTATCGGCCGATACGGTCGCCGGGCTTCTCGGTGAGCGAGGGCAGGGCGATGGTGCTCTGCGGGCCGTGCGGTTCAGGCGCGGCTGGATTGGCTTGGTCATCAGCGCTCATCGTTGGGTTTCCGGATAGGAATGAGGGGTTTATGTCAGAGCGGAGCGGGTTAGGCAAGCGGGTGGATGGATGCAACAAAACCACAGCGCACACGTCCGCGCGGCAGCGTTTGGAGTGCGCCGGCGCGAGCCGACACTGTGCGGTGTGAAAACGAAAAAGCTCCGGCTGGGGCCGGAGCACTTCAGGCGCTGGCGCGAGGTTCGGACGGCCTCGCAATGACTACGGCTTTTCTTCGGTGGGTGGGGACTCGATCAGGGCCTGGGCTTGGCGGAGGAGGAGGCGGGCGATGAGCCAGTCGTGCCACGAAGGGCCGAGGTCGTCGCGCGCGGGGCCGAGCCAGTTCGCTTCGACGAGGGCTGCGGCTTTGGCGAGTGATTCACGCGCTGGGGTTTGATTCGGGCCGGAGCGAGCCATCGCTTGGACGGCGTGAGCGCTCGCGGCGCAGGCGGGTTGGATTTTACTGCTCGCAAGCGATTTGTCACTCCAGTCAATCGCTTCAGCCGACTTTCCTTGCCGATATTGCGACAGCGCCCGGCTGAACTGACGCCAAGGGAGATTCACGTCGCTGGCTGGGATGGAGACGGCTGTCACGGTCAGCCGGTCAACGGCGCTGAGGCCGGCGCGGGAGGAAGGCAGGATGAGACAAGCTTTGGCGATGTAATTGGCAGAGGTCGGGTCGCTGATCAGGCCGTGCTGTTCCATCGCGGTTCGGCAGAGCTCCCGGTAGGCGTCGACGTCGCCGGTTTCCACAAGGAGCGGGGCGAGTTTGAGGAAACCAAACGTGTTGGTCGGATTGAGTTCAACGGCGCGGGCCAAATGCGGAGTAGCGGCCTGAAAGATTCCGCGGCGGGCGAGCAATTCAGCGGCGGTGGAGGCCCACGTCGCTGAGCCGGCATCTGAGACGGAAGAAATCTTTTCGACCAGTTGGTCAGCCTCACGCTTGAGCGAGGCGGCTTTTTCGGGGGCCGACTGGCGGAGTTGGAGTGCGCGCTCTGCAAGGGTTCCGGCGAGGTCGGCGGTGGCGGCAAGCACTTTCGCATCGTCGGGCGGCAGGTGACCGGAGCGGCTCTTGAGCAACTCGCGGAGGAGCGGTTCGGCTTCGTCGAATTTCCTCTGGCTTCGCAGGAGGAACGCGAGTTTGGACAGCGCCGCTTCGAGTTTGGCGGGATCAGAAGATTTGCGTTCGCGTTGGCCCGCCAGGACTTGACGAAGAGCGTCTTCGAGTCCTTGGGTGTCACCGCGCGCCGTGAGGACACCGGCGAGCGCGTTCTGAGTGCCGATGGTGCTGGGGTGGAAATCGCCGAGTAGCTTCACTCGAATTGCAAGGCATTCGCGAAAGGCGTTCTCTGCGCCAACCAAGTCTCCACGCTTTCTGAGAACTTCGGCCAGTGCGTGAAGGCGTTCTGCAACGACGGTGTGCTCTTCGCCGTGCTGCGTTCGCCGCAGGGCCAGCGCTTGGCGGGCAAAATCCTCGGCCCCGGCAACGTCTCCCTGTCGTTCGCAGGTCTGCACTAGCCCGCTAAGGGCATAGCCGCGCGCGTTGCGCCGTTGAGGCGTGTCGTCTGGCGACGTAAGAGTCAGTTCCTGCTGAAAGAGGGCTTCAGCCCCCGCGTAGTCTCCCAGCCCGGCCTTGGTGAAACCGAGGCTGTGGAGCGCTCCGCAGAAGCGCTCGCTCTGATCGCCGGGGATGATTCGTGCTACCTCCAGCATCTCGCGAGCGACGGCTTCCGCCTCCTCGAATTTTTGGTTTCGCGAAAGGGGATATCGGAGGGCTTGGAGGGCTTCGTAGATGGCAACGCTGGGCTTGTCCGAGACGGATTTTTGGAGCTGCACCGCTTGGCGGGCGAGCGGCTCTGCTTTAGCATCGTCGCCCAGCGTGTGGTAAGTGTTCGCGAGCGTGACGCAAAGCTCTGCGGCTACTACCGGCTGGTCTTTGAGTTCTGTGTCAATGCGCTTCGCGGTTTTGTCGAGAATTTCAAGGAGAAGAGTGGTGTCGCGGCCTTTGGCACTGTTCGGACGGGCTCCCTCGATCATCGACTTCAGGAACCCGGCGACATTCTGGGCGTTCTGGGCGTTGGCTTCGGCTTTTTGGCGCTGTGCGGCTTCGTTGACACGGGCGGTTTCAGCCTCCTTGCGCAAACTCGTTTCAGTGGCGCGCGCCGCGTCGGCCTGCTCGCGCAGCTTGATTTGCTCCCGCTCCGCTTCCACGGCGCGTTGCAACGCCGACTTTTCCTTGAGATACAGCCGCGTGGAGACGCCGAAGCCGATGGCGATGGCGAGCGCGACGGCGTTGACTGCCGTGAAGGCGACCTTGTTGCGCCGGACCATTTTTCCGAAGCGGTAGAGCTGGCTCGGCGGGCGGGCGACGACCGGTTCGTTGTTCAGGTGCCGCTGGAGGTCCATCGCGATGCCGTTGGCGGTCTCGTAACGGCGCGTGCGGTCTTTCTCCAGGCACTTGAGCACAATCCAGTCGAGATCGCCGCGCAGTTCGCGGATGAGTTCCTTCGCGTGCGCGAGCCGGTGGGCCGTGGCGGCATCGTGTGTGTCGAGGGCGGCGGGACTCGCGGCGCGTTTGGAGTGCGCCGCTCCCAAGCGGCGCTGTTCCTCCGGCGCAGACGAAAGCTCCGGCTCGGGCCGGAGCACTCCAGGCGCTGGCGCGACTTCCCGCGTTCCCTCGCGCGCGGATGACCGGTCTTTCTCGCCACGCGCGGTGCTTTTCTTGTGGGCCACCGTGAATTCGGCGGCGACGCGCATCGAGGGCGTGGTGGCCTCCTTGTCGCGCAGGGTGTGGCGCAAGGTGTCGAGGCCGCCCTTCAGGAGTTCCTCGGTGTCGAAAGGCGTCCGGCCGGTGAGCAGTTCGTAGAGCAGCACGCCCAGGCTGTAGATGTCGCTGCGGGTGTCAATGTCCAGCCCGGTCAGGTCCGCCTGCTCGGGACTCATGTAGGCCGGTGTGCCGATGAACTGTTCGACGGCGGTGAAGAGCGTCTTGTCGGTGAGTGGCTGGCCGGCGGTCGCCTTGGCGATGCCGAAGTCAATGACCTTGGGCAGCGGCTCGTTGGCCATGTCCTGCGTAACCATGACGTTGGAGGGCTTGATGTCGCGGTGGATGATGCCCTTCTGGTGCGCGTGCTGGATGGCGTGGCAGACTTTGATGAACAGTTCGAGACGCTCACGCGTGGAGAGTTTCTTCCGGTCGCAGTAGTCGGTGATCTTGATGCCGGGGACGAATTCCATCACGAAGAACGGCCGGCCGTTCTCGGTGGCGCCGCCGTCGAGGACTTTGGCGATGTTCGGATGGTCCATGATGGCCAGCGCCTGCCGCTCGGCCTCGAAGCGCGCGACGACCTGCTTGGTGTCCATGCCGAGCTTGATGACCTTGAGGGCGACCTTGCGTTTCACCGGCTCGGTCTGCTCGGCCATGTAAACGACGCCGCAGCCGCCTTCGCCGATTTGCTGGAGAAGCTTGTAGCGGCCGATACGGTCGCCGGGTTGCTCGGTGAGGGATGGCAGAGCGATGGTGCTGCCGGGTTTCTCCGGCTGGGCGGGCTGCTCATTGGACTGTGAGTCCTCGTTCATGGGCTGCGGGTGTTTTACCAACCGCGTCGTGCGACGGCGAGGCATAATTTTGAACGCGTTGTTGCCCGTGCAGAACGCCTGCTTGCCGCCGCTCGAAACTTGCCCAGAAGTTCAGCGCTTCCTGACCAAACACCGCGCCGGCGCGCCGTCGCCTTGGTGGAATTTGATGGGCAGGCAGATGAGGTCGCAGTTGCCGGGCTTCACCTTCTCAGGGGTCAATCCTTGGAATTTGCCAGCACCGATGCGGTAGTCCAGATGCGCTCCCCGTTCGGCGTGAGTTCCTCGTAAAGTGATCCTCAGAAATGCCGCAACCGGCGCAAGTCTGCCCGCGCCATCGGCTGCTGCTGCGCGTCTCCTTCAGAAGAACTTCGTCCGGCCGGGCACGGCGAGCGGCGGGATTTCGACCTTCGTGTTCCAATCGAGAATTTCGGGCACGAGATTTTCCTGCGAGTTGAGCGCCATTTCCCACGTGATTTCCTGCCCGGTGTAGGCGGCCATGCGGCCCATGATGGTCATCAGCGTGGTGTGCGCCATGCGCGTGCCGTCGTTGATCGGTTTGCCGGCGCGGATCGAGGCGAAGAATTCGTCCTGCTCGTTCTGGTGCATCGCGGTCATGGGGCCGGTGTAGCGCCAGTTCGTTTCACCTTTGATCACCGCGCCCCGCGCATTGACGGTGCAGACGCCCCTGGCGCCCGTGATGTAATCCGAGTTGTCGTCGTGACAACGGGCCTGCCCACGGCAGCCGAGGAAGCCGCGAATCCCGCTCGCATATTGAACCGCAGAGCGTCCAGAAAGCAAATTCCTACCAGTAAAGCAGTCTTCGGAGGTTCCCATCGGATGATCATGCTGCTCGCGCTGGTGCTGTTGCCGGGATCAACATTCGCCCAAGGCATCAGTGCCACTCTGCTGACCACCTTCACCAATCCCACCCCGGCGCTCGGCGACGCTTTTGGCCATTCAGTGGCGGCGGTGGGGAGCGACCGGGTGCTCATCGGCGCGTATGCAGACGACACCGGCGCGACGAATGCCGGGGCGGCGTATCTGTTCAGCGCCGACGGCACGTTGCTGACCACCTTCACTAATCCTACCCCGGCGGCCAGCGACCAGTTCGGCTTCTCGGTGGCGGCGGTCGGGAGCGACCGAGTGCTCATTGGCGCGCGGGCGGACCGCACGGGCGCGAAGTATGCCGGGGCGGCGTATCTGTTCCGCACCAGCGGCACGCTGCTGACCACCTTCACCAACCCCACCCCGGCAGACACCGACTTTTTCGGTCACTCGTTGGCGGCGGTGGGAAACGATCGAGTGCTCATTGGCGCGTATCGGGACAACACGGGCGCGACGCAAGCGGGCGCGGCGTATCTGTTCCGCGTCAACGGCACGTTGCTGACCACCTTCACCACACCCACCCCGGCGGCCAGCGCCTTTTTCGGCTGGTCGGTGGCGGCGGTGGGCAGCGACCGGGTGCTCATTGGCGCGCATGGGAACAACGCGGGCGTGTTCACTGCCGGGGCGGCGTATCTGTTCCGCACCAACGGCGCGTTG
>CAZIFU010000027.1:0-4053 GCA_964539075.1 uncultured Verrucomicrobiota bacterium | reverse complement strand
CTCAAACGCCTTCTTCGTCATGATGTCGCGCGGCTTGATGCCGAGCTTGATGAGGTTCAACACGGCGGCGCCGGCGTTGCGGCAATCGCGCACCTTGTCCTTCGAGATGGCGGCTTGCGCGGAGCTGTTGGGCAGACTCATGCCGAGCGCTTCGATCGCGCTGGCCATCGTGTTCGCCGTATACATGCCGCCGCAGGAACCGGGGCCGGGAATCGCGCAGGACTCGACTTCGTGCAGGCCCGCGTCGGAGAGCTTGCCCGCCGCGTGCTGGCCGACGGCTTCGAACACGGAGACGATATCGACGGGTTTGTTGCCCGCGCTGGTGAGGCAGCCGGGGAGAATGGTGCCGCCATAGACGAACACGCTCGGGCGGTTCATGCGCGCCGCGGCCATGATGCACGCGGGCATGTTCTTGTCGCACCCGCCGATGGCCACGAAGCCGTCGAAGCCCTGGCAGCCGACGACCGTTTCGATGGAGTCGGCGATGACCTCGCGCGAGACGAGGGAATATTTCATGCCCTCGGTGCCCATCGAGATGCCGTCGGAGATGGTGATGGTATTGAACGTGACGGCCTTGCCGCCGGCTTCATCCACGCCCGCCTGCGCTTCGAGCGCGAGTTTATCAATGTGCATGTTGCACGGCGTGACCATGCCCCACGTGGAGGCGATGCCGATGACGGCCTTCTTGAAATCCGCCTCCTTGAACCCGACGGGATACAGCATGGCGCGGCTCGGCGCGCGGTCGGGTCCGTCGAGGACGATGGAGGAAAAGGGGCGCAACTTGTCTTTGCCGATGGGGGCTTTCGGGAGCGATTTGGCGGATGATTTCTTTTTCATGCGGCGGAAAGGGTAGCGCGCAAGTGTCCGTTGAGGCAAGAGCGGCGGCACGGCCAGGGGAACTCGCGTGTTTGCTCAGGATAAAACGTTACCGGGATGGGGGAATGAGCACCTCGGTATTCCCGCTCGCGTCGTGCCGTGCCACGAATGCCTACTGATCCGCGCCGTTAACGAATACGCACGGCGTCAGATAAACTCCAACGCGATTCACCGAGTCCAGTAAACCCTTTAAGCGCACGGTTTCACCAAGGCGAAGTTCGGCAACGGGCTTGCGAAATCGGGAACCGAACTCACAGGTGACTTTGTCATCAATTTCTATTGTTGGCCAGCGGCCGGAATTGCCGACGTGCGTCACTTTGCCGGAAATTGAAATCACTTGGCCGATGAAGGCTTGGGCTTGCGTGGCGGCGTTTGTTCCTGCCAACTCTTTTACCGGTTGCGCGGTAAACACGTATCTTTCGTCTCGTTCCGAAGGGAAGACGTATTGAATCGGACCGTCCACAAACACACATGGCGTGAGGTAAACCGCAGTGCGATTGACGGAATCCACTAGACCTTTTAGCATCACTAAATCGCCCAGTTGAAGTTTCGACAGTGTTCCGTGAAAACGTGAGCCAAACCCACATTCGACTGAAGCATCAATCTGAATTACGGCATGGTCACTGGAATTTTTGATCTGCGTAACTTTGCCGGCAATCGTAATGACCTGGCCGATAAGTGCTGCGGCTTCCGCAAGTGCGTTTGTTCCTGCTAAAACTTTTACCGGCTCGGCGGTGAAGACGTATCTTTCATCTCGTTCTCTGGGAAACTCTCGGCCGCAACCAAAGATCATGCACAGTCCAAGGACAGCGGAAATTGTTGCCACCAGCTTTGTCATTTGTAGCCTGTAAAAACTGCTTGCGGCCCCGTACATCCGAACAAGGTGAGACGCCTCTACTTCTTTTTCCCACCACCACCACCTTTTTCTGGGCAGCAGCCAGCATCCTTTTGAGCTTGGTCATACGGTCCTTGCCCATGATTGTTGACTGCGCCGTGGTAGATGTAGGCGGTATTGTTGCAGCCGTGCTGGCTAAAGTATTTGGCCTCACAGATCGCCAGCATGTCGTCGAGGAACTGCTGATCGCATTCTGCCTTGGACTTTCCGCAGGTTCCGTAGCAATTGTCGTGGTTTTGACATGCCGACGTGAAGTTAAATCCGAAAGGTTTGTCAGGAATAATCTTTTCGGTTATGCCGCTGCCGCAAGCCAGACCGAGCGGGTCAACGTGCATGATTGGGTTGTTTCGGACGAAACCGTAAAGGTTCAGCCCGCCGAGTTCGTTGATGGGATCACGGTTGATGAATCGCCCGAGCGACGGTTCGTAGAACGCCTGTGCGGTTTGAACGAGAGCGATCAATGAGAGTGCGATCAATGTTTTCATGGGTTTCCTTGTCGTAATTTTAGCAATGGATTTGGGTCGAGCGGAAGCATTCGCTGTTGTTCGGGTGTCAGTCCGGTCATGCCCCACGGGGCATTGAGGCGTTGGCGGTTCTGCTCCAAGGCACGTAGAATTGTCAATTCGCGCTCCGCACTCTCGGCGGACACTAACCGGCCATCGGGAAGCAGGACGCGAGGTGGCTGCCGCTTGCCGTCTCGTTCTTCTTGCGCGTGAGCAAGGATGATCTGGTGTTCACGTCGTTGCGGCGCGAGACGCGCGGCCTGTTCGTGTGCTGCCACCGCGTCATCTGGCCGGCCCATGCTCATCAAGCAAGCGCCTCGTAAGTTGAGAAACGCAGCCAGTTCTTCTGCGGTGGTCATCGATATCAGCAGCCCAAATTTTGCTTCCTCCTCTTTGCTGATCGGATACGGCCACTGCCGGTAATGATTGTCGTCGAAGTGGTGGAAGCCGCGTCCGGTCGCATCGACATTGAACCGCCATCGGTCGTCTTCCCAGCGGACGAAAAGATGGTTCTTCGTTGGAACAAGCTTGAGTGGATAGCCGAGGCGCCGCCCGACCGCGACATAGAAAACTGGCATGGACGCGCACGTTCCCATGCGCTTGTCCCCGATCAGACCATGAATGAAGACATCCTCGGAGTTGGCGAAGAAGAAATCGTTCTCCTCGAAAACACCAACGGGCGTGGCGCGCTCTGGGTTGTAATGAACGCGCAAGTCCTGCTGGAGCACGGTGGCGAGCATCTCCATCCGAAAGAGAGGCTCACACTGGTTGAACTCGGCGGGCTTGTCACGGTAGCGGTAGAGGTGTCTCGTCGTCTCGCGTTCGACGTGACTGGACAACCCGTCGAGCAGCTTGAGCGTTTCCGCGACGTTCAACTGCTCTGAACCTCGAAGACCTTCCGCACAGAGCAGATTGATCAGTGCGATGTCGCAGTTCTTTAGATCTTCCGCTGGCAACGCCAGCAATTCAGCCAGCGTGCGCGGTGCGCTTTTCCCGCTCTGCTGCGCTTGCGTCTGGGGACTTGGTGTCGTGCTCCTTTTCGTTGCGAAGTGTGCGAACACGTTTCCTCCGACTCCGAGCGCCAAGAGGAGTCCAATCGTTTTCCATGTCGCCACATGGCTGGGCCGTTTGGACGTAGCCGATGGCCCTGAACCCTTGAAAGGCTTCTGTTTTTCCCGCTGTCCCGTCCTGTTTGGGACTCGCTTCATGGTCAGGAGCGTAGGCTTCGGGTGTGGGCTGGCAAGAGGAATTTTGAGACAATGCGAGCGTTGGCTGCTCAGGAAAATTTTCGCCAAGTTTGAACGGACATACCGCAAGCTCACGCGCTGAAAGACATTTCGCAGTTTAACCCCATTGCCCCAAACATGCCGCCGCAGGAACCGGGGCCGGGAATCGCGCACGACTCGACTTCGTGCAGGCCCGCGTCGGAGAGCTTGCCCGCCGCGTGCTGGCCGACGGCCTCGAACACGGAGACGATGTCCACGGGTTTGTTGCCCGCGCTGGTGAGGCAGCCGGGGAGAATGGTGCCGCCATAGACGAACACGCTCGGGCGGTTCATCCGCGCCGCGGCCATGATGCACGCGGGCATGTTCTTGTCGCACCCGCCGATGGCCACGAAGCCGTCGAGAGCCGCTGGCAGCCGACGACCGTTTCGATGGAGTCGGCGATGACCTCGCGCGAGACGAGCGAATACTTCATGCCCTCGCTGCCCATCGAGATGCCGTCGGAAATGGTGATGGTGTTGAACGTGACAGCCTTGCCGCCGGCTTCATCCACGCC
>CAZIFU010000026.1:0-8398 GCA_964539075.1 uncultured Verrucomicrobiota bacterium | reverse complement strand
ATCCTGTGGGCGAATCTGCACCTGCTGTTCTGGCTCTCGCTCTTTCCGTTCACCACGGGATGGATGGGTGAAAACCATTTCGCGCCGACCCCCACGGCAGTTTACGGCGTCGTCCTGCTGCTGGCGGGCATCGCCTATTTCATTTTGCAACAGGCCATCATCGCCGGGCAGGGAGCTGGGTCGGTGGTGGCGACGGCGATTGGGAAAGACTGGAAAGGGAAGCTCTCGCTCGTGACCTATCTCGCCGCCATCCCGCTCGCCTTCGCGAGTCCGTGGATTGCGAGCGGCCTGTATGCCGCCGTGGCCCTCGTGTGGCTCGTTCCCGACCGGCGCATCGAGCGCGTGCTGCTGAAGCGTGAGAAGGATTGAATCATCCGCGCCAACAGCCCATCACCTCCAGCGACCGGAGGAAGTGCGAATGCAGAAGTGCGAATGTCGAATTTCAGCCAGTTCGACAGTCGCAATTCGCAGTTCGGAATTTGCATCGTTCGACAGTCGAAACTCGTCATTCGTCATTCCAACGGCGCGTTGAACCAGAAGAGCGCGCCCCTCTCCGCATCGGATGGGGAGAGACCGACGCTACCCTCGCCCATCGGATGGGAGAGGGGCTGGGGGTGAGGGCATTGGGTGAGGTGTCGATCTTGTTCCCGATAGTGCGTCAGGTTCTCGTCGAACGCCGCGCGCGCGGGCACGCCGGGCTTTTTCAACTCGATGACCACCGGGGGGAAGTCCGAAGTGCGAAGTCCGAATTACGAAGTTCAGTCAGTTCGACACTGGAAATTCGACATTCGACATTCCACCGCCGGTGACGCTGAACTGGCTGACCAGCAGGAAATCATTGTTCGCCGGCTGCTCCCAATCAATCACGCGCAACCGTTCCGACCTCTGGTCGCGCTTTCGGCGCTTCCCCATATAATGGAACGGCTGTTTTGCGTGGCCGCACCCATGAACACTCTGTGAATACATTCCAACAATTCTTGTGTTGACTTACTTCTTGTAGATTGTAGTATTGGCGTATGAATGTAGCAGCAAAAGCGGAATCGGTTTACTTCTCGGTCAAGGGTCAGGTGGTCATCCCCCGGCGTTTGCGGAAGGAGTTTGAGATTGAGGAAGGCACGCGGGCTTACGTTGAATCCACGCCCGAAGGCATCCTCATCAAACCCGTCACCACCAAATTCATTCGCGGCTTGCGCGGATCGCTCAAAGGCAAAGGCGTGATGAAGGCGATGATGGAAGATCGCAAGGCGGAACGGGAACTCTGATATGGCCACAAAAGTCTTGGATAGCTGGGCGCTCATTGCGTTCCTGGAGGACGAACCGGCGGCGGATGCTGTGGAGAAGTTGCTCGCTCAGGCGGCGGCGGAGAAGCACAAGCTCCTGTTGAGCGTCGTGAACTGGGGCGAAATTTACTACAACACCATGCGCGAAGTCTCGCAAGAAGCCGCCGAACAACAAGCCCGCGCCATCGCGACGCTGCCCATTGACATTGTGGGCGTGGGCGACGACCTCACGATTGCCCGGCAGGCGGCCATCTACAAGGCCACGCACAAAATGTCCTACGCCGACTGCTTCGCCGCCGCGCTCGCCAAGGTCAAGAACGCCGAACTGCTCACCGGCGACCCGGAGTTCAAGGAAGTCGAAAAAGAAATCAAAGTTGTCTGGCTGAAATAAAAAGGAGAATGAAAACATGAGTTGGAATTTCCGCCCGCTTGCTATCGGGGAAAAAACACGCGAACCGATCCAAGGAGAATTTTTCTCAACCGAAGCCATTCGGAATCCGACCGAAGCACTCGTTCGAGAGGGAATTCAAAACTCTCTCGACGCTGGAACTGAGTCACCGATCAAAGTTCGTCTGTTTTTGGCATCGGGTAGCAACGCTGCACCTGCGAGTCGGGTTGCCCATTGGTTGAAAGGTGCTTGGCCGCACCTTCATGCCGCTGGCAATGGACTTCGCGAACCACCAAGCGAAACCAGTTCGTGTCCATTTTTAGTTTTCGAGGATATCGGAACGCGTGGGTTGCAAGGTGATGTGGCCCAAGCTTTCGATGCGCCGGGCGTCAAAAACCATTTCTTCTATTTCTTCCGTGCTGAAGGCAGGTCCGGCAAGAGCGAGCTTGATCGCGGCCGATGGCCGCGAACTGCGTCTTTCGCTCGCCCGTCCGCTTGAAGAATTGCCCCACGAACAATTCGTGCGTCTCTGGTCAGCCGTCGCGTATCTGTTTCCCGGTCTGCATCCAGACGCTTACGAGGATGCCGAGAGCGGCTGGCCGCGCACGTTGAAACGCTTTGCGGCGGAAGCGTGGCGTCGCGCGGACGCTGGTGAACTCGCCGATGAGGAATTGTATTGCTGCGACGCGCAGTGGTCGGGCCTTTACGACCGGATGCACACGCATGAGCCGGATGAAATGGAACGGCGGCTGGCGCTGGCCGCTGACTACGGCGAATCCCTCAATGCCTGACGTTTTCACCAAGGCGAAGCGGTCGGAAGTGATGTCGCGGATTCGTGGGCGCGGGAACAAGGATACGGAAATGGCGATGGCAAAACTGCTGCGGGCACATGGCATCAAGGGCTGGCGGCGCAATCAGGAAGTTTTCGGGAAACCGGATTTTGTTTTCAGGCTGGAGCGGCTTGCAATTTTTGTGGACGGGTGTTTCTGGCACGGCTGCCTCAAGCACGCGACGAAGCCGAAGAACAATCGCGCGTTCTGGAGGCGGAAGCTTTCCGCAAACAAGGCGCGTGACCAAGTCGTGACGCGCACGTTGCGCGGCACAGGATGGCGGGTGTTGCGGGTGTGGGAACACGAACTTGTCAGGAAAAATGAGCCGCGACTCCTGCGGCGTTTATCAGCGGCAATCAGCGGTTAAGAATAATTCTGCATCCCCACACGCGCGAGCAGGATCGGGTTGTGCTTGCTTGCGAAGTTGTCCACGGCGTTGACGTTGAACGGCGGGTTGGCGAGGACGAAGTCGAAGCGGCCCGTGGCGTCGTGCGGGGCGGGACAATGTCGAATGACGAAGTTCGAGTGGCGAACGACATGAAGTTCGAAGGGCGAATTGCGGATGGCGAAGCAATCAGTCATTCCCACCTCTCGCAGTCTTCTTGGACGCAACGGTGATGGCCACGAGTTGGTCTGCCTCGTCCTCAAGCCGGTCCAGTTCAGGCAAGTTCTGCGGTTCGAACTTCACGATGCCAAGTTGCGAAATATCCCGGAGCATTTCGAGCCAGAAACCGGACTCGTCCGCTTCCTCTTCCACCGTGCCGAGTTTCGAGATGAAGTCGGCCTTCGATTTCGCGCGGCAGGCGGACCGGTAGTTCGCAGCCGTGGAACTCGACGAGCGGATGACTTGTCCGATGGCATGGCGCGTTTCGAGCGTTTGCGGCAGCCCGGAGCAGAGCTTGATTACGTCGAGCGCAAACTTCTTCGTCCGTTTCTTCAGTTCTTCACTCATGGAGACTCCATTCGTCATTCGCACTTCGCAGTTCGCAATTGCCCGCGCCGCCGTGCTTGATTTCGCCTTCGAGTCCGTGGACGGCGAGGTTCAGGCGGCAGAGGCGTTGGGAAATGTCGAATGACGAATGACGAGTGTCGAATGGCCCGGACATTCTGAATTCGGACTTCGCAATTCGCAATTCGGCCTTCACCCGGCCGCCCTGGCCCTCGCTCATGGCGAACTCGCCTCGCCCCGTGGGAGAACCCTGGACCGGCCCACTGAAGGCAGACGCAGCCACTCTCTCCCACGGGGCGAGGAAGTATTCGTAGATGCGTCCGAAGGCGTCGTAGTCCAGCGAGGCGGGGATCTCGGAGACTTTCTTGAGCAGTTCCTTGAGGAGGGTGCTGGTGAAGAGGTTGTAGGTCTTGGGCAGGACGCCGGCGAGCTTTGGAGATCGACACCTCACCCCGGCCCTCTCCCCGGTCGAGGCGGAGAGGGAGAAAACGCGCATGGCGGCATTGACCTTCGCGCCGATGTTCTCGGCTTCGGGGCGGTTGAGCAGGTAATCGAACCGCGCCTCGGCGGGCAGATACAGGATGCCCTCGGCGTGGTAGGCGGCGGGTTCACCCACGCGCGAGCCGCGGCGGGTGGACGCGCTGGCTTTTTCCAGCTTGGCGCGCTGGGCGGCGAAACGGACTTCGGCGAAGCGCAGGAAGATGAGGCCGAGGACGGGCGCGGAGTATTCCTGGGACTTGAGGCCGGAGTTGGCGCGGAACTGGTCGGCGGCATCCCAGAGGCGTTTTTCCAGCGCGGCGTTGTCGGTGTCTTTTTCCGTTGGGGCGATCCAGATCATGGCGTAGCTGCATGGTATTTCAAAGCGTTTCAAGAGGGAACATGACAGAGGGAACATGAAACACGCATGAGCAGGTCCGTGTTCCTGATACACCAACGACCACCGCGCACACGGTAGTTTGTGGCCCGTGAAAGTTGAATCAAACGGCAAACCGTATCCGAACCCCGGCCCGGCTGTCGTCAGCCTGTCCCGATGGCTGGAGCAAGTAGGGGTGACGCCATGCACTGCCTGGCGCTGGCGAAAGAAGGGATGGCTCACGACGATCAACATCGCCGGGCGGCAATATCTCACGCAGGAAGCCATTGATGAATTCCGCCGCCGCGCCAAAGCCGGTGAATTTTACCAAGCCCCCAAAGTCCCGTCGCGCATTGGTTGGGGCAGCGCGCTCGGTAATCCGGGTGATGGCCACGCCCACCGATGGTGCCAGGATAGACGGCGTCCTTGCGGTGCGTGATGGCGGTGACGTGAAAGACCGGATACGGCTCGGTCAAGGTGTAATAGCCGGCTTGGTCGCCGAACGGGCCTTCGTCGCGAAGCGGCTCGCGCGAGCGGGAAACCCGCCGCGTCTCACTCCATCGCCGCCAGCAGTTCATCCAGCGGCACGGTGGCGAAGCTGGTGGCGGAATCGCTCATGGCGTAGGGGATGACGAGTTCGCGTCCCTGCAGCAGCGCGCCGCAGGTGTAAACGACGTTCGGCACGTAGCCCTCGCGCTCGGCTTCGTTCGGCGCGAGCAGCGGTTCGCGCAGGCGGCTGATGACGCGCGTCGGGTCTTTCAGGTCGAGCAGGAACGCACCGAGGCAATATTTCCGCATTGCGCCGACGCCGTGGCTCAACACCAGCCAGCCCGCCTCCGTCTCGATGGGCGAGCCGCAGTTGCCCAGCTTGATGAATTCCCACGGCTGCGCCGGCGACAGCAGCACCTGCGGCGTGTGCCAGAAATGGATGTTGTCAGAGAACATCAGAAGAATGTTCTCGTCGTCCTGGCGCGAGAGCATGACGTAGCGGCCGTCAATTTTTCGCGGGAACAGTGCCATGCCCTTGTTCCGCACCGCGGGGCCGTTGAGCGTGCTGAATTTGAAATGCACGAAGTCCGGCGTCTCCAGCAACTGCGGCAGGATTATCTTGCCGTCGTAAGCAGTGTAGGTCGCGTAGTGAGTGACGCGGCCGGCGTCGTCACGGAAGCGGACGAAGCGCGCGTCCTCGATGCCGTTGCTCTGGCTGGGTGTGGACGGAAAAATGACGCGCTGCGAAACATGGCTGCCCGCGGCGAAGCGCACCTCGTAGTTCGACTCGGCCAGCAGCGAGATGCCGCGTTCGGCGTAGGTAATCGTCGCGTCGGCCGGGTTCTCATGCTGGAGCGCGCCGACGAGGACGCGGTGCAGTTCGTCGAGGGTGAACGCCTCGGGAAGTTGGGCGAGCACACTTTTGGAAAAATCACTTTGCACGCCCAACTCCTGAAGCTTCCGTGCGAACAGCGGCTTCTCGTAAGCCGCGTTCGGCACGCGCTCCGGCTCCGACGCGAACGGTGCGGGCGGCGTGATCGTGATGCGATGCTGCGCGTTGACCGTGCCGGTGCGGAAAGTGATGGAAGAGATGTGTCCTTCGCCGGTGGCGCGCAGGCTGAGGATGAAACGCAACGCGCCCTTGGGCAGGCCGGTCTGGTCGGGATGCGGCACGATGGAGGGATTAAACAGCGCCGCGGACTCCGGCGAATACTCGTGCGTGAAGTGAGCGCCGATGAGTGCCTGCCGTTCTGACGAAGATTCCTGCGCGTCGCCCAAATAACGGCGCACCTGGAGGAAGCGGTTGCGGAAAATCTGCGCGACGTTCTCGTGCCGGTCCTCAAATTCGCCCAGCACCTGGCCCAGCCACCGCGCGACCTCCGCGTCGGAGAGGGCCATGACGCGGGCGACGATCCGCCGCGCGATGTTGTCCGTGCTCGGATAAAAGGGGCGCATCAGCACCCGCGAACGGTCTGGTGTCAGGGTCGGCCCGATGCGTTTGGCGTGGACGGCGGGGCGTGTGGAGTTGGGCATGATTTAGTTTCTGCGGAGAGATTTCGGTTTCGAGCCGGTCATTTGCCTGAGGGTTCCTTGAAACTGGCGAGGGTGTTTTGCAGCGCCTGCATTTCCGCGAGCGACAGTAAAAAGGCCAGCGTGGACTCGGCGCCCTGGTTCTGGCTCACGCGGTCTACGTGTAAACCGTCGCGGCAGCCGCCGGTGCTCGAGTCGTAGAGCGCGAGGCCCAGATCGTTGCGTCCGAGAAACCACTCGAGTGCGCGGCGCGCTTCCGCGACCCAGAACATGTCGCCCGTGGCCTGATACGCCTCGATGCACGCTGACATCGTGGCCTGCGCCTCGATGGGTTGCTGGTCGAAGAGCGCGCGTTCCTGTCCGCGCCGGTAGAATCCGTTCGAGCCGATGGGCCGCAGCGAGCCGGCATCGGTGGTCTGAATCTTGACGAGCCAGCGCAGCGCCTTCAGGCCGGTCTCCAGCATCGCGGCGTCGTTCATGCAGCGTCCGCTGAGAATCATCGCGTGCGGCAGTTTGGCGTTCGCGTAGGAGACCATGTCTTCAAACCATTGCCAGTCCTCGGTGGCGGCGTCGGCGAAACGCTGCATCAGTTTCGCCGTGAGCAAATCGCGAATCTGGTTCGCGCGCCGGTCGCCGCTCAGCCGCCGCAGGTATTCATCAATGCCGATGAGCGTGAACGCCCACGCGCGCGGCGACGCGAATTCGGCGGCCACCGGCAGCGCCTGCTCGAAGAGTTGCGCCGCCAGCATTTGAAAACTGCCCTGGCCCGCCTGCGCCACGCACAGCCCCAGCGCCCAGAGCGCGTGACCCTGGCAATCCTCCGAGCCGACCTCCTCCAGCCAGCGCCGGTCGAAGCTCATGAAGTTGCGGAAGCGCCCGTGCTTCTGGTCGAAGGCGTGATTCAGGAACGCCGCGTAGCTCGCGGCCACTTCGCCGAGGCGCGGCGAGCCGTGACCGAGCCGTTGCAGCATCAGCGCCAGCACCAACGCACGCGCGTTGTCGTCCGTGCAGTAGCCTTCGGCGAAATTCGGCACCGTGAAGCTCGCGTGCTGGAAGATGCCGGTCGAGTCGCTCATCCGAAACAGATGGTCGAGCTTCAGCTCCGGCAACTGCCCCGGCTGTTCGTCGAGCGTCTTGATGGGCGACGATTTTCGCCCGACGAAACTGTGATCCTGCCGCGCCTGCTCGAAGGACTTCACGTAGAGCTGCGCCACGCGGCTCCACACCATGTCGCGTCCGAGCTTGTAAGCGTTCTTGCGCATCGTGTGGCGCAAAGGTTCGTCGCGCAGCAACTCGACGACGGCGACCGTGATGGCCTTCGCATCGCGGAACGGCACCAGTTTCCCGCGCTCCGCCGTCAGCAATTCCGCCGCGTGCCAGTAGGGCGTGGAGACGACCGCGTTGCCCGCGCCGAACGCGTAGGCCAGCGTACCCGAAGTGATTTGCGACTCGGTCAGATACGGCGTGAGGTAAATGTCCGCCGCGCCGATGAACCGCATGAGTTCCTCCAGCTCGACGAAGCGATTAAAAAACACGACGTGCTTTTGCACGCCGAGGTCTTTCGCCAGCCGCTCCAGGCTCAGGCGATAAGCCTCGCCCTCATCGCGCAGCAGATTCGGATGCGTCTGGCCCAGCACGATGTAAACGATGTTGGGAAATTCCCGGATGATGTCCGGCAGCGCGCGCAACGCGTATTCGATGCCCTTGTTTGGCGACAGCAGACCGAACGTGAGCAACACCTGCTTGCCCGCCACGGCGAACTCGTCCTTAAAATAATTTGGGTCGGCGAACGGCATCTCCGGGATACCGGGGGGGATGAGGTCAATCTTGGCCTCCGGCACCTGATAGATTTCGCGTAGGAAATCCCGGCCGCGGTCGCTCATCACCACCAGCCGCGTCGAGCGCCGGGTCACCTCGCGCATCACGCGCCGCTGGACGGTGGCCGGCTCGCGCAGCACCGTCAGCAGCGTGGTGACGATGGGCGTTCGCAGTTCGCGCAGCAGCGCCAGCACCAACGCAAGCGCGTTGTCGTCCGTGCAGTAGCCTTCGGCGAAATTCGGCACCGTGAAGCTCGCGTGC
>CAZIFU010000025.1:0-17319 GCA_964539075.1 uncultured Verrucomicrobiota bacterium | reverse complement strand
ATGTTGCGGCTGGTTTCAGTGCCAAGTGCATCATTGTCTCCGAAAAGAAGATCACCTTCACCCCCGCCCAACAAGATGTCCTCACCCGCGTTGCCTCGCAGCATATCCATTCCATCCCCTGCACGCGCCTCCGCCCGGATCGACAGGGCAACCCCGCCCGACAGCGTCACTCGGCCCGTGTCTCCCAGCAGGATGTCGTTCCCGGCATCCCCAAAGATCATATCCGCGTCCGCGCCGCCCATCACGATGTCCGCGCCGCCGTTGCCCCAGATCATGTCCGCGCCGCCAGTCGTCTCCCCGGTGGTGTCGATCGCGGTCACCACCCCGTTGACCAAGGTGATCGTCCCGCCGTCTCCCAGCAGGATGTTGCGGCTGGTTTCAGTGCCGGACGCCTCGCTGTCCCCGTAGAGCCAGTCGGCCCCGTCGCCGCCAATGAGGATGTCCGCGCCCTTCTGGCCGTAGAGACGGTCGTTTCCGGCGTCGCCCTCGATCCAGTCATTTCCACTGAACGCCAAATCGGAGAGAGTGAAAGTGATTCCTTGCGCCGAGACGGTCACCGTTCCATCGTCGCCAATCAGTATGTCCTGGGCGCCCTCGCCCATGATGCTGTCGTTTCCGCTGCCACCCAGGATGACATCGACCCCGTCACCGCCTTCGAGAATGTCGTTCCCTCCCGTGGCCGACGCCTGCGTTTCCAAAATGGAACTGGTTGAATTTGAACCATCCCTGATCGTCGCGAGGTCGCCCGCGATCACGTCAACTCCTCCCCCGCCCTTGATCGTGTCGCCGTCCGCGCCGCCAATGAGGATGTCGCCGTCGTTGCCCCCCTCAATCCAATCCTGTCCAGCCTGCCCGTCGATAAAGTCATTGCCAGGCCCGCCAAACAACCGGTCGTTCCCGCCGCCCCCCGTTAGATGATCGTTGTTCCCGTCTCCGTAAGCATTCACGACCGCCGAGCCGTGGTTGGTCAGCGTGTCATTGCCAGCTCCAAAGTGGACCGTAACCTTGGTCGTGACGGTATCGGATATCTCCACAAAATCGACGCCGTCTCCCATGTCGTCGATCTGGATGTCGGTGACATCGTCAAACTCCTGGGAGACACCGAACATGGTGATCGTGATCTTCTGCCCTCTTTGCGACCCGGCGGCGCCCTCGATGATGACCGCTTCATTCACTTCATCGAGCAGCAAGTTGCGCGCGCCGGCAGTGGGGCCGACGTTGAGAGTCAACACACCGTTGCCATCGACCTGACCGAGGACGATGGGCGGCGCCGGAGTGGGGCCGGTCTTCATTTTGCCGATCGTGAAGGCGTAATGAGCCGTCCTGACATTCGGGTAGTAGATGCAGACCTCGCCTAAGAAGGTATCTGTGCATGAACTGTCAATGAACGGTTCCGGGTAGGGGACGCTGACGGTTACCACGCCCGACTCGTATTTGACGGTTAGAGTCAATGAACCGAGGCTGATGCCGAATATTTTCGCCGAAACCCCCAAACTCCCGAAGATCTTCAGTTCCTTGTCCCCAGAGCCCCCGAACGCCAGCATGTTGTCGTCCCAATAGCTGAGCATCAGACTCGCGCTACCGCTGATATTGGTGCTGCTGCTTCCGAGTGTCACGGTGCCGCTCACAGCGACATAGAATTCACCATCCGAGTTGAAGGACGCCGTCCCGGTCACACTGAGCAGACTGAGAAACTTTCCCGAGACCGTCACTTGCATGATGAGGCCATCCGGGTTCAGCGACACGAAGCCGGACGCGCCGAGTGTGACCACAGAGAGCAGAGTCAGGCTGCCCTTGAAGAACAGCACGCCGTAGGGCCCGGCCGTGGCAAAGGCGGTCCATGGTTGGCCGTTGATCAGGCTATCCAGACTGGCATCGGCGAGCGCGCTCGGGTCCATCGGCCCGGCATTCGGGATCGTCAGGGAACTCACACCGGGAGGGCGGTTTGGGTCGGACGCGCCGCCGGGAATGTTAAAGATCACCTCTTCCCCGGTTGTGTTCAGGATGAAGACAAACTGGGCGTTAAGGCTGATCAGGTCCGAGAGCGGGCCCGTCCCGCCGACGTTCAGGCTCATGACCAGGTTCGCCGCGATGCCCTTCTCGCGAATCGCCAGGAAGGCGAACACATTGAACTCAAGGAAGGGGCTGCCCTTGGGCCCGAGCTTCAGCGTGGCGGCTCGAATGTTCCCGCCGACTTCCCTGAAGACCGCGACGTTGAGGCCGTCGGTCGAAAACTCGAGCACGAAGCTGCCTGCGATCTCAAAGACCGACTCGCTCGTGGCGAAGGTGTGGTCGCCGTTGAAGTCAATGCGGAAATCAGCGCTGCCGTCGAACCGCAACGCAAAGGACTTCTGAGGGAGTTTCACTTCGACCTCCGTGCCATCGGCCCGCTTCAGCGTGACGGGGTTCTGGTCGATATTGGTGCTGTTGATGCGCAGCAGGCCCGCCGCGCTGGTGATGATCCCGAACTTCTGCAGGAAATCGAGGTTGGTGGTGACCAGCGCCGCGCCCCAGACCTCGACGTTCAAACGCGCACCTTGAGGGACATCTTTATCCACAGTCGCATGGAACTTGCCATCGGCCTCCGCGAGGTTTCCGATGTTCGTTTCGCTCAGCGTCGCGGTGAACGAGAGGTCCATCGTGAGGTCCTCCGGCCCCGGGCCGCCAGGGAGCTTGAACTCGATCGCCACCTGGCCCTCGAGAGTCACCGTCGTCACCGCGGGAATGTTCAGATCGACGCCGCCCTCCATGACGATCCGGAAACCGCCTCCCAGGGCGTTCTGGTTGGCGACCTTGCCGACGCTGCCGGCGACCCAGGTTCCGGGATCGGTCGCGCTCTGGACCGTGATCGTGTTGGTCGCGTCGTCAACCGCGATCACGTCGTAGGTCCCGTCGAAATTGAAAGATGTCGTCGGATGCGAGCCGAAGATGACTGCTCTGTCGCCGACTCGGTACTCGCTCGACGGGTTGTCGAGAGGGAGCGTCAGTTTGATTTCCCAGAATCCGGTCGTGGTGTTTTTGGTGACCACGGCGTTCATCACATCACTCCCGACCAGGGTTTCGAAGGAGATCCCTCCGCGATAAACGAGAAGCGGATCGATGGCAGGGGCGGTCGGGATGTCGGCGAGGTAAAGGAAGCGGCCACTACCGCTGAATAGCTCGCTCAGATCGGCGTAGAGCCTCGCGGTGAGCTTGACGAAGCCGTCGCCGAGGACCATCGACCCTTTCAGCAGGATTCGCAGATCGCTGTCAAGGATGAGGTCGCCCTCGAACTTCAGGAGCTCGTCAGGGATTCGTGGATCGAAGTTCAGGGTGGCGCCGCCACCGAAAACAACATCCCCCAACAGCGCATTCCAGGAACTCCCCTGGGAGATCTGACTTCTGACGGCAGTATTGAGCTGCTGTCGCCAGAGCAGGATGCTGCCCGGCGGGGTGACCCCGGCATCAAGGCCGTTGTCCCGGAGATCGAGAGGGTTCTTGATCGTCAGCCGGACGATCTGCGCCGATCCGTTGAAGTTTCCGGGGTCGCTATCGACCAGGAACGTGACTTCGTCTCCATTGACGGAAGAGACCTGGAAGACCCGGTCGTCGTAATTTGCATTGCCCGTACCCCGGATCTTGAACTTGTCGCTCAGAGCGGGGTTGGACCTGGTTTCGAGGTCGTGCTTGGGAATGTTCAGCGTGACTCGATAATGACCATTGTCCAGCACCGGCGCTCCCACCAAGGTGGCCAGGAAGTCTGTCCCTGTCTGGAGGCCCTCGATCGTCGTGTTGAACCGCGCACCGAAGCGCAACTCGCTGATCTGGAGCCCCGTGGTCGGTTCGAGCGTGATCTTTGTCTGGACGGCAAGGAAGACCTGAAGCGGGCCAAGCTCGGAAATCGCGATGGCGAACTGGAAGTCAGGAATCGAGCTTTTGCCCTTGGTGATCGCGTCGCCCAGGCTGAGCGCGCCCTCGATGGCCATATACACGACCGATCGCTCAGGGCGGGGGCCGCCGCTGCCGTCCGGATCATAGGTGATTTCATGGAGGATAATGGCCGCGTCTATCTTTCCCACCTTGAAAAGCTTGCCGCCGAGATGGGCCGCGAAGCCGGTGAATTCGATCGGGGACTGAGGAAAGGTGATCTTGCCCGCGACCAGGTCGCGCACCCCGGCTTCGATCCGCCCGATGTTCAGCCTGACCTCGGCCAGGAACTCGATGTTGAGCTGGATAAAGGGATTATCGGCGTTGATGAGGGCGTTAAGTGCTGAGTCCCCGGTGTCGAAACCCTTGAACGTCGGGGTCACCTTCAGCACGTCGGCGTTGTCGTTCAAACGGAAGTTCTGAAAGTGCAGCCCCATGTCTGCGAACGTGATGTCGAGGAACGAGGGCCAGCCGATGTCCTCCGCGTCGAGGTCGTCGAGCCTCAGAGTGGTTTGCGTCGCGCCCGAGAGGTCGATCACGCCGTCAACGGCGAGATTGTCGCTGTCGTCGCCGTTCTGAGTGTCGTTGCCGTCGTCGCTGATGGGGATGTCGAGCAGGCCCGGGAAGAGGGTGGCGCTCGTCGCGCCCACGGTGACATTGCCCGTCCAGCTTCCCGAAATGAGCCTCATGTTTGAGAACGTCAACGTCACGTCCTCGATTTGGAGGTCCGCCCCGCCACCCAACACCGTCCCGATCTTGATGATGGTCGGAACCAACGAGGGGTCCGTGCTGTTCGTGTAGGTGAACGTGCCGGACGGGTTCGGGTTGGACGGAGGGAAGTGCGCCGCGAGCAGGGCATCAATCACGCTATTCAGCGTATCAATAGGACCAGCCGGGGATGAACCTGAAGTGGAATCCGACGTGGATCCCGAAGAAGAATCCGAGGAATTTGACGCTAAAAATGCAACGGCCTGATTCTCAACGCCCGTCTGCGGAGGAGCATTCGCCACAGTCAGCGAGGTCGTGAGCTGCTCGGTGATCGGATTGGAAATTCCCGCATCCACTGCCGCGGCCGTGGAGGTCTGATCTGCGGCCGTTGCAGCCGGAGCCGGGCTCGCTTGAACCGTCGTTGCGGACTGCGTGACCTCGGTCTGAGCGGTCTGCGCCGTCGAAGTCTGGGCCGTAGCTGGAGCCGAATCCGGGGAAGAACTTCCGCCCGATGCCGCCGGCGTTTCCGCCCCTGCCGACTGCGCGGTGGCGGGTGAGCCGGTGTCGGATTGGACGGAAGCAACTCCTTCAAAAATGTCAGCGACCTGGTTGCCCGCGCCATAGGCCAGACGCGTACCGCGGTCAACGGAATCGTCCGCCTTGAACTCGGTATGAACCTCCGTCGGAATCAAGCCGCCCCCGGCAGCAGCCAGGGAGTCGGAAAGATCCAACGAGCCATTCGGCGCCACCGACATGAGAACTCTCGGCTCGAGCGCTTCCAGCGCAAAGAGCGGCGATTCTTTTCGATTGGTCGTCATGCCGAATCTGATTTCCCAAATCCTAGTCGTGGCGCGACCACATCGCCCCAGTTAATACAGGAATAGGTTTCGAGACGCGGTTTTACTTCGACATCGAGGACGAAAGCGAGAACAAAATAGAAAAATGTTCGTTGAGACACGACCGGATGAAAAAAATTCTCAACCCTGGGAATGCAGCCGGGCGGCAGGTGGATGTCCGGTTCGGATTGGCTGAAGGTGGCAGTCCCAAGAATCATTACGCCGATCGGCGTCGAAAAGCGAATCGCCTGCTTGACCCGGCCGATGTTTTTTGAAACAGTCAACGAGATTCAGTCCTTTCACGACTGATTGCCAAACCGGGATGAGGGGCGTGCTGCGAATGCATAACGACAACACAAAAACACGACGCTACGTTTGCCCCTTGCCTTGGAAGCGCGGCGCGGCGCTCTGGGTTTCACTCCCGCTGTTCGCCGTCGCGTTCGCGGCGAATACCCAACCGGCGACCGGGCCGACGCCGGCGGTCGTGGAACTGAGGCTATGGGACTATGTGCGCCAGGTGCTCGCCCAAAACGAAAGCCTCCAGATCAGAATGCTCGACTTCGAAATCAGCAGCCGCCGGCATGCGTCGGAGTGGGGCGCGTTCGAGCCGGACCTGGTGACGTCCATTGAGCGCAATTCGAACCTGCGGGAAAACACCGCGGAACAGAGTTCCGCCCAGTTCGGGCGAAGCTTATTTGGGGAAACCAACAATCTCTACAGCGCCGGCCTGGAATCCCTGATCCCCAGTGGCGCACGCATCCGCCTTGGCTATTCGCTGCGCGACCTCCACAACACCCTCCAGACGAGTACGCTCGCGAGAAGCGGCGAATACCAGACCTTTTTCGGCGTCAACCTCACCCAGCCGCTGCTGAAGAATTTCGGCTCCGCAGCGACTCTCGCCGGCATCCGGGTGGCGGCGCTCAACTCGGAAATCGCATTCCAGGAATACCGCCGCCAGCTGATGGTGGTGGTTGCGACGGCGGAGGCGGCCTACTGGAATCTTTTTATGGCACAGGAGCAGGTCCGGGCGCTGAGCAACTCGGTGGCCCTGGCCGAAACCATCCTGCGCGACAACCAGCTGCGCAGCCAGGCGGGCAAGGGCTCCGAACTGGAGATCCTCGAAACCCAGGCCGGTCTCGCACTTCGCCGCGCCAAGATGACGGAAGCCCGGCAGAAGCAACTGGAAGCATTGAGCCAGCTCGTGTCGCTGTTCCAATCGTCCACGATTCTTTACGCGGAGAGGCTTGTGGCCGTGGATCAACCCGAAATCCAGGCCGAACCCCCGCCGCTCCTGGACGGCTGGCTTTCCGTGCGGGAACTGAACCCTGACTACCTGGCGCAGTTGAAGCGCTACGGCATCGAAGGCGTCCGCCTGGCCTATGCCCGCAACCAGCGGCTCCCCCAGATCGACTTCAAAACCAGCTACGGGTTCAATGGCTTGGGCAGTTCGCCCTCCGATTCACTGGACGACGTCAGCCGGCAAGATTTCCCCTCCTGGTCGGTTGGAGTCGAACTTCGCATCCCTTTGGGTGGCGGGAGTCGTTCGCGGCAGGAGGTGGCGGCCGCGCGCCTTTCCCAGGAAAAGGCGCTCCTCAGCCTTCGCGAGTCGGAAACCCAGGTGATCAATGCGCTGGATGGCGCCATTCACAAAGCGCGCAGCTGGCGCGAAAGCATCCAAAGCTACCGGACGATCGCAAGCTTCACTCAGAACGTGCTCGACACCCAGCTCGCCCGCCTTGAGGTAGGGCGCGTCGAAAGCCGCAAGGTGCTCGAAGCCGAAGCAGACCTGCTCCAAGCCAAGCAGGGCGTGGTCGAGGCCCAAGTACAATACCGTCGCGCCCTCCTGGAAGCCGAACTGGCCGAAGGCGCGGTCCTGAAAAACCGCAATCTTGAGTTCACGCAGGAAGAGTTGCAGACCCGCACCCGGCGCCTCGCCTCAGGCGCACGGCTAAACACCGCGGAATACGGAGCTTTTCAACAAGAAATGCCCGTGAATTACCTGCAGCACGCCGTCACCAACGCCCTCACCGAATCGGAAATCCGCACGCGCAGCGAGCGCATGCTCGAGACGCCCGATCCCAAACAGGCCAGCCCGGGGACTCCACCGGCGCCACCAACCAACCCAAGCCCCACACCCCCGTGAAGCTTTTGTTCCGCCCTGCCGGTGCCCCACTGATCGTCCTTGCGGCCGCCCTCGCCGCCGCGGCGGAGCCGCCGGCGGTCGTCGTCGGCCTCACCGAACCGTTCCACAACATATTGATTAGCGGCTCCGTCTCCGGGATCATCAGCTGCCAGAAGCTCCACGAAGGCGACCACGTCAAGGAAGGCGACGTCATCCTCGAACTGGACAAGCGCATCGAGGAACTGGAGGAAGAGCGCCGCAAACTGGTCATGGAACAGCGCAAGTCCGATTTCGAGTCCACCCGGCAGCTCTATTCCAGCACCAAATCGGTCAGCAAGGAAGAGATGGAAAAGCGCGAGGCCGAATACAAAATCGCCGCGGTCGAATACCAGATGGCCGCGGAGCAACACCGCAAACGGCTGATCACGGCGCCGGTCGAGGGGACGATCTCAGAAATTTTTCTCGACCTGGGCGAAGCGTGCGAACCACGCCAGCCGGTGCTCCGGATCGTGGACACGCGCCGCTGCTACTTTGTCGCCAACGTCGAAGCCCGGCACGCCGGCCGCCTCAAGCTGGACCAAGCGGTCCGGCTCGGCATCGAAACCGGCAGCGCCCCGCTCACGGTCACCGCGCGCGTCAACTTTATCTCGCCCGTCGTCGATCCCGGCAGCGGGCTCTTCAAGATCAAGGCGATCTTTGAAAACACCGGCGGCAAGGTCCAGCCCGGCCTGGCCGCCAGGATGATCCTGGAGTGACACCATGAACGAACCCCCCTCCGGCCTGAACGAGCGGTTTACCAGGGCGCAAAGCGAACTGGCCGGACTGCGCCAGTTCCCCGGCGCCCCGAAGGATTTCTGGCCCCGTTTCCTGAGCTGCGCCGCGGGGCTGGCCGGGGCCGACCGGATTATCCTGCTGCTGCGCGATCCGGCCGACCCGGCGCGATGGAAGAAGCTCGGCGAGTGGTCCGCCAACCGTGGCGCCACGCGCGCCCACCAGGCGCTGGCCGCGCAGGCTGAGGCGCTGGCCATCCGCGCCGCCGAGAGCGGCACACTGGTCGAACCGCTGGAACCCGGCTCCGCCGCCGCTCCCGGCCAGCACGCCTTCGCCGTCCGGCTCAATGTCAATGACGCCAACCAACTGGCCGTGCTGGTCGGACTCGCGGCCGACCGCACGGCGGCGGCGGCGCAGGAGTCGCTCCAGCGCCTGAGCCTGGCCGCCGACACCCCGGAGATCTACCAGCAAAACCTGGCGGCCCGGCAGGCGCGCGCCGACGTCGAAAAATTCGCGGCCGTCCTCGACCTGCTGGTGCCGGTCAACGCGGAGAAACGATTCCTCGGCGCGGCGATGGCGCTGGCCAACGCCATCGCCACGCGTTTCGCCTGCGACCGCGCGAGCCTCGGCTGGCTCGAGGGCGGATACATCCGGCTGCGCGCCATCAGCCGCACGGAAAAGTTTGACCGCCGGATGGCGGCCGCCCAGGCGCTGGAGACCGCCATGGAGGAATGCCTCGACCAGGACGAGGAGATCCTGTGGCCCGCACCCGAAGGCAGCACGGTCATCGGGCGCGACCACGAGAAATTTGTGCAAAGCCAGCAGGCCGGGAATCTGTGCTCGCTCCCGTTGCGGCGCGACGGCAAGCCCATGGCGGTGCTGCTGTGCGAACGCCTGTCCGCCCCGTTTTCGGAACTGGAGGTCCAGCAACTGCGGCTGGCGTGCGACCAGATGGCGGGGCGCCTTGCCGACCTGCGGCGCACGGACCGCTGGTTCGGCGCGCGCTGGGCCACGTCCGTCCGGGAGAACGCTGCGACCCTCCTCGGGCCGCAGCACACCTGGGCCAAACTGCTCGCGCTCACCGGCACCCTGGCGCTGGCGGTCCTGTTTTTCATCCCGTTCCGCTACCGGGTGGAGGGGACGTTCTTTCTGCGGAGCGACGAGGTGTCGTTTCTCACCGCGCCGTTCGACGGTTACATCGAAAGCGTGCTGGTGCGCCCGGGCGACCAGATTGACGCGGGCGGAACATTGATCAGTCTCAACACGGCCGAACTGCTGCTCGAGGAAGCCGGGGCGCTGGCCGACCTGAACCGGTTCCTGCGCGAGACCGAGAAGGCGCGGGCGTCCAAGGCGCTGGCCGACATGCGGATCGGCGAGGCCCAGGCCGAGCAGGCCCGCGCACGGCTTGACCTCGTGCGCCATCACCTCCAAGCCGCGCGCATCAAGGCCCCGTTTGCGGGCGTTGTCGTCGAAGGCGACCTGCGGGAGCGCATCGCCGCGCCGGTGCGCCAGGGCGATCCGCTGTTCAAAATCGCCCGGCTCGACCGGCTCTACGCGGAGGCGGAAATCCATGAGCGCGACATCCACGAACTGCTTAAAGACGCGCCCGGGGAAATCGCCTTTGTCAGCCAGCCCAAGCTCAAGTATCCGATTCATCTGGCGCGCGTGGAGCCGGCGGCGGTGCCGAAGAAGGATGAAAACATGTTTGTCACCCGGCTCACGTTCGATAGTGCGCCCGCGGACTGGTGGCGGCCGGGGATGAGCGGCTTGTGCAAGATCGAGGCGGGCCACCGGACGCTCTTCTGGATCCTCACCCACCGCACGGTGGATTTTCTGCGCATGAAACTCTGGTGGTGAGCCATGGCCGAGCCGACCTCCACGTTCAGCGAGTCCTGGTACCGGGTGGCCAGCCAGTGTCTCTGCCTGCGGCCCGGCGTCCACGCCCGCCGGCAGAATTACCGCGGCGAGCGCTGGATCGTGCTCGAGGATCCTTTCAGCAACGCCTTCTTCCGGCTCCGGCCGGAGGCGTATGAATTTGTCGCGCGGCTGCGGCCCGACCGCACGGTGGAGGAGGCGTGGCGGGAGTGCCTGGACCGGTTCCCCGACACGGCGCCCGGCCAGGAATCGGTCATCCAGTTGCTGAGCCAGCTCTACTTCGCCAACCTGCTGCGCTACGACCTCGCGGGCGACGCGCCGCAGCTCTTCGAACGTTTCCGCCAGCGGACCCAGCGCGAACTGCGCGCGCGCCTGCTGAACATCATGTTCCTGCGCATCCCGCTGCTTGACCCGGACCGTTTCCTGGTGCGGACGCTGCCGGTGGTGGGCAAACTGATCAACCCCGCGGGCGCGGCGCTGTGGGTCATCGTCGTCGGCTGGGCGCTGAAGGTGGTGGCGGACCATTTTGACGCAGTGAAAGAACACAGCCAGGCGGTGCTCGCGCCGGAAAACCTGTTCCTCCTCTACACAGGCCTCGTGGTGATCAAGACCATCCACGAATTCGGCCATGCCTATTTCTGCCGCAAGTTCGGCGGCGAAGTTCACGTGATGGGGGTGATGCTGATGATCTTCACGCCCGTGCCGTTCATGGACGCAACGTCCAGCTGGAGCTTCCGCAACCGCCGCCATCGGGTGCTGGTGGGCGCGGCGGGGATGATCGTGGAGCTGTTCTTCGCCGGCATCGCGACGTTTGTCTGGGCGGCCACCGCGCCGGGAACCCTTCACAGCCTCGCCTACAACATCATGTTTGTGGCCTCGGTCTCGACGATCATCTTCAACATCAACCCGCTGCTGCGTTTCGACGGCTACTACATCCTCTCGGACCTGCTGGAGATTCCCAACCTGCAGCAGCGCGCCAACGGCCACCTGCGCCACCTGGCCGAGAGCAAGCTCTTCGGCGTGAAAAAATCCGAGAGCCCCGCCCGGACGGGCAAAGAGGCGGCGTGGCTCACCACGTTCGGCATCACCAGCAGCATCTATCGGGTGATCGTCTTCGGCGGGATCCTCCTGCTGGTGGCGGACAAGTTCCTCATCCTCGGCCTGCTCATGGCGGCGGCCTGCGCGATTTCGTGGGTCACGGTGCCGGCCGTCAAATTTATCCAATACCTGGCGACCAACCCGCGGCTGGACCGGGTGCGCTGGCGCGCCGTGGGGGTGAGCGCAGGATTGGGCGCCGCGGTGATTCTGTGCCTCGAGGTGATTCCATTCCCCAGCCATTTCCGCGCGCCCGGTGTGGTGCGGGCAACGCAGCGCACCGAAATCATGACCGAAACGGCCGGCTCCGTCATCGCCCTGCTGGCGCCCGGCGGGGCGAGTGTGACAGCGGGCCAGGCCCTGCTCCAACTGGAAAACCCGGAGCTGGAGCTGGACCTCGCGCGCACTCTCACCCGGGCACAGGAGGTCGAGGCACGCGTGCTCAAGGCGATGACCGAGGAACCCGCCGCGCTCAAGCCGCTGCAAAGCCTCAAGGAATCCACCCAGGCACGGCTGGCCAAGCTCCGCCAGGACCAGGAGCGGCTCACTCTGCGCGCACGGCACGCCGGCATCTGGATCGCCCCGGGGATCGAGAACTACACCGGGCGCTGGGTGCCCCGCGGCACGCGGCTGGGCCTGCTGATCAACCCGGTGTCCTTTGAATTCACCGCCACCGTGCCGCAAGAAGACGCGGACGCGCTGTTCGCCCGCCCCATCTCCGGCGCGCAGGTGCGGTTGCGCGGCCAGGCCGGCCGCGCGCTGACCACCGGACCGTGGAAGGTGATCCCTGCCGAGCAGCGGGTGCTGCCCTCCGCGGCGCTCGGGTGGATGGGCGGCGGGGAGGTGGCAACCTCGCCCGAAGATCCCCAGGGGCGCAAGGCGGCCGAGCCGTTCTTTGAAGTGCACGCCGGCCTGCCGGCCACAGGCGAAGTCGCGGTGCTCGACGGACGCTCGGGAAAGATCCGATTCGATCTGCAATCCGAACCGCTGCTCCCGCGCTGGCTCCGCCGCCTCTGGCAGTTGATGCAAAAGCGCTATCAGGTATGAACCCGCGCCCGGGTGCAACCCCATGCTCCAGCTCACCCAAGACCATCACTCGACGGGCTACCGCGTTCCCGACAAGCCGCTGAAGGGCCTGGACCGGGCCGTCAACCGGCTGATCGGCATCCGCGAACGCAGCGGAAGGAAGCTGGCGCAACTGAAACGGGACGCCGCCCTCGTGGACGCCCAAGCTCCCCAGTGGCTGGAGTTTTCCGACGCCGAACTCCACACGCGGCTGCTGGCGTTCCGGACAGAGTTCCGCCGCGCCGGGAAAATTCCAGACGCAACCCTGATCGGAGCGCTGGCCGCCATCCGCGAAGCCTCGGATCGCAAGCTGGGGTTGCGCCCGTTTCTCGTGCAACTGATGGGGACCCTCGCCCTCCACCGCGGATACCTCGCCGAGATGGCCACCGGCGAAGGCAAGACGCTCACCGCCGGGCTGGCCGCGGTCCTCGCCGGCTGGACCCGCAAGCCGTGCCACGTGATCACAGTCAACGACTACCTCGTGGAGCGCGACGCCGGGTGGATGCACCCGCTCTACACTTTTTGCGGCGTGCGGGTCGGCTGCGTGACGGCCGCGATGGAACCGGCCGCGCGCGCCCAGGGCTACGCCAGCGACGTCACTTACACCACCAGCAAGGAGCTGCTGGCGGATTTCCTGCGCGACCGCCTGCGCCTGGGCACGCTGGTGGATCCCAGCCGCCGCCTGATCCGGCGGTTGCTCGCGCCCAAAACAACCGCGCAGCCCGGCCTGCTCCTGCGCGGATTGCACACGGCCATCGTGGACGAGGCCGACAGCCTGCTGATTGACGAGGCGGTCACGCCGTTGATCATCTCCTCCCCCCGCGAAAACCGGCTTCTGAAGGAAGCCAGCCACCTGGCCGGAAATCTCGCCGCGAATCTGCAGCCCAAAACGGACTACCAGACCAACCTCCGCTACCGGGAGGTCGAACTGACGCGGGCCGGCCTGGAAAAAGTGGCCGCACGCTGTTCGGATCTTCCCGGCATCTGGCGCGGGACGGGGCGGCGGACCGAGCTGATCCGCCAGGCGCTGCTCGCGCGTGAATTCTACCTGCGCGACAAACATTACCTGATCGAAGGCGGCAAGATCGTGATCGTGGATGAATTCACCGGCCGGCCGATGCCGCAGCGATCGTGGCGCGAAGGCATGCACCAGGCGATCGAAGCGAAGGAGGGACTGGACCTTTCCGACCCCGCGGAAACGATCGCGCGGTTGAGCTTCCAGAAATTTTTCCGCTGCTTCCACCGCCTCTCCGGCATGACGGGCACAGCCCGCGAGGCGGCGGACGAATTCTGGGATGTCTACGGTCTGCCGACGGTGACCATCCCGAACAACCGCCCGTGCGTGCGCCGCCAGTGGCCCGACCGCCTGTTCGGCACGGCCGTGGAAAAATGGGACGCGGTGACGGCCGAGATCGAGCGGCTGCACGCGACCGGCCGGCCGATCCTGGTGGGTACCCGGAGCGTCGACGCCAGCGAGCGGCTGGGCGCCCGTCTTTCGCAACGCGGCCTCGAATTCAAGATCCTCAACGCCGCCCGCCTGAAGGAGGAGGCGGAGATTGTCGCCCTGGCCGGCGAACGCGGCCGCATTACCATCGCGACCAACATGGCCGGGCGCGGCACGGACATCAGACTCGGACACGGCATCGCCCAATCGGGCGGCCTGCACGTGATCACCACCGAGCGCCACGAGTCCGGGCGCGTCGACCGCCAGATTTTCGGCCGCGCGGCGCGCCAGGGGGATCCCGGCAGCGCGCAAGCCTTCGTCAGTCTCGAGGACGAACTGCTGCTCAAGCATCTGCCGCCGGCGATCCGGCGCGTGGCGGATCATCTCCTGCGCCCCCGTCTTCCCGGCGAAAACGCGATGGTCCGCCTCCTCTTCGCGCTGGCGCAAAGGCGCGCCCAGTCGCTCGCCTACCGCCAACGCCGCGGCGTCATGCGCGCCGATCAATGGCTCGAGGACGCGCTCGCCTTCGCCCGCGTCGGCAGCGAGATCTAACTGCGTCCGGGTTTGGCGTCCGAACATCGGGCTTGAAAAATGTCCGGTTTTGTATTCAACTTGCTTCTATCACTGTCACTCACACCGTCAGGATCGCTCCCCATCTGGACCGCCGCGTCCGCGCGGAGGCCAAAAGGCGGCACAAGCACAATCTGTTCGACATGTTGCGCGACCGGATCGCCTACGGCCGGGACGCACTACCGCCGCTTGAGTCCGAGGCGTTGATTGCCGACACCCGGGAGAAGCCCAGCCCGGCCCCCGGAGGTTGACTATGGCAATCGTTCGTCGCGGGGACGTGGTCGTCGTGGACCTGGGCCTGGCGGCGAAGGTCCGCCCGTGCGTCGTTGTGTCCATTGGCAAACCCGATAGTCAACGCAGCATGTCAATCGTCGTCCCGATGACGACGGAAAAACGTGGCGGGGAGTGCGAAGTGGATTTTCCCAAACCTCCCTGGCTCAAACAGCCGGGAGTCGTAAACGTCCTGGGGATAGCTGGCGTGGATAATGCGTGCATCGAGCGCCGGCTGGGAAGTTTTCCGGGGGCCAAGGTCAAAGAGATCGAGAACGTGCTGCGGCAAATCCTGGCGCTCTAAAAACCTTGCCCCACAGCGTCGCGCCTGACAGCCGGTTGTAACTCACAAACGCGCCAGAAGGCAGTTTCTCCACTCGGAGGCTGTCTCTTGCCCCACAGCCGGCCAATCGTTCGCAGCGCAGACGGCTCCTGGAGACGAAAGCACACCGACTCCGTGCAAGCTCCGGTGATGCTGGCACCGGGGGCAACCGTGTCGAAACGGAGCGAATTCAAAACGTGCCTGATACTACTTTTGATGCTACTCGGCCACCGGCTGAGGATTGTTGTTTGCGCAACCCATTGATGAAGTGGTGCCCCGGCCAGGACTCGAACCTGGGACCAATTGATTAAGAGTCAACTGCTCTACCAACTGAGCTACCGAGGCCACCAATGTTTACAGGTATTAACTGACGCTCTGCAAACGAATTGTTGACGTTGTGCTAGTGGTTGTGCTACTGTAACGCCATGAAACGAAGCGCAACACAAAACACCACCAGCAACCGTAACAATTCTATTCCGCGTCAACATGCGGGCGCAGGCTACGCGAAAGTGTACGACCAGCGCAAGCAACGAGTGCGCGGACTCTGGGAACGCAACGGGACGTTCTACGCGCAGATGACCATGCCCCACCCGACCACTGGCCTGCCCGTTGTGCGTCGTGTGCGGCTGGAAGATAAAGACGGGACGCCAGCCGCCACCGTGCCCCAGGCCGTCGCCGTGATGAACAAGATGAAGGTGCAACGCGAGGATGAAACTTTGAAGGTGGCGGCCAAGCGCACCCCGACCCTTGCCGAATACGCGCAGACCTACATCGGGCGGCTCGAGCAACTCGGCACCGCCAAACGTCCCGCCACCATCCGTCTCGAAAAGGCGTTACTCCGTAGCCTGTCCGCTTCCCTCGGCAGCTTGCGCCTGCGCGAACTGTCACCGCTGCGGATCCATAATCACATGGCGGCCCGTATCAAAGCCGGTCTTTCCGCTCGCACCGTCAATCTCGACGCCGTTGTCCTGCGGAACGTCCTGCGCTCGGCCATTGATGACCACCTGCTCAACGTCCTGCCCACGATCAAGCGGTTGAAAGAGACCACCGCAAAACGCCGTTGCCTCACGTCAGAGGAAATTGACCGGGTCGCCAAGGCCGCGCTCGAATCCCCGCGCACCGGCCAGATGGTTCACGACTTCATTCTGCTCATGGCTTATTCGGGCGGGCGCTGGTCGGAGACGTTGCGTCTGCGCTGGCAGGACGTGGACTTTGAACAAAAGCAACTCCACATCGGCGCGGATGGTCTGAGCAAAAACGGAGAAGCGCGCTCCGTGGATTTCAACGGGGACTTGGAAAAGCATTTGCGCGACATGGAGAAGCGCCGCGCTCCCGACAGCGAGTTTGTATTCCCAAGCCCGCGCCGCGGTGAAAAAAAGGACCTGCACGCCATGACATTCAACAAGACCATTCGGGAGGCCCGCGTCAAAGCCAACGTCCCCGACTTTACTTGCCATCTTTGCCGCCATTATTTCGCCAGCATGGCATTGATGTCCAAGGTTGACGTTCACACCGTCGCATCATGGCTCGGCCACAAGGACAACGGCATCCTGCTCGCCAAGACGTATTCACACCTGCTCAACGAACATAAGCGCGAGCAGGCGCAGCGCGTGAACTTTGGGCCTGCCATTCTCGAAGAAGCCGTCAGCTATTAGGGCGGTGAACGGAGTCCCCATGACCCTGTTGCTGGACTGGAAGCGTTCACGGTAGGGATGATTTCACGCGACGTGGGGCGTGCGAAGGTTTGGAAAACTCGCCCGCCTCAGCGCGGCGCAGAAACTTCTCGATGCCCTGGCGGGTGATGTATGGCTTTCCCGCGATGTTCATGATGCCGTCGAGCCAGCCAAGTTGACGCCAGCGCCAGATCGAGGGAGGTGTTTGGCCAACCTGCGCTCCTCCGCATGTCGTTCGGCTGCCAGTGTCGTTACCGTACTTGGCGTGAGGCACGCATCCTTGGCCGGTCCCCCGCCGCTCGTCTCGGCACTTGTTTCGTGCTGCTTCATTGCCGCGCCTTTTGGAGAACTGGCATACGATCAAACAAAAACTGTTTCAACTGTCCGTTTAAGCTACCAGAAGTTCCGTTCAATTCCCACTCAAGAAAGCGACGGCGGCAACCGTCCAACATCAGATCAAACTGCTGCGGCGTAAACGCCCGAGTCGCGTTCGGGGTAATTCTCGAAAACGTGCTCGAAGAGGGCGGAACACTTTTGCGCGTAGAGCGGACGGTCATAGGCTGCGGGCAGCGTGTCGAGCACGTCCTCGATGGCCAGCTTGAGTTGGGAACGAGCGGATGACTTTTGCCGCCAGTTCAGGACGAGCAGTTGCTTGAGCCGGT
>CAZIFU010000024.1:0-44948 GCA_964539075.1 uncultured Verrucomicrobiota bacterium | reverse complement strand
CGGCTCGACGGAGTCTCGCCCCACCGAGGATGCGCTTGTGAAACCGCTTCCAGTGTTTCGTTCATCCTGTTCAATTCCATGGGCAAAGAGAAATTCAATAAACTCTTCTTGGAAAGGCCTTTTTTCGATGAAGTTCTGCCGGCGTTTGGACGTATCGTGAAACTTGGGAAACTTGTGTTTGGCTCGCCGGGACGCTCGCCTTGAGCCAGATTTCAAAATTCAAAGCCCGAAATTTGAAACAAATCCAGACGAGCAAATGGGAAATTCCCGAAACGAAGGCCGGCGTTTCGAGCCTTTGGGGTTTGTGCTTTGAAATTGTTTCGAACTTCGGATTTCGGATTTCTATTTCGGCAGCGGCGCCTGGCCGGGGCTGCGCAGGTAATAAATCAGGTCGCGCACTTCCTGTTCGGCCAACGGCGTCAGCAACCCTTCCGGCATCATCGAAATTTCGCTCTGGCGGATGGATTTGATTTCGTTGCGCGGGATGGTGCTCGTCTCGGTCGCGGTCACGATGGTCACGGCGCGGTCATCCTGCTGCAGGATGATGCCCATGATGGAGCGGTCGTCCTTCGTCTCGACGGTCGAGGCGCGGTAATCGTTCGGGATGACGGCGTTCGGATCCACAACGTTCTGGAGAATGTAATTGATGTCCGCGCGCGCCGAGCCGGTGAGATCGGGGCCGACCTTGCCGCCGGCTTCGAAGAGCGTGTGGCATTGCGTGCAAATCCGGTCATAGACCGCCCGCCCGCGGCTGGCGTCACCGGGCAGTGAACCGCCCGCGAGGAACACGGTGCGGAAGTGCTCGATCTCGTTCTGCTTCTCGGCGGGACTTTCGCGCACGGAGCCCCAGACCTGGTCGAGCCTTGTGTTCAAGTCGGCCTGGCCGAAGTTGCGCAACTGGCGGACGGTCTCGGCGGTCAGGTCGTGCACGGGCACGGCCTTGCTCTCGACGGCGGCGACGAGTTGCCGCGCCCAACCGGCGCGCGAGACGAGCGTGCTGAGGGCGTCGCGTTTTTCGGTGGGGTTGAGTTTCGGATAAACCGCCAGAACAAGCCACGGCGTCCAGGCGTCGTCGTAACCCGCCAACGCGCGCAAGGCCGGGCCACGCAACGCGGCGTCGCCGAGCAACCGTTGCAAACCCGGCGCGAGCGAAGGGTCCTTCGTGTTCACCAACGTATCGAGCGCGCTGGCGCGGCTCGCTGCGTCGGCGTGCGAATCCAACAGTTGCTCGCGCAACGACGCAAAGGCGCTCTGGCTGCCGAATTTCGCCGACAGCATGTTCACGTCGCTGCGGAGCGCCGGCTGCCCGGCGAGTTTCGCTGCGACAACGTCCCAGCCGGCGGGCAGTGGCGCTTTGCGCTGCGCGCGCAACGCCTCGCCCATGCCGCGCAGGATGACGAGTCGTTTTGCGTCGTCGCTCACGTGACCAAGCGTCTTCACGAGCGCGGACATTGCGTCGGGCGTGCCGAGGCCGGCGATGCGGCGGGCGGTGAAGTTCAGGTAATTCGGCAACTGCGCGGCGAGCGCGAGGTCGAGCGCGCGGTGGAGGTCAGCGGTGACGAGCGGTTCGCCGGCATACCACGCCATGAGCGGCAGGTTGTGGTCGGTGGTATCCTCGGCGTGCGAAACCAGGCCGGCGAGGATGTCCCAGCGTTGCTCGACGGGCAGGCGTTGCAACGCGGAGGCGAGGTAGAGGCGGACGACGGGGGACGGGTCGGACTTCGCCATCGCGGCGAATTGCTTCAGCGCTGTAGGCGAAGGCTTCTTGTCTTCGCAGGCAAGTTGGATGGTCCAGGCGCGAACAAACTCATTGGCGCGATGCAAGCCGTATTGCACCCGGCCGTCATCTAATCCGCCCGTCACATGCAATGCCCAAAGACAGCGAAGTTTGTTTATCGGATCGTATCCCGGCGGTTCGCCGGGAAGGCTCTTGAATACTTTTGTCTTCACAGCATCGTCTGCAGCGGCTCGTTCCTGCAAAATCCTCTGCGCGTGTCGCGCATACCACGCGTTCTTGTGTGTGAGACAGCCGACCAATTCCTCATCGCTCGCCTTCTGCAAATCCACCTTCGTCGCCTTGGTGTCGCCGTAAACGATTTTGAAGATGCGGCCGTTCTCGTAATCGTGCGCGGCGCGGTCGTTGCGGTGGCATTGGTTGAGGTCATACCAGTCAATCATATAGACCGAGCCGTTCTGGTCGTAGAGCAGGTTGATGATCTGCGACGCCTTGTCGTTGAAGTTGATGAAGTCCGCGCCGTGTTTGCCGGTGAAGCCGGAACCGGCGCGCTCCGGGATGTCCATGTTGATGCGCGCGCCGTGGATGTTGTTCATGAAAAGTTTTCCGCGATATTCCTCCGGCCAGCTTCCGCCCAGATAAACCATCAGGCCCGCATGCGCGTGGCCGCCACCAGCCGACGCGGAACGGTTGTTGCCGGCGTGGGGCGTCGCGCCCGCGTAATGCACGTGGTCGGCGATGGTCTTGATGTCGTCGTAAATGAACGGCTGGTCGGGCCGCGTGGGCGCGCGCGCGCCAAAGTTTTGCGTGAAGTAGCCGGGCGCGACGCGGCGCTCTTCCTCCAGGCTCGGCGGATAGTGCGTGCCGCCCTGCCGCTGGTAACGCGCGCCCTGAATCATGTGCCACAAGTGCGGAATCACGCACGCCTCGATGATGCACTGGCCGCGCTCGTCGAAGTCAATGCCCCACGGATTGCTCGTGCCCTCGGCGAACACCTCGAAGACGTGCTTCGTCGGGTGAAAACGCCAGACGCCGGCGTTGATGTATTGCCGCTCGCTGTCAGGCGCGCCGAAAGTCTTCACGTGCGAATGCGTGAACACGCCGTGCAAGCCGTAGAGCCAGCCGTCCGGTCCCCACGTGAAGGTGTTCAACGTCTCGTGCGTGTCCTGATACGACCAGCCTTCCAGCAACATCTGCGGCGGGCCGGCAGGTTTCGGTTCGTCGCCGTCTTTCATCGGGATGAACATCAGATACGGCGCGGCGCCCACCCACACGCCGCCGAAGCCGATCTCGAGGCCGCTGACCAGATTCAGGCCCTCCATAAAAACCGTGCGCTTGTCAAACTTGTGGTCGCCGTTCGTGTCCTCGAACACGAGGATGCGGTCCTGGCCCTGGCCTTCGGGCGCGCGCTGCGGATAGGTCATTCCCTCGGCGACCCACAAGCGCCCGCGGTCATCAATGCAGAACGCAATCGGGTTGCGCACGTCCGGCTCGCCGGCGAACAAATGCGCCTTGAAACCGGGCGGCACAGTCATCTCCTTCACGGCTTGTTCGGGAGAAAGGCCCGCGAATTTGATGTCGTCAACGGGCGGGAGGTTCGCTGGGAGCGCCGGCGTCTCGCCGGCAGCGGGCTTGGCTCTCTTTCCAGATGGAACTGCCGGCGGGACGCCGGCGCTCCCAGGAAACACCGGTTTCTGCTCGTGAAACTTGAAATCGTCGAAGTTGATGTGGCCCCAGCCGCCCGTCTGGTCGTCCACCAGACGGATGAGAATTTCCTTTCCGAGGTACGGTTGCAAATCAACTGCCACGGGCCGGAGATTTTCGCGGTTCACGCCGCGTGCGATGAAGATGACTTCCTGCGTGTCGGCGCGCACCAGTTCGACGCGAGTCGTCTCAAACTTGCCGCCGCCGACCAGGAAGCTCGCGAACGGTTGCGTGACCTTGAACGGCGCGGACGTGAGCGTGCCTTTCAAATTGTCGCCGCCCATTTCGTAGCCGCCAATCCAGTATTGGCCCTCGTGATCGCTGCGGTCGGTGCGCGTGGTTGCTTTCAATCGCGCCGCGACGGTGTCGCCCTTGACGGGCTGTTTGTTGAACGCGTTGCCGGTGGCGGTCCAGTCATTCAGCGTGCCGTTTTCAAAACCCAGATTCAGCGGCTGGCCATCCTTGCCAACCGGCTTGATGCCTTCGTGTTTCTGGTGGGGCGAGGGTTCTGATGAGCCGACATTCTTTGCTGCTGCGCTTTGATTTGGGCTTGCGGGGACGCTCGCCCTCCCAGTAACCGTGGGGTTCGGGAATACCACCTTGGGTTGCGCCTTTTCCCATTCGGCCGGGCTGACTTTTTTCGTTTTGTGCAACAGGGCGAATGTTCCTTTCATGTTGCCTGTCACGATGTCGGGCAGCCCGTCGCCGTTCAGATCGCCCGCCACCACTTGCCGGCCAATGCCTGAATCGTCATCCGCCTGATACGGGACGAAGTCCACCTCCTTGCCGTGGCGGACGAGCTTGAACCAATACACCACCGCGCCGTCGTTCCAACTGGGGGTTTGCTGGTGGTGCGACCAGTAGGTCTTGCCGGTGACGATGTCCTTCAACCCGTCCCCGTCCACATCGAAGAGGTCCACCGCGTGCAGTTCGCTGAACGCGACGCCGTAACGGTTTTCGGCTGGTGTGGAACCCATGATGGGATGTTTGACGAACGTGATCGCGCCGTCCTTTTTCACCTGCTCGAACCAGGCCAGCCCGTAGCCGTGCGCCTCCAGGCTGGTGATCACGTCGTTGAGGCCGTCCCCGTTGACGTCGTAGGCGTACATCTGCGCGCCAGCGGGAGCAAATTTGTATGGGTGAAATTTCCACAACGGATCGCCCGCCAGCGAAGCTGGCTGCTGATACCAGCCGTCCTTGTTGATGATGTCGAGTCGTCGGTCGCCGTCAATGTCGCCCACGCCCAGGCCGTGACCGAATTGCTTCGTCGCCACGTCTTCCGAGATGGCATGGAACGTCCAAGGCTGTAGCGGTTGCGCCCAATTCACCGTGGCGTAACCGAAGCGGCCATCGCGCGTGCAGACCAGTTCCGGCCGCGGGTCGCCGACGAGATCGGTGAAATGGGGCGACTCATTGCTGACCCAATCGAAACAGACGTGCTTCTGCCAGTGCTTGTCGAAGCCGGCTTTGCCGGGGTTCTCGTACCAAATCGCCGGCTTGCCGGGAAAACCGATGACGAAGACGTCGTTCCAGCCGTCGCCGTTGAAGTCCTGAACGAAGGAGAAAAAGTTGTCGGCGTATTTGTTTCGATCCTGCGGCTTGGGCGGGTAGAGTTCGTGTTTCTTCTGATAGTCCGGCCCTTCGTACCAGTACGGGCCGGAGACGATGTCCATCACGCCGTCGCGGTTGAGGTCGCCGAAATTGGCGCCCTCAGAATAGTATTCCGAGGTGAGCTGGATTTTTTTGAACGAGTGGAGAACAGGGTCGGCTGCGGAAGCCGTCAGCGAGGCCAGACATAAGGCCGCCAAGGGGACGCGGTAGGTGGACATGGCGGGATTTGTCGCCATTTTCCTGCAAAGAATCAAGCCGTGAAAGCAGGGAACGCATTTGACGGGTGCGTATTGATAGTGGCCCCGTTTGGAGTTCCGCCTTCAGGCGGTCGGCACAGCGGACAACCCTGTGCCGCCTGAAGGCGGGACTCCAAACGGCGTTGTTCGTCCGCTTGGTCGCAGTGTCATGATTTGCCCGGATGCGGCAGGCTGGTTACTTCGGTTTGGGGTCGCCAAATTTAGCGCGCCACTTGGGATATTCTTTTTCGAGCAATTTCTCCGGCCAATTGCCATACCACGGCGAACCGGTGCGCCGTTCGCGGTCCACTTCAGCCAGCGAATATACTTTCACGCCGTCACGGCTGGCGAAGATCGGGCGGTTGGTCTCGACCTCGTAATGCCGCGCCCAGATCGGCGGCGCGTTGGCATCCTGCACCACGACCACATCGAAGTCCGTGTTGTGACGTTCGAACTCGGCGTGCGGCGCCTTCACGTGTTCGGTGCGCAGGCCGGACAACTGCGACCGTTTCAGCCACGCCACCGCGGCGGCGGCGGCGCGCAACACGTCGTCGCCCGGTGAATCCAGTTGCATCAGGAAGCGGACAATCTCCGTCGTGTCCTGTGGGCAGAGGGACGCCAACTCGAATGTGCGCGCGTTGGCGGGAGCGAAGGTTTTCTCGTCGTGCTGCTGGCACCAGCCGGTCAACGCGCCCTTCACGCGAATCTGGCATGTGAGGATGCAGTCCACGCCGCATCGCACCGCTGTGCGTGCCCGTTCGCGCCGGCCGGCATCCAGCCAGGGAAAGTGGGGTTGGCCGTCGGCGGCATCCTCGAGCACTTCGAGGATGCCGATCATCACGCCGTCGTTGAAGGTGATGTGCGCGTGGAAGCTGGCGGGATGCGGGTGACGTTGGGGGAAGCCGCCGTTGGGATATTGCGCGGCCAGCATGAAATCAAAGCCTCGCAAGCAAGCGTCACGATAGGCGGAGTCGCCGGTGGCGACATAAGCGCTCGCGAGGTACTCAACCTGCGGATGCGTGGTGTGATTGTCGAACGTCGTGTCCGAATGCCCGTGCGAATCGCGCACCGCCTTCTTTTGATCCTCCGTGAGGATGGCGAGCATGTCGTAATCCTTGGGCCAGCCGCCATTGTCACGTTGGAACAGCAGAAGGTTCGCCGCGATTTCCCGCAGTTGCGTCGGAGCGTAGGCCGGTTGGTCCGGCAACGGTTGCATCACGCGCTCCGGCTCCTTGATGTGCCGCCAGTGATGCGCGCTGTCGCGAAAACCTGAGATGTTGATCGGTTGGTCCGCGGCGACGGCGGCGAAGGCAAAGGCGGACAAGGCCGCCACGCACGAAATTCGAATCACCAGCATGGGCGAATTAACGCAAAGATCGGACGGTCGTTCAAGCCCGTGTCTGGTGCTGGCCCCCTTCAAGCGCGGATTGCCTCCACTGTGGTTGATGCTCGCCACATCCCGCCTTGAACAGGATTGATGGTGCCACGCCTGTTAAATCTGCGAGCGCATTTTTTGGATTTCACCGCGCAGCTCGCGCAGAGCGCCGGACAGCCCGGCGGCTTCGGTTTCAAGCCCCTGACGCAGGCTCTCGCGCAGTTCGTCTGGCTTGCCCTGTGCTGCGTCCTCCAGGCGGCGCTCGTACGAGCGCAACACGGCGATCAGTTGGTCCGCCAGGCCACGAAGATGTTCCGCGGTCTTCGCCGCGCGTTCAGCCCGCTGTTCGGCCTCAGCCCTTGTCCGCATCGCTTCCTCCAGAGTCCGCCTTGCCTCGGTCATCGAATTTCTCGCCTCCTCCATCAGCCGCAGCGTTTCTTCCATCTCCCGCGACGGGAGAAGCCGCTGGGCCGGCCTCGGCGCGTCAGAAGCCGCGAGGCTGAACGTGGGCGGGAGTTCCTCGGAGAAAGCCATTGCCGGCCGAACCTCCCTCGATTTCTCCTGCGCGCCACGGGACTTCCCTTCTTTCGGAAATTGGCGCCGGACTTCGGCGTTCAGCAGTCCTCGCAGGTGTTCTGGAAACTCCGGCACGACGCAGGGGGCGGGATCCAGCAGCGAGAGCAGTTCCTTCATGAACTGGCGGCCGCGGCGGAGTTTCTGAAACCTTTCACGCAAATCGGGACTCATCTCGAGGGCCTCCTTGAGCCTCGCGGTCTCCTCCGGGCCACATTTCCCGGCAAGTGCCCTGGCCGCCAGAACCTGGAATGTCTGGTCATCCATCATAAGAAGGATCGCAAAAAGTCTTGGATTTCTTGCGGCAACTTGCAAGCGGCTTTTAACAGAGACTTTTTGACACGATCAAGCTCCGCCCCCACCGTGCCGATGGCCCAACCATGAAGTTCGGCGATTTCCGCATAGCTTAGTCCGTCCAGACGCTCGCCGAGCACCAACCGCGACTTTTCTGGAATCATTTCCTGCAACCGCTCCAACCACTCTGAACATTCATGTTTTTCGAGCGCATTGGACGGTGAATTTCCATCGTCGCACACCGGCAACTCGCCGCAGTCCTCCGTGATCGCGTCAAGACTGGTGGTGCGGCCTTGTCCTCTGCGCTGGGCGTTGCGAAGCCGCAAATGGCTGAGGGCCTTGTTGCGCGCGATGACTCTGACCAGGAAGATCAAGTGAGTTTCGGAACGCACCTTTTTCTTTTTCAATGCGCCAACCAGGGCCACTAATGTCTCCGCCACGACTTCTTCAATGTCCTGGGGATATTGCTTGCTGAGTCGCTCCACCACCACCGGAAACGCCAGCTTCTGAAGCTCGGGCCAGGCTTCGTTCCAGGCTGCATCTTCTCCACGTTGCAGAGCGGGCAGGTCGAAGCGCGGCATCGCCCAACCTATGCGATTCGATTGGATTTACAAGTTGCCGGCGCGCTCATCGCCGTGTTTTCACGCTTAGCTGCCTGTTCATGAAGTAGGAGCCGACGTGAGGAGGCTCATTCTTCAAAATCCGAAATCCGAAATCCGAAATCCGAAATTGATCAGAGCCTCGTTACCTCGGCTCCTACGAGAGAATAGATTTTGAATGGACTGTTCGTCCTCGCAGCATGATTTGCCTTGCAAGAAATCCCGGCCATTTTGCGATAAAGAGGATGAGGGTTATTGCAATGACGCCCGGCGACCGGCTGTGGAACCGGCCTTTGGGCGCCTGGCTCTCGCTGACTCATGATGAGTTTGATCATTGATGGCCGGAAAAAATCCAAAACGGACAAAACCAGCCGGCCCATTATCCTGGAGACTGAATTATGGAACTGAACCTTGAGACTGTTTTGACTGAACTGACCTTGTTGGAACCCCAATGCCATCGAAACATCGTTGTTTTCCCGCTGCTGAGCGCCGCGAACCACTCACCGGATTACGTGACGCTCTCAGACGCAATCCCCAATGGAAGTCTGACCGTCACCGAAATTTCCAACGCCGGCAGCGTCCCTGAACTGCTGGCGATCAATCACGGCGACCGGCCCGTGCTGCTGCTGGACGGAGAGGAACTGATCGGTGCCAAACAGAACCGCACGCTCAACACGACCATTCTGCTCAAGGAACGGACCGAAACGCGCATCCCGGTCAGTTGCGTCGAGCGCGGCCGGTGGTCCAGCGTCAGCCCGTCCTTCAGCAGTTCAGAACACGTCATGGAACGAAAGGCGCGTGCCCGGAAAGTCAGCTCCGTATCGGCGTCGCTGGCTGCGAGCGCCGGCTTTGCTTCCGACCAGGGCATGGTCTGGAACGAAATCAGCATGCTCCAGTGCAAAGCGGCGATGCAGTCGCCCACGGACGCGATGCACGATGTCTTCGAGTCCACCGCGCGGGAACTGGATCAGTGCCTTGAAACCTTTCGCTGTGTGCCGGGGCAGCAGGGTTTGCTGGTGGTGGTGGATGGCGAGGTGGCGGGTTTTGATCTCATTTCACGGGACGATGCTTACAGCCGTCTGCACGCCAAGCTGGTGAAAAGCTACGTGCTTGATGCCATCCTCGAAAAGGATTCCAAGCCCGGTGATCCCGTCCTGGCGGACATCAAGGCGCGCGAGTTTCTCGAACAGGCCGGCCAGTGCAGGCCGACCCGCCATCCGTCGGCAGGCTACGGTGTGGACTGCCGGTTTGCGGCGCCGCAGGTCGCCGGCAGTTGCCTGTGGCACGACGGCTGTGTCATTCACAGCGCCTTCTTCCGGCTGCCGGCGAGCGACGCCCGCGAGGAATCGTTCGCCTCCCTGAGCCAACGCCGGCGGCGGTTTGTCGGTTAGCAAACCATTTTGCCCGAATTGAAAACCGGTTTTGCCCGACGCGAATCCGTCATCGAAGGTTGTGTTGACCCGCCCGAGCCGTTGCGCGACGACGGCCCGTTCGGCGAATGAATGCGGCTTGTTCCACAACAACACAGCCGCGTTGGAAACTACGAACGTTGAAGCGGCCTGATGGCCGTGCTCCGAAGCGTGAGTGAGCCTCGTCACCTTGGCTGCTACTTTTGCTGGAGGAAGACCGACAGCCCCTTCTTGTTCGCCGAAATGATGTCCAGCCTGCCGTCGCCGTTGAGGTCGCCGGCGGTGATTTGCGTGCCGATGCCGGAGTCGTCGTCCACCAGGTGCGGGATGAATTCGGCGGTCTTGTTCGGGCCGCGTTTCAACTCGAACCAGTAGAGCACCGCGGGTGCGGCTGGCTCGGCGTCCTTCGAGGGGCCGTGCGCCCAGAAGCGTTTGCCGGTCACGAAGTCCATCAGGCCGTCGCCGTTGATGTCGGCAAGGACCAGCGCGTGGGGCTGGGTGAATTTCACGCCGTATTGGTTGTCCTCCGGCTTGGTGTTCACCAGCACGTGTTCCTTGAAACTGATCTCGCCAGCCGTGCGTGCCTGCTCGTACCACGCGACGCCGTAGCCGTGCGCGTCCCAGCTCGTGATGACGTCGTTGAGGCCGTCGCCATTCACATCGTACACGAGCATCTGCGCGCCGCCGCGCGCGCCTTCGGGCGCGAAAGGCCCCTTGTGGAGTTTCCATTGCTCGCCGGTGCGATAATTTTTCGGTTGTTCCCACCAGCCGTTCTTTTCGAGGAGGTCGGGTTTGCCGTCGCCGTTGATGTCGCCGTAACCGTAGCCGTGCGTGTAACGGAAGATATTCTTTTTGTCCTCGGGCGAAATGGCCCAGAATTTCGCGGGTCGTGTCGGATCGCTCCAATCAATTTCCGCGAAGCCGAAGCGTCCGCCGGTGTGGCAGATCAACTCCGGTTTGCCGTCGCCGTTCAGGTCGCCGAGCGCGGGCGATTCGTTGTCGGCCTCGGCAAGGAGCGTGTGCTTGAACCAGTGCCCGCCGCGCTTCTGTGGGTTCTCGTACCAGGCGGCTTCCTTGCCGGGAAACGAGAACACGAGAATGTCATCCCATTTGTCGCCGTTGAAATCATAAACGAAGGCGAGGAAGTAATCCGAGTAACCCTTCTCGCCGTTGTAAGGCTCGGAGGGCGGCGGATTGAACTCGTGCGCTTTCTTGAAGTCCGGCCCCTCGAACCATTGCCAGCCCGCAACGATGTCCACTTTGCCGTCCTTGTTGAAGTCGCCGAAGCAAGCGCCTTCGCCGAGGAACTCGCCGGTGAGTTTGATTTTCTTGAAGGAGACGGATGATTTATCAGCGGCGAAAGCGGGCGCGGCGCACGCCAGAGCGACCAGCAGGCAGGGGAGGGTTTTCATGGAGTCATGATTTGCAGTTCCGGGGGCCGGGGTCAAGCGCGCGCTGGCGGTTGGAGTTCACGCTTCAGAGGCTTTGTGAAAATACCCCCAACGCCGCATCCTCCTCGTTCTCGTCCTCGTCCTCGTCCTCGAAACCGGCAAAAAAAATCGAGGACGAGAACGAGGACGAGCCGTCACAACGGGTTGTCCACACAGCCTCTTCAGCGCGCACACGGACAAGCTGAAGCTTGAACTCCAAACTTCCGGTCATGCGGATTTGTGCAAGGCGCGCACGAGTTCGGGAAACCGGCAATGTTCACAAACCGCGTTGGAGTGCTCGCAGAAATCGTGCACGATCTGCATCAAACCCTGCTGCGCGGCGGCGGTGCGCAGCGCGCGCGCGGGCCGGCCGCCCAGCAACCGCTGCCGCGCCAGCCGCAGCACGGCGTTGTCCTGCGCCGCGGGCCAGGCGAAGTAACGCGCCTCGACCTCGCGGGCCAGCGCGGCGTTTTTCCCCGCGCGGGCGCGCTGCCAGAACCAGGGCAGAATGACATTGACGGCCAGGTCGGTCACGCGCGCCGCGCCGAGCAACGGCCGGGGCCGGCCGGCGCGCGCGGAGTGAAACGTCGCGTGCCACGACCAGAATGGATCGCGCGGCGCCTGCAAAATCTCGAGGAGGGAAACCGCTGCTTTTGCCGCGGGCGTTTCGGCCTTGAGCCATTGCTCGAGGCGCGCCGGCAGATTTCCCGCCGCGAGCCAGTGCGCGGCCAGGGCCAGACGGCGCTGCGGTTGGTTGGCCGGGCGCAAGCCGTGGAAATGCCAGGCGGCGCGTGGCAAAATCCGGTCGGTCCATTCCCCGCGTTCCCGCCACCAGGCATCCCAGAGGCCGCGCAAGTAAGTTTCGGCGCCGGCCTGGCGACGGGCCGCTTCGGCCGGCAACAGACCGGCCACGCCGAAAAGCCACGACTGCCAGTCCAGCAACGAAGCCGGTCGCTGATGTTGGCGCGCGGTCAACCGGGGCAGCAACTCGGCCAGACGGCGCAAGGGCCAGACATTTTGTTTGTAACCCAGCGCAGCGAACAACCCTTCCCAGAGGGCCTGCTCCCAGCCGGCCTGCCGCGCGCGCGTCTCCAGCAATGCGGCTTTGCTTTGCAACCGGACGCGGGCGGCCTGGTGCAACACCTCCAGCAGCACCGGCTCGTCCAACCCGCGCAGCGGGGCGCTGCATTGGCCCGTCAGCACGACCGGCATTTCCGGAGAGGCGCTTCCCAGCCAGCCGCGAATTTCCAGAAGCGGCGCATCGAGGTGCGGCTGCAAGGCGAGCGTGGGCCGCACGGGTTCGCCGGCCTTCGGCGGGTTTTCCCAGACGACGTGCAGGACGACGTTTTGAAACGCCGGGTTGCGGTCGTGGCTGTGGGCGCGCCAGCCGCCGGCCACGACATCAATCTCGACGTCGCCGGAACACGGCGGTTCGTCGTCGAATTGCACCACTGCACCGCGAAAGTCCGGCCCGGCTTCGTGGTTCCAGAAGCCGGGATGGAGCACGACCAACTTGCGGCCGTCGGCGGTGTGGAGGCGGTCGCGCAACAAGCGCTGGTGATACCAGAGTGCTTGCAGCAGTTTTTCCGGCGGCGCAGCGGCACCGGGTTCGCGCAAGGCGAGTGCCGGCACGAGCCGTTCCCGCCATTCGGCGTAAAAGTCCGGGGAAATTTTCATGGCAACGGGGCGTTGCTTTTTCAACCGCGCTTTTGCAAACTCAAACCGACTCGATGCCGTTCCTCCGCCGCGGTGGTGCCGCGGCGGACACAAGTGAGCGGCAGTAGAATGAACACAAGCCGGGCCGGTTTGTCAGTGATAAAAATGAACAGGACCGTCATGCGGCGGCGGGCGAGCGCAGGCGGGCGCCTCGGTTGCGCGTGCGTTCTGGCCGCGGGCTTGTTCACAACGGCGGCGTTTGGTGCCGAGGCCAGCGTGCGGCGCGACGCCACCGTGGAGGCCATCGAGCGCGTGTTGCCGAGCGTGGTCAACATCGGCACCGAGACGCTGGTCGAATCGCGCGGGGACCCCTCCGAGCAATTGTTCCGGGATTTTTTTGATCCCTACCATCGCAGCCGTCCGCCCGACGCCCAATACAGTCTGGGTTCGGGCGTGATCATTGACGAAGCCGGTTACGTGCTGACCAACGAGCACGTGGTGCGGCGGGCCAACCGCATCTGGGTGAAGCTGTCCCAGGAACAGGGTGGCCGCGAATACCAGGCCGACCGCGTCAGCGGCACCAACCGGAGCGACATTGCGCTGCTCAAGCTGCGCGCCAGGCCGGGGGAAAAATTCAAGGCGGTGAAATTTGCCCAGGACGATGACCTGTTGCTGGGTGAGACGGTGCTCGCGCTGGGCAATCCGTTTGGTCTGGGGGGCTCGGTGAGCCGGGGCATTTTAAGTTCCAAGAACCGCCGCCCGTCCTCGGACAAGGAACCGCTGGACGTGGCCGACTGGTTGCAGACCGACGCGGCCATCAACCCCGGCAACAGCGGCGGGCCGCTCATCAACTTGAACGGCGAACTGATCGGCCTGAATGTCGCGGTGTACCGCGAAGGCCAGGGGATCGGATTCGCCGTCCCGATCAAGCGGGTGACCGGCGCGCTGGCGGAAGCCTTCACGCCGGAAATGACCAAGGGCCTCTGGTTCGGCGCGCAGGTCAAGGCCGGCTCCAGCCGGCTGGCCATCCTGGCGTTGCAGCGGGGCAGCCCGGCGGACAAGGCCGGCCTGCGGGCCGGCGACGTGGTCCTGCAGGTCAACGGCCAGACGCCGCGCAATTTCATCGAACTCACCCGGCAGTTGACGGCCGGCCTCGACCAGCGGGACAATGCGCTGCTCGTGCAGCGCGGTGCGGACCGGCGCACGGCCACGGTGCGGTTGATCGCGGAGAAATCTGTTTTCAACGCCGCGTTGATCCAGCAGAAGATCGGCGCGACCCTGCAGGAACTCACGCCGGAACAAGTCCAGCAACTGCGGCTCACCCGGGCTTACGGGTTCCTCATCACCGCAGTGGACAAGGCTGGCCCGGCGGCGGAGGCGCAGTTGCAGCGTGGTTTTATTGTGCAGGGCATTGACGGCCAGGCGCCGGAGAACATCATCCAGGCGGCCAGACTTTTATTCGCCAAAAAATCGGGCGACACCGTGGAGTTGGACCTGCTCCTCGTCCGTGTGGGGGCCAATTTCACCTTGTCCGAACCCGCCACCGCGACGTTGAAAGTCCGATGACATTTTGTTCGCCCTGCCGCCCGATTCTGTTTTAGATTTCGCGCCAGACTCATGAACGACGACTGGATGATTGAAGTGAACCATTTGACCAAGCGGTATGCCGGGCATACGGCGGTGTCGGATTTGTCGTTCACGGTCGGGCGCGGGGAAATTGTCGGCCTGCTGGGCCCCAACGGCGCGGGCAAAAGCACCACCATGCGGATGCTCTCCTGTTATATGCCGGCGACCTCCGGCGCCGCGCGCGTGGCCGGGTTCGATGTGTTCACCCAGGCCGACGAAGTGCGGCGGCGGATCGGTTACATGCCGGAAAACAACCCGCTCCACACGGAGATGCGCGTGCGGGAATATTTGAAATTCCGCGCCCGCTTGAAGGGGCTGGGCCTGGGGCGCAGCCGCGCGCGGGTGGATGCAGTCATCGAGCAATGCGGCCTGGCCGAGGTGAGCCGCAAAGTCATCGGGCACCTGTCCAAGGGCTACCGGCAGCGGGTCGGTCTGGCCGATGCGCTGGTGCACGAGCCGGAACTCATCATCCTGGACGAGCCGACGATCGGGCTGGACCCCAACCAGATCCGCTCCGTGCGCCAGCTCATCAAGGACCTGGGAAGCCACCACACGGTGCTGCTTTCGTCGCACATTTTGCCGGAGGTGGAAATGACGTGCAGCCGGGTGCTGATCCTGCACCACGGAAAAATTCTCGCCGCGGACAGCCCGCTGAATTTGCAGAAAACCATGAACGACGGCGGACAGGTGATTGCGGAAATTGCCGCGCCGGTGGCCGATTTGCGCCTCTGCTGGGAAGAAATGGGCGAGGTGGAGCATTTCGACATCTCGCCGGCCGAGGGCGAATACCACCGCTGCGCGCTGACGCCGCGGCCCGGCCTGGATTTGCGGTTGCTGGTCTTCGAACAGGTGCGCCTGCGCGGCTGGCTGCTGCGGGAATTGACGTATAACCGCCACACGCTGGAGGACATTTTCGTGCACATCACCAAGGCCGAGTACGAGGAGGAGGAGGAGGGTCTTTGATGCGCGTTTATCTGACGCTCCTGCGCCGGGAACTGGCCACGTACTTCGTTTCCATGACGGGCTACATCCTCATCGCGGCGGCGCTCCTGCTGCTGGGAGTGGGTTTCACGCTGCTGGTCGAAGTCTTGAACACGGACGCCTACGACGCGCCGTTGACGGAGATCTTTTACAGCACGCAATTTTTCTGGATCGTGTTGCTGGTGGTGACGCCGGTCATCACGATGCGCACCTTCGCCGCGGAGAAAAGTTCCGGCACTTACGAAACCCTGATGACCGCGCCGGTGAGCGACGGCCAGGTGGTGCTGGCCAAATTCACGGCGGTGCTGATGTTTTACACGCTGCTCTGGCTGCCGCTGGCGGGGTATCCGTATCTGCTGCGCCATTACAGCGGGCAAACGATGCCGCTGGACGCGGGCGCGGCGGCCGGGACGTTTCTGGGGATCCTGCTCCTCGGGGCGCTTTACATGGCGCTGGGCTGTTTCGCCTCGGCGCTCACGCGCAGCCAGATCATCGCGGCGATGATCAGTTTCGCCCTGGGTATCGCCCTTTTTTTGTTGAGCTTCCTGTCCTTCATCGTCCCGCCGCAGCCCGGCTGGCAATCACGGGTGTTCAGCCACATCTCGATGATCGAGCACATGCGGGATTTTTCACGCGGCGTGGTGGACACGCGCCCGGTGGTTTTTTATCTGAGTCTCACCCTGTTCTTTCTTTTCCTGACCCTCAAGGTGGTGGAAAGCCGCCGCTGGAAATAGCATGTCGCCGGAGCGCTCCAACCCGCCCAGTTTTTCCGCCGGCCGCAAGTGGGCCGTCGCCCTCAACGTGCTGGTGGCGATCGCCGCTTTGCTGCTGCTGGTGACCATGGTCAATTATCTGGCCGCCCGGCATTTTAAACGATTCCACTGGACCGCCGCCACCGTCCAGCCGCTTTCGCCGATGACCGTGCGCGTGCTGGAATCGCTCACCAACCAGGTCAAGGTGGTGGTGCTCTTCAATTCCCAGGAACCGCTCTACGGCTCGGTCGCGGCGCTGTTGAAGGAATACGCCTTTGTTTCGCCCTGGTTGAACGTCCAATACGTGGATTACCTGGGCGATCCGGCGGGCGCGCAACTGGTCAAGGTCCAAAACAAACTGGCCCAGGGCAGTGACCGGGATCTCGTGATCTTCGAGTCGGGCGGCAAGGTCAAGATCGTCAATCAGAGTGAACTTTCCGAATACGATTATTCGGAGCTGCTGGCCCAGAAAAGCCGCGAAATCAAACGGGTCGCCTTCAAGGGCGAACTGCTTTTTACCTCCGCCATCCTCAGCGTCACCGACCCCAAGCAGCCCAAGGCCTGTTACCTCCAGGGCCACGGCGAACACAATCCCGCCAACGCCACCGAACAGTTCGACTATGCGAAATTTATCGGCGTGCTCCGGGAAAAGAATATCGTCGTGGAAGTGCTCTCGCTGGCGGGCGCCAATGATATCCCCGCCGACTGCCAGGTGCTCATCATCGCCGGGCCCAAAAATGTCGTGCTGCCGGAGGAACTGGAAAAAATCGAAAAATATCTCAACCAGGGTGGGCGCCTCTTTCTGCTGATCAACGCGCTCGTCCAAAACACCGGCCTCGAACGGACTTTGACCCGGTGGGGCGTCGAAATCGGCAACGACATCGTCAAAGACCCGCTCAATTCTTCACTTGGCGGCCAGGACGTGGTGGCCGCTCGCTTTGGCAATCATCCGATTGTCCGGCCGCTGCTCGATTCCCGGTTGCACCTGATCCTGCCGCGCACTGTCGGCAAACGCCAGGCCGGCGCACAAACCGCCGACGCGGCGAAGGTCGAGGAACTGGTTTTTTCCAGCGAAGCCTCGGTGGCGGTCACGGACATCCGCAACGGCGTCCTTTACGAGAACCCCGCGCGCGACCGCCGTGGGCCGCTCAGTTTGATGGTGGCCGTCGAAAAGGGCGGCATCCAGGGCGTCAGCGCCGAGCGCGGCGCCACCCGCATGGTGGTGGCGGGCGAGTCCATGTTCCTGGGCAACCAGATGATCGAAGTGGCTGCCAACCGCGATTTCGCCGGCCTGGCCGTCAACTGGCTGCTGGACCGCTCCAAATTGCTCGGCGGCATCGGCCCGCGCCCGGTCCAGGAATTCAAATTGAACCTGACGCGCGAGCAGATGCGTGAGTTGCGCTGGATTTTGCTGGCCGCCCTGCCCGCCGGCGTGCTGCTCCTGGGTGGGGCGGTCTGGTTCCGGCGCCGCCATTAAAGGTCACGCCGCATGAATCCCCAAAAGACCGGAATCCTGGCGGCGCTGGCCGCGGTGCTCTTTGCCTTCATCTTTTTTTTCGAACGCCACACGCCCGACACGCAAAAGCGGGCGGAACAGGCCGAGAAACTTTTTCCCAACTTCAATCCCGCAACCGTGGACCGCGTGGAACTCATCCGCACCAATCAAGCCCTCCGCGCCGAGCGGGACAACCGGCTCTGGAAACTGACGGCGCCCGTGGCTTATCCGGCGCAACCGCTGGCGATTGAAAACCTGCTGGCCGCCATCGGTTCGTTGCACAGCCAGCCGCGCGTGCCGCCCAAGCCCTCCGCCGGCGGCCTGGCCGCGTTTGGCCTGGCACCCCCGCAGGCCAGGCTCATTTTCCAGCAGAACACCAACCACATCGAACTCCGCTTCGGCGCCCGCACGCCGGTCGGTGACAAACTTTATTTCCAGCTCGCCGGCGCGGAGGATGTGCTGGTCACCGAGGCCGCTTTCCTGGACTGGCTGCCCCGCTCGGCTGACGACTGGCGCGACCCGGCGTTGTTGAGCCTGGCCGGCCTGAATTTCAACCGCCTGGAAGTGCGCGCGGGCGGGCGCGGTTTTGAAATCCAGCGCGACCTCACCAATGCCGCCTGGCGGTTGACCAAACCGATGCTCGCGCGGGCGGACAATCCGCGCATCGAACATCTGCTCGGACAAATGACCCAATGGCGCGCAGCGCAATTCGTGACCGACGATCCCAAGGCCGAACTCGAACCGTTCGGCCTGCAAACCCCCGAAGTGGAGCTGGCCTTTGCCCAGGGCACCAATGAACTGCTGGTGCTCCAGTTCGGCAAAAGCCCCACCAACGATCCTGCCCAGGTTTACGCCCGTCGCCTCAGCCACACCAACATCGTGCTCGTCCCGCGCGCCCAGCTCGAACCGTTGCGCGCCCCCTTTAGCGACTACCGCGACCGCCGCCTGGTGGATTTTTCCTGGACGAACGTGGATCTCATCGAGGTGCGCGCCGGGGATTATTTCACCGTGCGGCGATTGAGCAACGATACCTGGCGGGTGAACGAGCCGCTCAATTTCGCCGCCGATGCCGCGCTGGTGCGCGACCTCCTGCTCACCCTGGCCGAATTGGAAGTCACCCCGGACGGCTTCGTCAAGGACGTGGTCACCGACTTTTCCGGCTACGGGCTGGCGCCGCCCCAGCGCCACTACACGTTGCAGGCCACCGTCACCAACGCCGCCAATGGGCCGACCAATCTGACTCTCGTGCAGGTGGATTTCGGCACGAACCAGCTCGACAAAGTGTTCGTCCGCCGGGCCGACGAGAATTCCGTTTATACCGTTCCCTACCGCCAGAGCCTTCGCCTGCCTCAGGCTTTCTATCAACTGCGCGACCGGCGCATCTGGAATTTTGCCTCGTCCAACGTGGTCAGCGTGACCGTCAAACAACAAGGCCAGACCCGCAAACTGGTGCGCGACGCCGCGCGTGAATGGACTGTGGCGTCCGGATCCAACGCCGCGATCAACCCCTTCGCCATCGAAGCCACGCTGCAAAGCCTCGGCGAATGGCAGGCCGTGAGTTGGGTGGCACGCGGCGCGGACAAAAAAGCGGCGCTGGGTTTCCCCCAGACGGCGCTCGAAATTTCCCTCGAAGTGTTGTCGGGAGACAAGACCCGCAATTTTTCCGTCGAGTTCCGCGACCTGGCGCCCACGCAGCGACCGTACGCGGCGACGACTCTCGACGGCGAGTGGATCATCTTTGAGTTTCCGGCGCCCCTCCACCGGGACGTTTTGCGTTACTTGACGCTTCCGGCGGAAGCGGCCGTTCCGTGATATGCCGCGTTTTTTTCAGCGGCGGCCCTGGCGGGTTTTCCGGCGCGTGTTCCGCTGGTGCCGGATCGCCCTCTGGCTGCTGCTGCTGGCGCTGCTCAGCAGCGTCCTCTACCTGAATCGCCTCGGCCTGCCCGAATTTCTCAAGCAGCGGCTGGTCGAGGAACTCCACTCGCGCGGGCTGGATTTGAAATTTGAACGGATGCGGCTGGACACCTATGGCGGCATCGTGGTGGAAAACGTCCAGTTCGGGCGCGCCGCCGACACTGCCGGCCCGCAATTGTTCATCGAACAGGTAGGGCTGCAATTGCAGCACGCCGCGTTGAAACGGTTCCGCCTTGAAGTAGATTCCCTGGCCATCCGGCGCGGCCGCCTGGTCTGGCCGCTGATCGTCTCCAGTTTGCCGCCGCGCCAACTGGTGGTCGAGGACATCAACACCGACCTGAGCCTCCTGCCGGGCGACCATTGGCAATTGCAGCAACTGGAGGCCCGCTGCCTGGGTGCACGCATCCATCTCTCCGGCTCGCTCGCCAACGGGTCGGCCGTTCAGGAGTGGAATTTTCTTCTCCCCACCAACCGCAATCGTCTGATCTGGCAACAATATCTGCACCAGGCCCTCACCACCGCCGAACAAATCAAATTCTCCAGCGCGCCCACCCTCAATGGTATTTGGCGGGCCGACGCGCGCGCTCCCAACCAGATCAACGCCCGCCTTGGCCTTCAGGCGAGCGACGCCCGGACTCCCTGGGGCGACGCCGAATCCTTCCTTTTGACCATCCAGTCCGTGCCGGCGCGCGACCCCACCGACCTGCTGGGCGCCAACGTCATTGTCCAACTCGTCCAGGCCCGGACGCCTTGGGGCCAGGCGAAAGACCTGACCTTGAGCACGCAAACCAGTCCGCACCTGCGGCCCGGCGCGATGCCGGGCGCCGGTCTGACCATCACCGCCGTCGAGCCGGAAACGCCCTGGGGCCAGGCCCGCAAGTTGCAAATCCAATTGTCCATGCCGGAACTGACCACCAATCAGTCGGGCGCCAACGTCCATCTGGAAATCACCGCCGACTCGCCGCAAACCCGCTGGGGCACGGCCCAGCGCGCGCAACTCACTGCGCACGGCGCCATCCTCCCGGATGAAACCATTCCCGCCACCAACGAGTCATGGGCCGCCTGGGCGCGGCTCGCGCCGTACGACCTGGCCTGGCATCTGGCCGTGGACGCCGTGGATTCGCCCCGGATCAAAGTGGCAAAAATCTCCAGCGCCGGGCAATGGCGCGCGCCCGAATTGACCATCGAAACATTCCACGCCGCGCTCTACGGCGGGCAATGCAACGCGTCCGCCCGGTTAAACGTGGCCACGCGCGAACTCCAGTCCGAAGCGGCGATTGACTTTGACGTGAAGCAACTGGACCAGTTGCTCACCACCAACGCCCAGCTCTGGCTCGGTCAATATGGCTGGGAACAACCGCCGCAAGTCCGCGCCCGCGCGCAGCTTGTCCTGCCGGAATGGACCAACGCGCAGCCCGATTGGCGCGCTGAAGTGCTGCCGACCTTGCAGCTCGAAGGCGCGTTCACCAACCAGGCCGGCTCGTTCCGCGGGGTGTCGTTTTCTTCCGCGCGTTCCTCCTTCAGACTCTCGAATTTCGTCTGGGACCTGCCCGACCTTGTCGCCGTCCGCCCCGAAGGCCAGGTGACGCTGGCCTACACCTCCGACAGTCGGACCCAGGATTATTACTGGAAAATCCGCACTGGGATTGATGTGAAGGCCTTGAAACCTCTGTTCGACGAAAAACAACAAGAGGGGCTGGAGTATTTCCAGTTCACGGGCCCGCCCGCTCTCGAAGGAGAATTGTGGGGGCGCTGGCAGGATTTCGGCCGCCTCGGGTTCCAGGCGCGCGTGCAGGCGTCCAATTTTTCCTTTCTCGGCGAACGCTGCACGGAGCTGACCGCCGCCCTTCAATTCACCAACAACCTCCTCGAATTCCAGGACGTGCATCTGCGGCGCGATGACGGAAAAATCGAGGTGCCGCGCGGCCACTTTGATTTCACCTCGCAGCAGGTTTTTCTGACCAACGCCTTCAGCACCGTGGAACCGCTGGCCGTCACCCGTGTGATCGGCCCGGAAACCACGGCGGCCATCGAGCCGTTCCGCTTCCTCGCACCGCCCGCGGTGCGCGTCAACGGCGTGATCCCGGTCCGCGACATGTCCGGCGTGGACCTGCGGTTCGAGGTCGAAGGCGGCCCGTTCCGATACCTGAAATTCAACCTGCCCCAGGTGCGGGCTGAATTGTTCTGGCGGGGCGATGCGCTCACGGTGACCAACTTCCAGGGCGATTTTTACGGCGGCCAGCTCAACGGTGACGCGCAGTTTGATTTTTCGCCCGCCGCCGGCGCGGACTTTCAGTTTCACGCCACGATGGCCGAGGCCGAGTTGAAAAAACTGATGACCGACTGGTCCAGCGCGAGCAATCGGCTCGAAGGAATCGTCAAGGGACAATTGACGGTGACCGCCGCCAATTCCAGCGACTGGAAAAGCTGGCAAGGCCACGGCCAGGCCGGTTTGCGCGACGGGTTGATTTGGGATGTTCCGCTGTTCGGGATTTTTTCCGCGCCGCTCAACGCCATTGCGCCGGGCCTGGGCAACAGCCGCGCCAGCGCCGGCGCGGCCACATTTACTCTCACCAACAGCGTCATTCACACCGACGATCTGGAAATCCACGCGACCGGCCTGCGCCTGCAGTACCGGGGCACGGTGGATTTTCAGGGTCAGGTTAACGCGCGGGCGGAGGCGGAGTTGTTGCGGGACACCTGGCTGGTCGGCCGGGTGATCAGCCTCGCGTTCATGCCGCTGACCAAGCTTTTCGAGTATAAAGTCACCGGCACGGTCAATCAACCCAAGCGCGAGCCGCTCTACTTGCTGCCCCGAATTGTCCTGATGCCCCTCCATCCGTGGCGGACGCTCAAGGACATGTTCCCCCCGGAAACACCGCCGCCCGCGCCATCGCCGCCGCCGCCCGAACCACCCAAACCTCCGCCTTCGCCATGAAATCCTTGACCGACTATCTCTGGTTTGAAGTGGCGCAACGGCGCGGCTTCGTGAACATCACGGACACCGTCGCGCAACTGGTCCGGCGCAGCGGCGTGCAGGAAGGGCTTTGCCTCGTCAACGCCATGCACATCACCGCCAGCGTTTACATCAACGACGCCGAAGACGGCCTGCTGCACGATTACGAGGCGTGGCTGGAGAAGCTCGCCCCGCATGCGCCCGTTTCCCAGTATCAGCACAACCGCACCGGCGAGGACAACGCCGATGCGCACCTCAAACGCCAGCTCATGGGCCGCGAAGTGGTCGTCGCCATCACGAAGGGCAAGCTCGATCTCGGCCCGTGGGAACAAATCTTCTACGGCGAGTTCGATGGCCGCCGGCGCAAACGCGCGCTGGTCAAAATCATCGGCGAGTAGGATTCGGGAGGCGGCGGAGTTTGGAAACAAAGAGTAGCAGCGGCTCGCCACAATGACTAAACTGATTCAAGCCTATGGCCAGATACCGAAACCCCGAATCGGAGCCGAACATCCGTCGCATTGACAGCAGACCGAAAGCGAAGCGGCACACGCATGGATTCCAAGTCCATTTTGACCGCCAAGATGAGACTTTTACCAAGCTCTTTAGCGACAGTGTCTGCGGTCGGCAGGAAGTCGCGCGGGCCGAGGCGAGGAAGTTTAAGACGCGGCTGGAGTCGAAGCTTCCGCCTCGTGAGCTATTCGTCCACGCCACGGACAAACGGAGCAAGCTGGGCAAGGTTGGATTTTCGTTCAGGCAGCGGAAGAATAAGGACGGCTCAATCACCCGCTACATCAGCGCTTCCGCGAGGATTAAAAAGGGCAAAGCGATGAACACGCAGATTCGGATTGAGAACGACGACATCGAATCCGCGCTCAAAAAGGCCGTGAAATGGCGGAAGAAAATCCTGCGAATCAGGATGGAGAACGAGAAGAAGGTTGCACGGCGCTGAACTGGCCGATGCCGGTGATGAAATACCGTGAACAACTCAGAGAGACATCGCAAACCGAAGACGTTCGAGCCGCTGTCAAAGACGCATCCGCAGTTCGCGGCTCAGTGGCATCCCACCAAAAACGGCAACGTCTCGCCGGACGATGTAAAAGAGAATAGCTCCCGGCCTATTTGGTGGGTATGCGCCAAGGGGCATGAATGGCAAGCGCGGCCTTGGCATCGAACGCACCAAGGTAATGCTTGTCCTTTCTGTGCGGGTCGAAAGGTCGCGCCGGACGAAACACTTTTTTCTAGGTTTCCGACGATAGCCGTTGAATGGCACCCGACGAAGAACGGTCTGACAACGCCAGACACCTTGCTCTACCGGAGCACAAATAACTTCTGGTGGCGTTGTTCAAAGAACTCTACTCACGAATGGCGGACTACCGTTGTTCGCCGCACCGGCCAAGGAAGCGGCTGTCCATACTGTTCGGGCCACCGACTAACTCTTGAGAATTCATTCGGCGGTCGTTTCCCCGACTTGGCCGCACAATGGCATCCGACTAAGAATGGGGACAAGAAGCCGACTGATTTTCCTGCTGCCAGCCAATTCACCGCTTGGTGGCAATGTCAGAGTGACGAAAGCCATTCGTGGAAGTCGAAAATACGTTCGCGCGCTCAGAACCCTGAGCTTGGTTGCCGCCTCTGTGCCCGTCTCGCGAGCAAAGTGCGAGTCCGCAGGCCACTCGGCGAAACACATCCTCAACTTCTGAACGAATGGCACCCAACACGAAATACCGGAGTTTTGCCGGTTGACGTTCATGCAGGTTCGTCGCGAAAGATTTGGTGGCGCTGTGTAGCCAACCCATCACATGAATGGGAATGCACGGTAGCGAATCGCGCCTGGCGTGGAAACGGTTGTCCGTTTTGCGCCGGACAATATGCCGACGGAACGAACTCACTCGCTGCACTCTTTCCGAAACTTGCGGCTGAGTGGCATCCGACGAAGAACGGAGAGCGCACTCCAGACAAAGTCACGCCCGGCAGTGCTCGGAAGGTATGGTGGAGGTGTGCGAACAACCCAGAGCACGAATGGGAAGCTCGGATACAGCCGCGCGCAAAGCGAGGCAATGGATGTCCGTTCTGTAGTTCGTGGACACTCACGCGAGAAAGGTCGCTTGCTGTAGCATCACCACCCCTCGCTGCCGAGTGGCACCCGACAAAAAATCTAGGACTCACGCCACGCGACATAACAGTCGGGTCCGCACGCAAAGTCTGGTGGAGGTGTTCGCAGAATCCGGCGCATGAGTGGAAGACGAGTCCGAAGAACCGCAGCGTGCTCAAGAATGGGTGTCCAATCTGCAAAGTTGGTTGGACTCTTCCTGCGATTCGAGGCTTTGTAGATTCACTCAAGCCCTATCTCTCTACCTTTACCCCAGCCGAGCTTTACGTCCTTTTCCAGCAGAACGGTTTGTTGATCGGTGACCGCAAGGGACAGTCGTTTCTCGATGCGTTGGCGACGGGGCGATTTCCATTTGAGGAAATTGAGAAGTTCTGCAAGGGCGAGAAGTCGCTGGTGGATTCGTTTCTTTCGGATTCGACGCTGACACTGGAGTCGTTGGCGGGTCAACAGCCGGGCGCGGCGCAGGAAGTTGAGTTGGGTTTGGTGAGCGAAGCGCAGGAGGAAAGCGCGGAGCTTCCCACGGCGGACACAGCGGACGTGCTCAAGTCGTTGCAGTCGCCGGTGGTCGTCTCCGCCGATCAGGAGGCGATTGATTTCCTCGTGGCTTCGGCGCTGGCAAAAATTTGGAAGCACGCTTTCCGCGACGAGGTTGCAGCCGTGGCGCAGGCGCGGGATTTCATGGGCGATGCTTACGCGGAGCGGGTGCGGACGGAATTTCTCGCCGAGCATGAGCGCGTGAAGTTGCTGGAGATTCCGGCGGGGTATTCGTTCAAGGTTGAGGGCAAGCCGGCGCTGCCGAATCTCATGCAACGGTTGGTGGCGTCACGGATTCAGCAGAGGCGGCGTGAGGGAAACTGGTCGGGCACGGGCGCGGGAAAGACGCTTTCGGCAGTGCTGGCGAGTCGCGTGGTCGGCGCGAAGCTCACGGTGATTTGTTGTCCGAACAGCGTGGTTGAGGGTTGGAAGGCGGCGATCTTGAACGCATTCCCGGACAGTCTGGTGGCGACGAAGACGTTTGCGCCGGATTGGGCGGCGATTGCGGGTGATGAGACGGGTTTCGGCAAATCGGTGGCGGCGCACCGTTACGTTGTGTTGAACTACGAGGCGTTTCAGCAGGAAGAATCGGAGAAGAAGGTGCGGAAGTTCGCGAAGCACGAGGCGGCGGATTTCGTGGTCGTGGATGAGATTCATTTCACCAAGCAGCGGACGGTGGAGAATCTTTCCAAGCGCAAGAAACTGGTGACGGCATTGATCAGTCTGGCCGCCGCGAAGAATCCGCAGTTGTGCGTGCTGGGAATGTCGGCGACGCCGGTGATCAATAATTTGCAGGAGGGCAAGAGTCTGGTGGAGATGGTGTCGGGGCTGGCGCACGACGACTTGAACACGCGCCCGACGGTGGCGCATTGCATGAAGCTGCATCAGCGGTTGGTGACGCTGGGCACGCGGTGGCTGCCGGATTACCAGATCGTGTGCGATGTGCAGACGCCGGAAGTGGATTGCGGCGAACATCTGGAGGAGATCAAGGCGCTCGGGCGAAGCGGCACGCCGCTGGAGCTGGAGCAGATTCTCACGCGCGTCCGCCTGCCGATCATCCGGCAGAACATCCGCCCGAAGACGCTGCTTTACACGCATTACATTCAGGACATTGACTCGGCACTTTACCAGGCGCTGGTCGAAGACGGCTGGCGCGTCGGTTTCTTCACGGGCGATGACAAGAGCGGGCTGGAAGGATTTCTGCACGGCGATGTGGATGTGTTGATCGGTTCGAGCGCCATCGGGACGGGCGTGGATGGACTTCAGGAAGTTTGCCAGCGGCTCATCATCAATGTGCTGCCGTGGACGAACGCGGAGTTCGAGCAACTCAAGGGGCGCATCTATCGGCAAGGCCAGCACGCGGACAGGGTGACGGTGATCGTGCCCATCACTTACGCGGACGTGAACGGCCAGCGCTGGTCGTGGTGCGGCTCGAAGATGCGGCGGCTGCATTTCAAGAAGTCCATCGCGGACGCTGCGGTGGATGGCGTCGTGCCGGAAGGTCACTTGCGCACGTCGGCGCAGGCGTATCAGGACGTGATGGGCTGGCTGGACCGGCTGACGACCGGCCGAGTTGAAGTGATCGAGCGGCCTCGAATCCTCGTGCCCCTGCCGCAGGACGACGGGGCGGAAGTCGAGCGACGTACGCGGAGGTATGGTGATTTCTCGGCGATGAACCGGACGTGGAATCAAAGCCGCAGTTCAACGACTCAAGCGCGCCTGCAACAAAATTCCGAGGAGTGGGCGCAGTATCACACTTTGTATCGTGAGGCGCGCAAGGATTGGTCGGTCGTGCCGTTCGAGGAGTTCATCCGCTGGGCGCAGCAGCGGAGCGATTACGTCATCGGCGACTTCGGCTGTGGCGAGGCAAAGGTCGCGGAAGCACTCGCGGATCGGCACACGGTTCACAGCTTTGACTACGTGGCGGCGAACGATGAGGTTGTCGCGTGCGACGTTGCCAAGACGCCGTTGGAAGATGGAACGCTTGACGTCGCGCTGTTCTCGCTCTCGCTGATGGGTGCGAACTTCACGGACTACCTGCGCGAAGCGTGGCGCGTACTCAAGCTGGACGGACAATTGCATATCTTCGAGGCGACATCGCGGTTCGGGAATCTTGAGGCGTTTGTAGCCGGATTGAAGAAGCTGGGGTTCGCGGTGGTGGAAGTTCGAGACGCTTGGAAGTTCACTCATATCCACGCGCTGCGGACCGCCCGAACGCCCGAAAAAGAGTCGGACTTTGCCTTTTGATTTCAATGAGCTTCCGCTACAAATCATTCCAGATTTCCGAAATCGCGAAAGCCGCCAAGGCCATCCGCGAGGGACAACCGCTGACGTTTCGGAGCTATGGTGAAAAAAGCAAGGTGCTGGACGTGGACCTTGATTTGAAAGAGGGCGCACTTGTGGATTTGCGGCTGCGCGTGTCGGCGGGACGTTTTGACGACCCCACCACCTACGAAGCGGCCTTGATTCTGGCTGACCAGCGAGTGCGCGGAATAGGCTACTCCGCCACGCGGCGGTCGCGCTTTTACAAAGTGCGGATTCCGCAGGGCTGGCATGAAAACGCCATCGACCCGAACATGCCAACACGGGACGACGACCGAAACCGGCACGAATCCGTGGCGGAAATCGAACCGACAGACCTGGATGACTTCTTGCGGAAGGCGTGCAAACGATGGAACATTGAAGTGCCGTCAGGCGAACCAATGCTATGAAAACGGCTGAACTATTAACTCCCGAGATTTGCCGCGAGGCGTTGCGCCGCTTCTGGGACGACCAGACGGATGTCGCGGAAACGAGCAACGGCGTGGCGATAGCGTTGCCACTGATGTATCCAGACGGCTGGCAGGTGCAGGTCTTCATTGAGTCGTTGAGCCACTCACGGGCGGTCATCACCGACAAAGGGCGGACGTTGAACCGGCTTCAAGAGCAGAGCGTGAACTTCGAGGCCGGGCAAACCGGCGCGCTTTTAGAGGAGAGGCTGAAGACTTTCGAGTTGCAGCGGGATGGTTTTGAACTGCTGCGCGAAATCCGTCTCCCGCTGGACGGTTTGGACGTGCAACTGTTCGCCGAGTCGTTGATCAGCATCGCGCATCTGGTTTACCGCTACGAACCTTACAACTCGCCAGAAAGCCCGGCGGACAAGACGCTGCAACAAGTCTTCAAGGAGAGGCAGTGCGAGCCGCGACGAAACGTCGAACTTGATGGGGAGATCGAGAAGCGCATCCGGGTTGATTATCTGGTCGAGTCGAGGCGTGTGGTGGCGTGTCAAGTTGTCCGCCGCCGTGCTCCGCTGCTGCCTTACATGGAGCAGTGGGGTTTTCGGTGGAACGACATTCACCGCCGTCATCCAAGCCTGTTGCGCGCGATGGTCTATGATCCCGACAAGCAGGAGTGGGATGAAACAGCTCTGCGGATTGGCCGCGACGTGTGCGAGTTGTTCTGCCCGTATTTCGAGACCGAAACATTGCACGGTTTTTTTGAAAAGGCCGGCAACGGCGGTTAAGGGGTGACGCTCGGGCGAGTTGGCCTTGGGCTGTTTTCTTTCAGACCTTTCAAGCCTTTCAGGCTTTGAACTTTAACTGAACCGCAGGGCCGTGTCCGCCTGCCCTGGGCCAAACCGTGGGGCCGGTCCGGCTGAAATACTACGTATAGGTATTATTGGGTTGCATTCCCCTCCCGGCTGCCGGATACTGAGCCGACTGAAAACACGCATTCCAACCGGGCATTGGCAGACCTCCGGACTTCTGCTCGCGGTCCTCTGCGGCTTCACCGGCCTGCGGGGGGCGGCGGCGGGTGCCGTCGAGCCGCCCGGCCAGCCCGCGCCGGCAGCCGCGGCGGCCTGGCCAATGTTCCGCGGCGATCCCTCTCTGCGCGGCGTCGCCTCGGGCCACTTGGACGCCTCCCTCAAATTGCTTTGGAAGTTCAAGACCCAGGGGCCGGTGAAGTCTTCCGCCGCCGTCGTGGGCGGGCGCGTGTTCATCGGCTCCGACGATGGCAGTCTCTACGCGCTTGATTTCGTCGATGGCAAGAAGCTTTGGGAGTTCAAGACCGGCGGGCCGATTGAGTCGTCGCCGCTCGTGTTGGAGGGAAAGGTATTTGTCGGTTCGTCCGACGGTTTGCTGTACGCCGTCCACGCCGCCGACGGCAAGCCGGCCTGGCAATATAAAACCGACGACAAAATTCTGGGCGCGCCGAACTGGGTGAAAGCGCCGGCGGGCGACGCGAACCGGGTGCTCGTCGGCAGTTACGACTACAAGCTGCATTGCGTGGACGCGGCTACTGGCCGGAGCAACTGGGTTTACGAAAGCGGCAATTACATCAACGGCTCGCCTGCTGTGGCCGACGGCGTCACCGTCTTCGGCGGGTGCGATGCGATGTTGCACGTCATTTCGCTGGCGGACGGCCAACAGGTCAAGGAGGTGGATGCCGGCGCCTACGTCGCCGGCTCCGCCGCGCTGGTGGATCATTGCGCTTACTTCGGTCACATGGAAAACGAGTTCCTTTGTGTGGACCTGGAGAACGGCACGAACCGGTGGACTTACAAGGAGCGCGCCTTTCCGTTTTATTCGTCGCCCGCGGTGACACCCGACCGTGTCCTTTTCGGTGGACGCGACAAGCGGCTGCATTGCGTGAAACGCGCCGACGGCAAAGCCCTCTGGGCCTTTTCCACGCGCGGCAAAGTGGACAGCTCGCCGGTCGTGTGCGATGGCAAGGTCGTGGTCGGCTCGGACGACGGGCGGCTCTACCTGGTGTCGCTGGACAAAGGCAAGGAGCTGTGGAGTTACGAAATCGGCCAGGCCATCTCCAGCTCGCCGGCGGTGGCGGACGGGAAAGTGGTTGTGGGGAGCGAGGAGGGGAGTGTGTATTGTTTTGGGGGAAGAACCGGCGGAAAGCAAGCCGGGAAAAATTGAGCGACGCAATCATGCCGTATGAACTCGAAATCAAAAACGGTGCTGCGTGAACTGCGGGAGGCGCTGGAAGACCGCCTGGAACTGGCGCGCGCCATCAAACGCAACCAAGGCAAAGCGGGCATCCCGTGGGCGCAGGCGAAGAAGGAACTGGGATTGGATCTCTGAGCACCGGGCGCCCATGAGCCTTGCGAAAACTTTGCCAAGCCGAGGCCGCAGCCGGGTGACTTGAAATACGCAGCATGACTCTTTGACCATGAGCACAACGATCTTGACCCCTGAGCCGGCGAAGGCACCCGCTCCGCCCATCCAAAAAGAAACCACCGCCGGCAATTACTTCGTCTCGAATTACCCGCCGTTCTCCTTCTGGAAGCCGGAGTTTGTGCCGGAATTGCTCGCCGCGCTGGAGAGGCCTCCGGGCACTCCGCATTCCGCACCACGCACTCCGCACTCCACCCCGCTGCTGGGCATCTACGCGCACATTCCCTTTTGCCGAAAGCGCTGCCACTTCTGTTATTTCAAGGTCTATACGGACAAGGATTCGGCGGCCATCAAGGGCTACATGGAAGCCATGCTGAAGGAGTTGGCCCTTTACGCGGGCAAGCCGTTCGTCGGCGGGCGCAAGCCGGATTTCATCTACTTCGGCGGCGGCACGCCAAGCTATCTCAGCGTGGACCAACTCAAGCATCTGACCGGCGGCATGAAGGCGCTGCTGCCCTGGGACGAAGCGGAGGAAGTCACCTTCGAGTGCGAACCAGGCACGCTCACCGACCACAAGCTCAAGGCCATTCGCGAACTGGGCGTCACGCGCCTGAGCCTCGGCGTGGAAAATTTTGACGACCACATCCTGGAAATCAACGGCCGCGCCCATCACAGCAAGGAAATCGCCCGCGCCTACGCCTTCGCGCGCGAAATCGGCTTCCCGCAAATCAACATTGACCTCATCGCCGGCATGGTCGAGGAGACCGACGCGAACTGGCGCGCGTGCGTCCGCAAAACCATCGAGCTGTCGCCTGACAGCGTGACCATCTACGAGATGGAGATTCCCTACAACACGACGATCTACAAACAGATGAAGGCCGAAGGCAAACTTGTGGCGCCTGTGGCGGATTGGGACACCAAGCGCGCGTGGGTCAACCAAGCGTTCGCCGAGCTGGAGAAGGCCGGCTACACGGTGGCCAGCGCCTACACGGCCGTGAAAAACAAGGAGAAGACGAAATTCGTCTATCGCGATAAATTGTGGGCGGGCGCGGATTTGCTTTCGGTGGGTGTGGCGAGCTTCGGCCACATCGGCGGCGTGCATTATCAGAACCACGCCGACTTCGAGCCTTACGTGACGCGCGTCCATGCGGGCGAACTGCCCATCTTCCGCGCGCTGACACCGACGGATGAGGAGCGTTTCATCCGCGAGTTCATTCTCCAGCTCAAACTTGGCTCCAACAGCCGGAGCTATTTCAAAAACAAGTTCGGCGCCGATCCGGTCGAGCAGTTCGCCGGGCCGGTTCAACGGCTGAAGGACTGGGGGTTCCTGGCGGTCGAAGGAGACCGCATCGTGTTGAACCGCGAAGGGCTGCTGCAAGTGGACAAGCTGCTGCACGAATTTTTCAAGCCGGAACACCGGACGACAAAGTATGTCTGAGATGAAACAAGAAAACGTCCAACGTTCAACATCCAACGCCCAACATCTTGGAGAGCTTCGACCTCCAACTTTGGACGCGCATCGGGGCCATGAACCGATTTGCACTGCCGTGGTCGCGGTAGCGTCTTGGACTGCGCCAGTCCTCTGGCGCTTTCGATCGGGGCGCGGGGTCCAAAAGCGGCAGAGGGCTGCCGCAGTCCAAGACCTTGCGGAGCTTTGGACGGTTCATGGAGAGTTGGGCCGTATTTTTGCCAGGAGCATCGGCACTGCGAAGTCCGGCTCTGAAAGTTCAAAGTTGAGCGTTGGACGTTGAACGTTTTCCTATGCCATCCACTCCTGCATCGCCGGTTGCCCTTCCGATCGCGTATCCGCTGGATGATTTCTACGCACAGGCGGGCATGGCGCTGCCGGCGATTGAAGCGGTCGCGGGCGAGGATGTGCCGGAGCCTTACAAGACACTGCTGGTTCACCAGGCCGACATGACGCCGACGCTGGAAAAGTTTCACGGCGACGCGCTGCATCTGCGCGTGCTGCGCCGCCAGCGCCGCGACGACTTCTACTTCCGCGAAGTCTTATTGGTGACGGACAAGGACGAAAAGCCGGTCGAGTTCGGCGCGATCAAAATCAATCTCGCCTTGTTCTCGTCGGCGGCGCGCAAGCAAATCCTCGAAGAGCGCCTGCCGCTGGGCCACATACTCGCGGAGGGCGGCGTCACCCATGCCAGCCGGCCCAAGGCGTTTCTGCGCGTGCCGTCGGACGCCTTCATCAACTCCGTGCTGGGCCTCGCCGGCGCGCACACGCTTTACGGCCGGCGCAACACGCTCTGGGACCCGCAACAGCGCTCTCTGGCGGAGATCGTGGAAATCCTCCCGCCGGAGAAGAAATGACGAAGGCCGAATGACGAAAGAATTCCCAAAGCCGAATGTCGAATGGGCACCCGCTCACACCTTCGTGCTTCGAGCTTCGTCAATCTTTCGTTCCTGCGCGGCGGGATCATTCGTCATTCGTCATTCGCTGCACAGAGGATTCCATCCATGACCCCGGCCCCCTCTCACTACGACACTCTCATCATTGGCGGCGGCCCGGCTGGCTCCAGCGCGGCGGCCATCCTCGCCGGGCACGGCCATCGCGTGCTGGTGCTCGAACGCGAGAAATTCCCGCGCTATCACATCGGCGAATCGCTGCTGCCGTTTTGCCACGGGCCGCTGGAGCGGCTGGGCTTGATTCCCCGGCTCCGCGCGTCGGCGTTTCAGAAGAAATACAGCGTGGTGTTCGTGTCGCCCAATGGCAAGGCCAGCCAGCCGTTCTACTTCTTCAATCGCTACGACCGCGAGACCGTCGCGCAGACCTGGCAGGTGTTGCGCTCCGAGTTCGACCAGATGCTCCTGGACCACGCCCGCGACAGGGGCGCGGAGGTGAGGGAAGAAACCACGGTTCTCAGCCTGCTCCGCGAAGACCCGGACGACGGTGCCAGCTCGACCACGTCTCGGAGGGACGAGCTACGCGAGTCCCCAGCCCCGTCCGACCTCCGGGAAGTCGGGGACTCGCGTAGCTCGTCCCTCCGAGGGCGGGTGCTCGGCGTGCGCGCACAGTTGAAGGGCGGCGAGGTCGTCGAGTTTCGCGCGCCCATCACTTTGGATTGCACGGGCAAGGAAGCCTTCGCCAGCGTGCGCAACAACTGGCGCGTGAAGGACCCTTTCTTGAACAAGGTCGCGGTGTGGACCTACTACCGCGGCTCGAAGCGCGAGCCGGGCATTGACGAGGGGCAGACGACCGTGGCCTTCGTGCCCGAGAAGGGCTGGTTCTGGCACATCCCGCAGCACAACAACATGGTGAGCGTGGGCGTGGTGGCCGAGGGCAAATACCTCACACGCGGCGGCGTGCGCGAACTCAAGGCCATTTTCGACCGCGAGGTCGAAGAGAATCTCTGGATCAAGGACCATCTTTCCACCGGTCAACAGACCGGACCCTGGTTCATCACGAGCGAGTATTCGTTTCACTCGCGCCATTGCGGCTGCGACGGCTTGTTGCTGGCGGGCGACGCGTTTGCCTTTCTCGACCCGGTGTTCAGCAGCGGCCTCATGCTGGCGCTCAAGAGCGGCGTGGCCGCCGGCGACGAAGTCCACCGGGCCATTGTGGAAAAAGATTTTTCACCCGCGCGCTTCGCGACCTACGCCGCGACCCTGCGCCAGGGCATCGAGAACATGCGCAAGCTCGTCTATGCCTTTTACAACCCGGACTTCTCCTTCAAACAGGTCATTGACAAATACCCCGACGCCGCCGGCGAAATCACCGACTGTCTGAGCGGCGACGTGAACAAGGACTTCACCCCGCTCTGGAAGAAAATCTCCGAATTCGCGCCATTGCCGGAGGAGCTGCCCTATGGGCAGCCGCTGATGAAAGAAAGGCCGGAAACACAGCCTGCATAGTCAAGGCGTGTTGCGTGTTCCGTCACGCAGCACGCAAAACGTCCGATGAACCTCGTCCAGATCACCCCCGGCGCCGGCGGCATGTATTGCGGCAATTGTTTCCGCGACAACGCGCTCGTCGGCGAGTTGCGCCGGCAGGGGCATCATGCCGTGATGGTGCCGCTTTACCTGCCGCTGACGCTGGATGAGACCGACCAGAGCCGCGGCACGCCGATTTTCTACGGCGGCGTCAGTGTTTACCTCGAACAAAAATCCGCTTTTTTCCGCCAGGCCCCGCGCTGGCTGCACGCGCTGCTGGCTTCGCCGGTTGTATTGAAATGGGCGGCAGGCAAGGCGGCCCAAACGCGGGCCGCTGAACTCGGGGAATTGACCCTGTCCATGGTCCGCGGCGAGGAGGGCAACCAGGCACGCGAACTGGACGAGTTGATCGCCTGGCTCCGAGCGAACGAAAAACCCCAGCTTCTCTGCCTCTCCAACGCGCTGCTTCTCGGACTGGCCCGCAAGCTGAAATCGGAATTGCGCGCCCCCGTCGTCTGCATGCTCCAGGGAGAAGACTTCTTCCTCGATTCGCTGCCCGAACCGCACCGCACCGCCACCTGGAAAACGATGTCGGAACGCGCCGCCGAAGTGGACCTGTTCATCGCGCCCAGCAGATATTTTGGCGACCTGATGGCGCAGCAGCTCAATTTGCCGCCCGCCAAAGTGAAAGTGGTCTTCAATGGGATCAGCCTGGATGGCTATCCTTCGTCCCAGACGCCAGACGCCAGACCCGAAGTCCCGACCCTCGGTTACTTTGCGCGGATGTGCCGGGAGAAGGGCTTGGACACGCTGGTCGAAGCGTTCATCCTCCTCAAAAAGCGCAATCGGGTCAAAAACCTCAAGCTCCGCGTGGGCGGCGGGCTCGGACCGGCGGATGTTCCCTTCGTGGATTCCCTGCGCGAGCAGCTCCGCGTCAATGGCTTTGCCGGCGACGCGGAATTCTGTCCGAACCTCGACCGCGCCGCCAAGCTGGAGTTTTACCGCTCGCTCTCGATTTTTTCCGTGCCCGCCCTGTATGGCGAGGCGTTTGGGTTGTATCTGCTGGAGGCCATGGCGTCCGGCGTGCCGGTCGTGCAGCCGCGGCACGCGGCTTTCCCGGAAATCGTGGAGGCCACCGGCGGCGGCGTCCTCTGCGAACCGGACAACCCCGCCTCGCTGGCCGACGCCATCGAACAAAGGCTCATCAATCCGGACCAGGCCCGCGCGCTCGGCGAAGTCGGCCGCCAGGCGGTCCGGGACAAATTCAGCGTCGAACACATGGCCAGGGAAATGGTCTTGGCGTTCAGCGGTCTGACGGCGAAGCACGCTGACTTCCCGTCAAAAAAACAGCCGCCGACGTAAGAGGCCGGAACGAAACGACTGTTCGGTGTTGGAGTTCAAGCTCCGGCCTGTTTTGACTGTGTGGGGAAATGAGGCAGGGATGAAGCGAACCAGACAAGCTGAAGCTTGAACTCCAACCGCAAGCTGAAGCCTGGACTCCGAACGCGGCGCTTTTTCAATCGCCAATCGCCCATCGCAAATCTAAATTCCCCTTCATGGCCTACGAATTCAAAGCAACGCGGCTGGTGGAATTTTCCGAGACCGACATGGCCGGCCTCGTCCATTACTCGAATTTTTTCCGCTACATGGAAACGGCGGAACACGGCTTTTATCGCGCGCTCGGTTTTTCGGTGGCGGCCCGGAAGCCGCCCATCGGCTGGCCGCGGGTGCATGCCTCCTGCGATTACTTCAAGCCGCTGCGTTTTGAAGACCGGGTGGAAATCCATCTGTTGGTGCGCGAAATCAAAACCAAAACCATCACTTACGACATCCGCTTTCGCAAGCTGAACGCCGTGCCGGTCGAGGAAGTCGCGCGCGGCCGGTTGATTGTCGTCTGCGTGAACCATCGACCCGGCGGCAAAATGACCTCCGTTCCCATCCCGAAAGCCATCGCGGAAGAAATCGAGGTGGCGCCGGCCGAGTTGCTGGCTTGAGAGAAAAGGGGCCACCCATTTGCGAAACTATTTGAAGTCAAACGCGGCGGGGGCTAGAGTCGCGGCATTATGGCTACGCAAAATTCAAGTGATCCGGGCCTGGCCTGGCTTTTTTATTCTTTGCTCACCGTGGCTTCGTGGGGCGTTTACGGGGTTTTCCTTCATAGCGGTACGATCGGCATGGCGGATCCGGCCAACGGCCGCATCAAGGCCTTCCTGATCGTCGGTGTGGCCTACTTCCTGACGGCCATCCTCGCGCCGCTCGCGATTCTCGCATTCAACGGCGCCTCCTGGAGCTTCCCCGCCAGGGGGCTTTGGTGGTCGCTCCTGGGCGGCGCGGTCGGTGCGATAGGCGCGCTCGGCGTGCTGCTCGCTTTCGGCGCCAAAGGCTCACCCGCCGTGGTCATGTCCATCGTCTTCGCCGGCGCGCCGATTGTAAACGCGTTCTACGCCATCCTCACGCATCCGCCGGAGGGCGGCTGGGGCACGATCAAACCGATGTTCTGGGCGGGCATCCTGCTCGCCGCGACGGGCGGCTTCCTCGTGACGCTCAACAAACCGAATCCGCCCGCGCCCGCGAAAGCCGTTGCCACGCCGGCCGCCCCGGCGAATCCCGATGGGGCGAAATAATTTCACGCCTCAAATCGCCGTGAAGGAATACCCGGGGCGAAGAGCGTTTCTTTGTGCCTTTGGCGTTCTTTCGCGGCTAAAAGTTCCGCGTTGAATGCACGCTGAGTTTCCGAACCGCGCCGCGCTCGAAGCGCACCAGCTCTCGCAACTTCGCGCGCTGCTCGCAGCGGTGCTCCCGGTGAATCCGTTCTACACCCGCAAATTCGCCGGCACGGATTTGGAGCGCGGCGTTGCCTCGCTCGAGGAGTTCCGCGCCCGCGCGCCTTTCACCGCGAAGGAGGAGCTGGTGGAGGACCAGCGGGTGCACCCGCTCTTCGGCACCAACCTGACTTACCCGCTGGAACGTTACGTGCGCTGCCATCAAACCAGCGGCACCACCGGCACGCCATTGCGCTGGCTCGACACCGCCGCGAACTGGGACTGGATGTTGGACGGCTGGGAGATCGTTCACCGCGTTGCCGGGACGACGGCGGCGGACCGGATTTTCTTCGCGTTTTCCTTCGGGCCTTTTATCGGGTTCTGGCTGGCGTTTGAAGCCGCCACCCGCCTGGGCTGTCTGGTGCTTCCCGGTGGCGGCATGAGCAGCGCGGCCCGGCTCAAAACGATGATGGATCTGGGGGCCACGGTGTTATGCTGCACGCCCACGTATGCGTTGCATCTGGTGGAGGTGGCCGCCGAAGAGAAAATCGATCTGCGCCAATCCAAGGTCCGGATTCTAAACGTCGTCGGGGAACCGGGCGGCAGCATCCCCGCCGTGCGCCAGCGCCTGGAGCAACTCTGGCCGGGAGCGCGGGTGTATGATCATCACGGGATGACGGAAGTCGGCCCGGTGACTTTTGAATGTCCCGTCCGGGCCGGGGTGCTCCATGTCATCGAGTCCGCCTACCTGGCGGAGGTTATTCACGTGGAAACATTGAAGCCGGTTGAGCCGGGCCAGACGGGCGAGTTGGTCTTGACCACACTCGGCCGGGTCGGATCGCCCTTGTTGCGCTATCGCACTGGCGATTTCGTCAAGCCCGTCTCTCAACCCTCAACCCTCAACTCTCAACCCTGCCTCTGCGGCCGGCACGATTTGGCGCTGGAAGGCGGCATCCTGGGCCGCACCGACGACATGGTGGTGGTGCGCGGTGTCAACGTCTTCCCCAGCGCCGTCGAGGAAATCGGCCGCGCCTGCGGCGGCGTCGCGGAATATCAAGTCACCCTCAGCCAGGCGCACGCGCTGGTCGAACTGCGAATCCAAATCGAGCCGGGCAAAGTTTGTTCCGATGTGCCGGGCCTGGTCCACCGGCTGGAAAGGGATTTGAACCACGCGCTGGCGCTGCGCGTGCCGGTGAGCGTCGTGCCACCGGGAACGTTGCCGCGTTTCGAAATGAAGGCCCGACGCTGGCGGCGCATTTGACGCGGAGAGTTTCAGTGTTTTGCCCGGAGGGACGAGCTACGCGAGTCCCTGTTTTCTTCGCAGACGGTTTGGAAGTTTGGGACTCGCGTAGCTCGTCCCTCCGGGGAGCAGACGTTCACGATCGCGTTACGCCAGGAGCCGGGCGAAATACTCCACCACCCGCGGCCAGGCGTTCACCAATCTTTCCATCGTTCCGAAGCATTGCGCCAGCGGAACGGCAGCCCCCAGCAATAACAGCGCGTGGCAGACACCCTCCCAGACCGTCGCCGATGATTTTGCGAGCAACCTCGCGGTCAGCGTCGGCGGCTCGACGTGGGCGTGCGCGGACGAAATCGCGAGGCGATTGCAATTCAGTCCCCCCGCGTCCATCGGCGACGGCGGCAGGACGGTTGGCATCCAGGTCGTGGCGACGGAGCGTTGCGGGCGGCCGTTCGCGGTGGCAGCCAGTTTCAGCCCGGTTTCATTCAAAGCAATTGTCAGGTTCATGATTCAGTTCTGAAATATTTAATTGCCGACACCAGGACTACCCGCGGCCCGCGGCATTTGTTTCAAAAAAATCGCCCGCAACGCGGGGATGAACGGACGACGGCTGGCGAAGAAAAATTACAGCAACGGCGAACTCCTGGGAACGCGGACGACAAGGGTGCCCGCGATCTTGTCATGCCAGGACTGTCGTTCGCGGTCCCAGATGATCCACAGGAAGCCCAGCGCCATCACGGCAAACGAGAAGAGGCTGGCCAGCCCGCGCACCAGCGCGTCGGAAAACTGCAGACGCTGTCCGTCCACCCGCACGACGCGCAGATGGCAGATGATGCCGCCCACCGTCGTGCCCCGCCACGTCCACAGCGCGACGTGGTACATCAGCACGAGCAGCAAGGGCCAGGCGTGTCCTTTGGCGTAGTGCACGAATCCGAGCAGCCCGCAGGTCATCATGACCAGCAGGAAATCGAGCAGGAACGCGGCGAGCCGGATCCAAAATCCCGCGCGCGGCAGCGTGGCGATGTCCAGGGCGGAAGCGGCTGCCCCAGGCGAAACCATCGCCGCGGGCGGCATCGCGGCCGTTGCCGGAGCCGCTGGCGGAAACCCTCCTGGCGTCGTCGCCGCGAGTGGCACCGGCGGGTTCTCGCGCTTGAAAGCCTGGAGGAGTGTCAGCGTTGCTGCGCCGAGGCCGATCACACGGATGATGGCCCACGTCGCGAAGCCGACGATGGGAATCATGTAAAGCAGATAGATGACAAGCGCGCCGATGAGGAATGAGCGCACGGGCCGGAACCGTTCCTCGATCGGGCCGCGTCGCGCGATCGAGCCGCCCAGCCACCGCGCGACGGCGATCTTGCCCAACACCGCCGCGAGCAACAGCGCGAAGGAGAGGAACGGCACGACGATGATGCCGGCCACGGAGGCGACCAACAGCAGGCACACCGGCCCGAAGAGCACCAGCACAAGCATCCCGACCAGGAACGTCGTGAACGGTTTCTCCACGAGTGTCGCCGTGCAGGCGCGCACCGGCTTGTCGAAAAGCAGGTTCAGCAGGAAGTGAACAAAAAGGAGGATGCCGGCGACGAGCCACACCCACGGCAGTTCGGGCACAATCGGACGGCCCCACAGCAAACCGCGCTTCAGCCAGGGCAGCAACCAGTCGAACTTCTCGCCAATGCCGCTGATCCCGATAACCACCTGCTCGCCGCCCGGCTTGAATCCCTCGGCCGCTTCCAGGGCGCCGCCCACGATCACCAGTTCCCCCTTCACGACAGTGTTGGAAGCCACCGTTGCCACGCCGCCAACGACAACGAGGTTGCCCTTCACCACCGCGTTGCTGCCCAACTCCGCCCGCCCCAGCAACACGACCATGTCGCCGTCCACAGTGCCTTCGATCTGCACCTTGCCGGAGATCACGACCAGTTCCTCGATCGTTTCACCAGAGGCTAGCGTGTAATCCTGTCCGATGCGCACGACCGGTTCCCCGCCCTGCCCGTGGCGGGACTCGCGTCCTTTGGCCGGTGTCCCGAGCTTCACCGCGCCGTCGCCAGCCTCCAGGATAATCTGGCTGGCCACCGCGACCGCATTGGTGTTCGTTTCCTGCGCGGGCGCGTCGGGCGCCGCGGCCAGCGTCAGCGCCGCCAGCCACAACGCGGCGCGGTTCAACCATTTTGTTTTCATGCGATTCTCACTTGCTTCAAGGCTACGCGCGTCAACGCGGTGCCGAATGTCACACACGCGAGGAACATCAGCGTCACGAGCGCGAGCGCGTAACCCAGCGCCGGCTGCACCAATGAGCGCCAGAGCATCAGCGCCGTGTTCATTCCGGTGGCGAAATTTTTTCCAGCGGCGCCCAGGCGCCCGCCCAAACCGCCCGCCAGCTTCGCCGCATATCCGCCTGCCGCGCTGTCCACGCCGGGCAGCAGCAACGCTGCGCCGGCAAGCAGCGCAACGAGCGCCGCCAGCGAAAGCGCCTGCCACTGTCGCGGCCAGGTCAACCACGCGCGCTGATACCACGGCGCCGTCGCGCGGGCCTGGACGGCGGCCAGCACGCGCGGCAGCAACGTCCGCGGCGCGCGCGGCGCTGGAAGCCGCTTCAGCTCGCAATCAATCATTTTCTCCAGTTCATCCGGTGTCATGGAACGTTCAAAGCTTGAGCCGCTCGACGTCGCCGGCCTCGTCGAGTCGCAGTTTGCGGCGCAGCGCTTGGCGGCCGCGGTGGATGTCGGTTTTCACTTTGCCGGGCGAAACGCCGAGTTGCGCGGCGATTTCATCGTAGGCCTTGCCTTCAAAATGAAAAAGCACCAGCGGCACGCGCTGAGCGTCGGGCAGCCGGCGCAGGGCTGCTTCGAGCAGCGCGCGCTGGTCGGTCTGCCCCGCGTCCGGCGGCGGGCTGTCCTCGGCGGCGAGCCGGTGCTCGAAGCCGCTTTCGGGATCGTCATCGTCGGTCTGCAGTTCGCTGAAGAACCGCCAGCGGGCGCGGTAGCGCGAGAGATGGTTCAGGCAGAGGTTCGTGGTCACGGTCTTGAGCCAGCCGCTGGCGGTCGTGCTCCGGGCCAGCTCCTCGAAGCGCTCGAACGCCTTCACAAAGGCCGATTGCGCGATGTCTTGCGCGTCCGAGGGATTGCCCAGCAGCCGGACCGCCGTCGCATAGACCATGTCCTGGTGGCTCCTCATGAACACCTCAAACTGTTGCGGGTCGGTCATGCCATGCGCTGAACCAATGTCGTTTCATTGTATTGGAATTACCCGGCAGCAGCGAAGGAAGTTTCAATTATTTTTCACTCAAAACTTCCCGTTTCCGAACCGCCGATTTCGATTATCTTCCAGACGTGCAGACCTTCGCCGACCAACTCAGCCCCGTCCTCAACCAGGTCACCGTGCCCGACCTCTGGCAGCAGCACGCGGTCACCGCCTTGCGCGAGGGCAAGGACGTGGTGGTCCAGGCGCCGACCGGCGCCGGCAAGACGTTGATCTTCGAGCTTTGGTCCAACGGGGGAAAAAGCCGCGGTCAGGCGATCTACACCGTGCCCACCCGCGCGCTGGCCAATGACAAACTGGCCGAGTGGCGCGCGCGCGGCTGGAACGTCGGCATCGCCACCGGCGACCTGGCGGAGAATTTGCAAGCGCCCGTGCTGGTCGCCACGCTCGAAACGCAAAAAAGCCGCCTCATCCAGGGCGACGGCCCGGCGTTGCTGGTGGTGGACGAGTACCAGATGCTCGGCGACGCTGACCGCGGCCTGAATTATGAACTGGCGCTCGCGCTCGCGCCACCGCAAACACAATTGCTCCTCCTCAGCGGGAGCGTCGGCAATCCGCAGGACGTGGTGAAGTGGCTGCAACGGCTGGGCCGCAAGGCCGTGCTCATCCGTCATGAAGAGCGGCCGGTGCCGCTGGAGGAGGTGTATGCCAACAACCTCAACTTCCATGTGCCATCCGAGATTCGCGGCTACTGGCCACGGCTGGTGGCCAAGGCGCTGGCGGAAGACCTGGGGCCGATTTTGATTTTTGCCCCGCGCCGCCAGGCCACCGAAGCGATGGCCGCCGAACTGGCGCGGCAGCTTCCCACGCCGCACCCGCTCCCGCTCAGCGCCGCGCAAAAACAACTCGCCGGCGAGCATCTCGCCAAAATGTTGCGCAGCCGCATCGCCTACCATCACAGCGGATTGAGCTACGGCGTGCGCGCCGGCCTCGTCGAACCGCTGGCCAAGGCCGGCCAGCTTCGCGTCGTGGTGGCCACCATGGGGCTGGCCGCCGGCATCAATTTCTCGCTCCGCAGCGTGGCGCTGGCCGGCGAATCGTACCGGCGCGATTACCAGGAACAGCCGCTCAAGGCGGATGAAATCTTGCAAATGATCGGCCGGGCCGGCCGGCGCGGCATTGATGAAACCGGCTACTTCCTGGTGACGGCCAATGAACTGCGCCTGCGCGACGGCTATCCCTGCCACCTGGCGCGCAGCGGCATGGTGGACTGGAGCGCGCTGCTCGGCCTGATGACGCTCGCGGCGCAACAGGGCCGGGCACCTTTCGCCGAGGCCGTCCGCGTCCAGGAGCGGCTCTTCACCACGCGGCCGATTTTTCTCGGTGTCGAGGAATCGTTGAAACATCCCGCCGCGCCGTGCGGGTTGATGACCGATGCGGAGCGCGCGCGGCATGTCCGCAAACACGTGCGCGAACTGTTCAACAGCCGCGGCGAATGGCAGCCGTATCCCGTGCCGGTCGAGCGGCCACTCGGGGAAATCATGATCTTGGTCCGCCCTCACCCCGGCCCTCTCCCCGGGGGTGAGGGCGAGCGTGACTCAAATCAATATTTCGCGCTTGAACTCCACAAGTACAAACTTTGCCCGGTCCTCTCGGAACCCGCCGCCCTGGAAAAAGTCGGCCACGGCGCGCTGGTGGTGCTCGACGAATCAGACGCCGAAAAAATCCATGGCCGCGCCATCACTGTCGCCGAGCGCCTCGCCGGCGAGCGCGTCGTGCTCGCCAAGTGGATTCGCCGCCTGACCAATTGGAGCGGACGGCAGGCGCCGCTGGCGTTGTGGCGCGCGAAGATCGCCCCGCTGGTCGAGCAGAAACTGGCGCAGCAGAAACTGCCCGTGGTGCGCTTCAAGGAACAGGCGGATAAAATCCTCGCGCTTGTGAGCCTCGCCGGCCAGAAGATCAAAGTGCCCGTGGACGACCACGGCGTCGCGCTCTGGAAGCCGGCCGAGCGCGAAGTGCTGCCGGAGGATTGCGCCCGCTGCTCGCTCGTGCCGGCCTGCCGCGAACTTTCCGCCGCCACCGGCGTGGCGTTGTTGTGGCGGCGGCTCGGCCTGGTGGACGCCGCGGGCGTGCCGACCTTGCGCGGGCGCGTGGTGAGTTGTTTCTCGCAGGGCGACGGTCTCGCCATCGCGGCGGCGCTTGAGGACGCGAGCTATCCACTCGACGAGTTGATCTACGACGTGGCGAACCTCGATGCCGGGTTCCGGTTCTGCGGCGAGGAAAACCGCTGGGCCGGCCGGCTGGCGATGGTCTGTCAGCGAACTTACGGCCTGCAGTCCATTTCCGGCTACCTCGAAAATGGCACGCCGCCCAAATACGGCGCCGGCGCCGAGCAGATCGTGGCCGACGTCCGCAAGAATCCGTTGAACAAGCACCAGTGGATCACCGAATTGACCGGCGCGGGCGACATTGACCGCGTGATCATCGAGTGGCGCAGCCGGCTGCGGCAGATCACTCACGCCGCCGACCTGGATTGGCCGCGCTGGCTGGCGTTCAAAGTCATGTCCAAATCCATTTTGCAGGAAACCGAGTCGCCCACCCTCACCGACCTGCCGCCCTTGGAATATCACCAGACCAAACGCCTCGAGCACCGGCTGGTGTTGCGGCGGCACTGAGGAACCGTGGCGCCGACCGCCGCACGCGCCACGAAGAGGTCACGGTTCCACCCGTTTGCACTTCTCCAGCAGGACGCGGTTGTCCCGCACCCCGGCACAGGCGCCTTCGATCACGACGGTTTGGCCGGCCTTCAGGAAGAGGACCGGGTCTTTGAACGGCGGCTTGACGTAAAGCTGGCCGGTGGGGCCGTTCCGGAGCTCCGGATTGTGGCTGCCCGGCAGCTTCACCTCGCACTCGACCTGGCGCAGCCGGGTGGGGCCTTTGAGGAAAACCTTGAACGTGGTGCCGAACAACGGCGGCGCGAAATGGTCCACTTCGCCGCGCACCCGGAGGAGGTGACCGCGATAGCGCGCGTCGGCCGCCAGTTCATTGGCGGCGAAACGGGCGGTCAATTCGTCCACGGACAACACTTCGCCGGGCTGCAAGGGCGGTGGTTCGGCGGGCGGCGGGGTTTGCCGCGCCTGGGCGAGCTGCTCGCGCAGCTTCTGATTGTCCTCCTGCAAACGCCGCACCCCGGGCGCGGGTTCGGCGGCGGGCGGCGAGGTCTTGGGCGGTGCGGCGACAACCAGCGGAGGTGGTGCGGACGACGTTGGGGTCGCGCCGCTGCCGCCGCGCAGCCGGTCGAGTTCGCTGCGCAACGCTTCGATCTCCTTGCGCGCGGCGGCGAGGTCTTCGCGCAGCTGGTCGGCTTCCGCGGCTTTGCGGCGCAGGGCGGCGATTTCAGTTTCGGCAGGTGTCTGGCTGCGCGCGGCGAACGGCCCGGCACAGGTCAGTATCAGAATCGCCGACAACGACAACCGGATAAAGCGTTTTGTATTCATGGAATCGTGATGAATGACGGGAGGTTAGCGTGTGCGCCGAATGACGCAAGCGCCGACGGCGGCGAGGCGTGCGCTTTACAGCCCGTTAATAAAGTCGCAGCCGACGCGAGTGGGTTTCCGGGGTGCACTTCCATTTAGTTAAGAAGACAAAAAATTTCCGGAGCAACCCCTCACCTTGATCCTCTCCCCTTCCGAAGGGGAGAGGAATGCGCGCGCTGCGTTCGCAGACGCAGACCGGGGTGCGCTTGACGGACCCCGCCGGATT
>CAZIFU010000023.1:0-16351 GCA_964539075.1 uncultured Verrucomicrobiota bacterium | reverse complement strand
ATGCACCGCATTCATGGAGTGCAGGAGGAAGAAGGGTTTCTCCGGCTGGCTCTTCGCGTGTTGCTCGAGGAACTCCCGGCTCTTTTTCAGGAAGACCATGTCCAATTCTTCGAGGTCAAAGTCCGGCGCGATCATGCCGGCGCGGTTGTCGAAGGCATACGGATGTTTGGGCAGCTTTGACTTGTCGAGCATCCGGGTGGGCGGCACCGGAATGCGATCGCCATCGATGAAGGCATAAAGAAAATCCGAGGCCGGGCAGCAAGCCGTGCCGAAGAACCGGTCGAAGCCGCGATGAATCGGTGCATCCGGAATGGCGCGCGAGTAATCAATCAACTTCACACCTTCGACTCCGCCCTTCGTGATGCGCTGCCCTTCCTTGTCAAAGAAGCTCAGGCCGACATGCCACTTGCCCGTCATCGCCGTGGCGTAGCCCTGGTTGCGGAGCATCTGCGGCAGCGTCAGTTGATCCTCCTTGATGAGACAGGGCCCGCCCACGCCTTCGAAGACGCCGCGATAGTTGATGCGAAAGGCCATCCGACCGGTGAGCAAACTGTAGCGGCTGGGCGTGCAGACCGTGGACGGAGAATGCGCGTCGGTAAATCGCATCCCTTCGTGCGCGAGCCGATCGATGTTCGGCGTGGCGACTTTGGATTCCGCATTGTAGCAGCCGACATCGCCGTACCCGAGGTCGTCGGCGAGGATGAAAAGGATGTTGGGCTTGCGTACCGCCGATGCGGTTTCGCTGCCCCAAAGCTTCGCCAGCAGCGCGAACATTTCCGGGTCGTGTTGCTTCAACTGGTCGCTTGTGTAAGGAAAGAAATCGTTGCGGCCAAAGAACGCCTCCGTGCTCTCGGCGAAATACTCCACCGGATTGGTCAGCGCGTAGGCGCGATCCATGCGCTTGCGGCCCTCGGAATCCTGGCGCTCCACGCGATCGTATTTGCCGCCGGCTTTCGCCTTCTCATAGGCGGCCTTGACCTCCGGATTGCCATGGCCCTTCGGCAAGACGCGATCGTGATACCCGTGCGCGAGTTCGTGCAGGATGACCATCGGCATCCGCCGGACCGAGGCTTCGAAATCGCGCACGCTCGTGATCTCGACAGCCTTCACCATCACGGGGTCGCGCCCGTGTTCGCTGAGCCAATCGGCGCCCGGATGATACTCAGCCCTCGGCCGCACGCCGGGATACTCGGGTGAGAGGTAAAGGGGAACCTTCTGCAACTCCGCCACGGCCTTCGCGGGCACGACACGGATGATTTCCCTGAGCTGCGCCTCGATCAATTCGCGCGCGCGCGCGGTGGCCGGGCCGTTGGTGGCCAGCAGGTCACGGCTGATGAGCACGGTCCAGCCGGCGATGGTGCGCGTCTCACGCTTGCTGTCGCCGTTGGCGGCCTTGTCGCGCGCTTCCGCTTTCGCGCGGATTTCCGCCTTGGCCTGCTTCAATCGCTCGGGCCAGACAAACGTTGGCGCTTTCGCTGGATCGTAATCCGCCATGTGACCCGTGAGGCGCGTCGCGGGCTTGGTGTATTTCAATTCGGTGTCGCCGAAGACTTCGCGGCACATCGCGGCGAGGCTGGGATCATATTCAATCAGCAACGCGCGCGTGTTGACGTGATTGTGGTCGTGGTCGTTCACGCGGTTGTTGTCGAACCACGACTGCACGCCTTCGGCGAAATACTCGTGATGATTCACCGACGCGTATTTGCCTTTCCACAGGCCGGCTTTCATCGCGTCGTCGTAAGTCGCCTTCAGTCGCGTGTCGAAGGTCGGGTCCACATTCAGCATCCCGCGCAGGTGGATGTTGTGCGCGAACTCGTGGATGACGATGCACTCCGTGGAGTAAGGATCGCCGGCATAGCCGAGCACGTTCTCCTCGGCGATGGAGCAGAAGGGGTCGGTCTCGCTGCCGCCCATTCCGCGCGCCCGTGCGTCGTGAAAATCCTTCGGCGTGAGGTGCGACCACTCCGGCAGGTCAGTGGTGTATTCGTTGTGCGCCATGATGCACATGCGCGCGCCGCTCTTGATCATCGCCGCACGCACATCCGGGCGCCTGGCGAGCATCATGTCCACGAGGAACGCTGCCTCCTTGAGCGCGTAGGGATTCACTTTGGCGGAGGCGACGATGGGAAAACCATTCGCGCTGACGGCTTGCGTGTAGAAGGCTGGCACGCCGTTCTTGCCGGGCGGATCAAAACGAAAACCCTGCACCGGCACCTCGCTGGTCACTGTGGCGGTCGTCTTGTCGTCGCGCCCCACGACTTCGAAGCGATGTCCGGGCGTCGTGGTGATGATGGTGTCCTTGCCGGGAGCGACGGAACCATTCGGCACACGCCCGGTGTCGGACTTGAGCCAGAAAATGTCGATGGGCTGACGGCTGCCGTTGATGATTTGCAGCTTGGGGCGCGGTGATGCGGATGCATCGGCGGTTTGCTTCGGTCTCGGCAGGGACTTCTTCATCTGCGCGTTCAAAGCAGCGAGTAAAGCGGCGTGCTCCGGGCGGTTGGCGATGTTTTCATTCTCCGAAGGGTCGTTGTCGTGGTCGTAGAGTTCGCGCGCGGCGATCTTGCCAGGGGGTTGCGCCAGCCACTCGATGTAGCGGTAGCGCTCGGTGCGCATGGCGTAGCCCATGTAGTCGCGGCCTTCGTGCTTGCGCGGGAACTGGCTGAACGCGGCGTCCTTTACCTTGGCGGTGGCGCCGGTGAGCAGCGGCACGAGGCTCTTACCTTCAAGCACCTTCGGCACGGGGAGCGACGCGAGTTCGCAGAGCGTCGGGTAGATGTCCACGAACTCCACGAGCGCGTGCGACTGTTTGCCGTTCGCCTTCGCGCCCGGTGCGCGGATCATGAGCGGCGCGCGCGTGTCGATCTCGTAATTGGTCTGTTTGCACCAGCCACCGTGCTCGCCGAGCTTCCAGCCGTGATCGCCCCAAAGGACGACGATGGTGTTCTGCGCGAGGCCGAGGCGGTCGAGCTCATCCAGCAACCGGCCGACCTGCGCATCAATGAAGGACACGGAGGCGTAGTAGCCGTGCTTGAGCTCGCGCTGCTGCGCCTCGGTGAGCGTGCGCTCGAAGGGCGATGGCGCGTCCGAATAGTCCATGTAGTCGCGCAACTCATAGAAGCCGCCGAACGACTTGTCACCGAACGCCACCGCGGGCGCGCCGTGCGGAAGGAACGGATTGGTCGCGAGCGGAATCTTCGCGCGGTCGTAGAGGTCCCAGTATTTCTTCGGCGTGATGAACGGCAGGTGCGGGCGGATGTAACCGACCGCGAGGAAGAATGGCGACTTGCCCGCGGCGAGTTCGCGCATCTTGACGAGCGCGTCGGAGGTTTGCTTGCCGTCGAAGTTCTTGTCGTCGGGCTGCTCCTGCTGCTCGGTGGCCGGACCGCGCATGCGTTGGATGGCTGGCGGCTTCTTGCCGTCGGCTTTCATCTGTTCCTTGAATGCCGTGAGACGCTTCTGATTCGCCTTCGAGTAACCGATGACATCCGACGCATCGTGCGTGGGTTCGTCCCACGACGCGGCATCAGGAAAGGGGTTGTGGAAAATTTTCCCGTAAGCCACCGCGCGGTAGCCGTGCTGACGGAAATGCTGCGGCAGCGTGACGACGTCCGGAATCACCGTGCGCATCTCCGTCACGAGATCCCAGACCTTCGTCGAGTCAGGCCGCAATCCAGTCAGCAACGAGACGCGCGAGGGATTGCAGACGGCCTGCTGGCAATACGCGCGGGTGAACGCGACGCCCGACGCCGCGAGCCGGTCGAAGTTGGGCGACTGGATCTCCTTCACTCCGTAGCAGCCGAGTTCGCAGCGCAGGTCGTCCACCGCGATGAAGAGGATGTTGGGCTTGGGCGGCGAGGCTTCAACTGCTCCGCCGCCAGCCATGAGCGCCAGCGCGACAGAGAGTAGAGCGTGAATCAGTCTTGGTTTCATGAATCGCCAGTCAGGTTCAGAACCTATTTGATGTCGGGAAAAAAGACTCGTGTGACGACGAGGTGACACTCGCCTTCCAGTTCTCAATTTGCCTTCTCTTTGCGTTTGTTTCCCTTTGGGGGATTCTTCGATCCGTCGTCGCTCTTGGGCTCCATGCGCTTGAGCAACTTTTCATCAGGACCGCCGCCGAATTGTTTCCAATAGAGTTCTTTGAAGGGATTCATTTTCGGTCCGATGACGTTCTCGTTCACAAGCAGCGGCTGCACTTCATCCCACCACTTGTCATAGGCGGCGCGGAGTTTAACGACCACTTCGGGTGCTCGGCGATGACGTTCTTCGCTTCGCCCGGGTCGGCCTTGAGGTCGTAGAGTTCAGTGTTGTTCACCAGCGTGTATTGCGAGCTCTGAATCGCGCATTTGGCGTATTTCGAGTCGGCGGCTTTGCCTTTTCCCCAGCGACCGACGTGATGCACGAGCGTGCGGTCGGGCCATTCGGCTTTTGGATTTGTGAGCAGTGGCAACAGGCTGCGTCCCTCGACTTGCTTCCGCACATCGTCGGACAACTTCGCGCCGGTGAGTTCTGCCAGCGTGGGAAAGATGTCGATGTGTGCGCTCAGTGCATCGCACTCCACAACGGCTGGCATCTTGCCACCGGGCCAACGGAAGAATGCTGTCGCCCTCGTGCCGCCTTGATAGGGCGTGCCTTTGCCGCCGTGCAGTCCGGCGTTGAAGATCTTCGTGCCGGCGGTGCCGCCGTTGTCGCCGGTGAAGAAGATCACGAGCGTGTTCTGGTCGAGGCCCCATTCTTCGAGTTTTCGCAGCCGAGCGCCGAAGTTGGTGTCGATGTTCTCGATCATGCCGAAGAACTTGGCGGGCGCATCGCCGACGCCCGGCTTGTCGCGATACTGTTTGTAATACTCCTCCGGCACCACGAGCGGACCGTGTGCGGCGTTGAGTGGAATGCAGGCAAAGAAAGGCTGCTTGCCCGAACGCGCGGCATCCATCCACTTGATCGCCTGCGCGGAAGCGAGGCTCAATGCGCTCAACACGGGCAACAATGCCAGAGTGGAGCGGAACAGTGACACGAGTGATGACGTCTTCATGAGCTGGTGAATCTGGGTTGAGTGACGGGGTTTACTTCGCGGCCTTCTTCTTTTTCCTCTCTTCTTTTTTGTTGGGCTTCGGTTTCGCCGATCCCTCGTCCTCGCCTTCGCCGCCACGGACCCTGGTCAACTTCAGTAGCGGTTCTTTCGTTTCCCACGCTGAAGTGCGATCGAACAAAACCGCATAGGGCTCATGGCCGTGGCCTTTGACGACCTTCGCTATCATTGCCGCGATTTCAGCGTCGTAAGCAGTTCGCGCTGTCGCGAGTTGCGCGGAGAATTGGGAGTCAGTGGCGATGTTGCCCATCTCAATGCGGTCTTGCGCGAGATGGAACAGCTCCTCGGTCGGTTTCATCCCTTTTCCTGCGTAATACCAATGGATGTATTTCCATTTCGGCGAGACCACCGCCATGGATTGCGCGGATGGCGTGCCCCAGAAATTGAAAAGCGGCAGCCAGTCGCGCACACGTCCGGCGGGATTCGTCAGCAACGGCAGCAAGTTTTTGCCGTCGATGCCCTCGGGAGCAGCCACTCCTGAGAGCGCGAAGATGGTGGCCGTCATGTCCACGTTCGCGGTGACGGCGTCGCTCACTTTGCCCGCGTGTTCTTTCGGCAGGCGAGGATCGAAGATGATGAGCGGCGCCTTCGAGCCTTCCTCATACGGGATGACTTTGTCTCCGAAGCCGTGCGAGCCGCTGTTGTAGCCGTTGTCGGAGGTGAAAATGATGACGGTGTTTTGCTCGAGGCCCTCACGCTGCAGCGCGTCGCGAATCATGCCCGCGGCGGCGTCCACGCCGGTGATGAGCGCGTAGTAGAGCCTCACCGTGTTGTCGTAGTCCTTCACCCACTCGCGATAACCCGTTGCCGCACGGCTGGTGTGAACCTGCGGCGACAAATGAGTCCCTTTCTCCACTCCATAGTTGAGCGGACGCGTGAAGGTCTTCTTGGACTCATAGAGCTTCAGGTCGATTGGGTCGGGCGTGAACGGCAGATGCGGCGCCTTGAAGCTGATGCTCATGCAAAACGGCTTTCCGCTCTGCTTCGCGGCCTTCAAGAAATCCTGCGCCCACGCGCCGTAAGCGCGCGAGCAATGCGGATACTGCGCTGCATACTTCGCGATGCCTGCGTTCTTGTCCGTCTTGTAATTGGTCTGCCCCGGCCCGCCTGCCCACACATCAAACTCCTTTTCGAAGGCCTCAAATTTCTCCCCGCCCAACACGAATCCAATCTTCCCTGCGAACCCGGTGAAATAGCCGCCCTGACGCAACCTCACCGGATACGAGTTGGCGAAGATGCGACGCTCCATGTCGCCATGACTGAAATTGCACCCGTGGCGATACTCGTAGAGGCCGGTCAGTATGCTGCTCCGGCTGGCCATGCAAATGGACGTCGTGTCGTAATGATTTGCGAAGCGCACGCCTTCGCGGGCCAGCTTGTCTATGTTCGGCGTGATGACGTCCTTGTTCCCGTAGCATCCCACCGTGCCGACGGTCTGGTCATCGGTGAGGAGGAAGATGATGTTGGGGCGTGTGTCGGCGGCACCAACGCGTGCCACCGCAAAGGCGCATGCGATCCAAAACAGATATCGTGTTTTCATTATTTCTTGTTGGTTGGTGCTCAGTCAAAAGTCGGGTCCGCCGCCAGCGCCATTTCGCGCGCGCGTTCGGCATCCGACTTCCCTGCGGCCGCCGTCTTCTGGCCCTTCTTCTTGCGCTTGCCCTTGGTTTCGCCGCCGCCGATTGAGAGGTCGTAGTCGTTCTTCTGTGCGATGCCGGGGGTGCTCCGCCCTTCGGCGATGTAGCGCTGCATGAGCGCGGTAAGCTTCGCGACGACTGCGGGGTTTGCGGCGAGCACATCCTTGGTTTCGCTCAAATCAGATTCGAGATTGTAAAGCTCGGGGCTGCCATCCTTCTTGAAGATCAGTTTCCACGGTCCCTGCCGGATGGCGAGGTCGCCGCCCGCCGACTGATGAACTGTGGCCTCACGCGTCGGCGAATCGCTTTTGCCCAACAGCGCTGGCAGAATCGAAACGCTGTCCTCTCCGGCGTTCGGCGGCAGCGTCGCGCCCGTGATGTCGGCGGCTGTGGCCATCAAATCGGTCAGACAGACCGGGTGATTCCACGTGGTTCCTGGCTTCACTTTGCCAGGCCAGCGGGCGACGAACGGCACGCGATGCCCGCCCTCGTAGATGCTTCGCTTGGATTCGCGCAGCGGCGCATAGGTGCGGTGCTCGGCACCGTTGTCCGATGAGGCAATGAGCAACGTGTTGTTCGCCAGCCCGCGACTCTCCAACACCCGCATGATCTCTCCGAGCGAGGCATCGCCTTGGAAAAGCCAGTCAGGATAGCGCTCGGGGTCGGCCTGTCCCTTGAGATCCTTGCCCGCCACATCCACGCCACCGCTCTTGCCGATGAACTCCGGGGCGGGCGCCACTGGGTAGTGGGGCGGGCACACGGGGAAATACAGGAAGAACGGCTTTTGCGGATCACGCTTCTCGATCCACTCCACGGCCTTGCGCAAATTCAACGGCTGTTGCTCCTCCTTTTTGACATCGATGATGACGCGATCCTGCTCAAGGATGGTGCCGATATTCGCCGCATGCGTGTAACCGAAGAAGTAATCGAAACCAAGTTTGGTCGGACCATTCGCAAATTCGGTGCCGGCACGAGGCGGCCCCTTGTGCTCTCCACTGCCCCATCCCAAACCCAGATGCCACTTGCCGATGCAAGCGGTCTCATAGCCCTGCTGCTTGAGCACCGACGCAACCGTCGGGCGCGAGACGGGAATGATCGGCTCTGACCAGGTTCCCAACACTCCAAACTGCCCGATGCGCGACGGATACCGGCCGGTGAGCACGCCGTAACGCGTCGGGGTGCAAACGGCGGCGGCGGTGTGCGCATCCGTGAAGCGCATGCCCTGCGAGGCGAGCTTGTCGAGATTAGGCGTGCGCAGCGCGGACTGCGGATTGTAGCTCTGCGGCTGCCCCCAACCCAGGTCATCGAAGAGGAAGAAGATGATGTTGGGTTTGCTTTCGGCGGCTTGAAGTTGGCCGAAAGAAACGAAAAGGGACGAAAGGAGGATGAGGAAGAAAAGTTTCATGGCATGTGGGGGCGCTCAGTTCTTTCGAGCCTTTTTCGTTTCTTTCGGCAAAACCAACGTTTTCATTTCCTTCGGCGCGAGCGCGCGCATCTCGGTGAGCTTGGCAGCGTGCTCGTTTTTTGGCGCGAGATTGGTCCATTCATGCGGATCGCTCTCAATGTCGTAGAGTTCCTCGTCGCCTCCCTTGTAGTGAATGTAGCGCCAGCGCTCGGTGCTGATGGCGTAGCTCTCGGGTTGATCGAGATGAGTGATCGCGGCGTGCGGCCAGGGCATGGATGGATCGCGCAACAAGGGGACGAGGCTGCGGCCCATGATGTCGGGTTTGTCGGGCAGTCCGCACAAGTCGGTGAGTGTGCGGAACAGATCGACGAGGCTGACGGGCCGGTCACACACCGAGCCAGCGCGCGTGCCTTCGGGCAAACCGCTGGCGCCTTTCGGCACACGCACGATGAGCGGCACACGGTCGCAGATTCGCCAGCCGGTGAACTTCTGCCAGTGCTCCTTCTCGCCGAGATGCCAGCCGTGATCGCTCCAGAGCACGACGATCGTGTTGTCGCGCTGCGGACTTTTTTCCAGCGCATCGAGCACGCGGCCGAGCATGGCATCGGCGAAATGAATGGACGCGAGGTAAGCCTGGATGCCGTTCTTCCACTGGCCCTCCTTTTGGATGTGCTCGAAGTAGCGATTGCGAGCGAGCTTCTGACCCGCGGGCGGCACGTCATCGAGATCGTCCGCCTTGTAACCCGGCCCGACTTGAATCGTCTCAAGCGGGAATGGCTCAAAATATTTCTTCGGCACGAACCACGGCTCGTGCGGGCGGTAGAGACCGCACGCGAGGAAGAACGGCTTGTCGTGTGCGCGCTGGAGTTGCTCGCCGATCCACTTCGTCACGAGCCAGTCGCCGCCGAACTCCTCGTCTGTCACGTCGAGCGGAGCCCAGTCGGTCTCCACGTATTGCCAGTCGCCGGCGCGCGGCAAACTCACGGGACGATTCTTGGGATAGAACGTGCGCGGGAACGGATCGTCCTTCGCCTTGATCGGGAAGTAATCATCCCACGACAGCGGATCGATCATGTAGTGGAGAATCTTGCCCGAGCCGGCAGACCAGTAGCCATTCCGCGAAAAATAGCGCGGCATCAACTCGGCATCCGGCAGCACCTCGCGCAGTTTCTGTGGATTCTGGTAAAGACCCGACCGATGTGGCGGCAGGCCACTCATGATCGCCGTTCGCGACGGATTGCACGACGCCCCGGCACAATAGGCGTTCTTGAACAACACGCTGCCTGCCGCTAGCCGGTCGAGATTCGGCGTCTTCGTCTGCGGATGCCCGCCAAGGCAGCCGATCCAGTCGTTAAGATCGTCCACGGCGATGAAGAGGACGTTGGGGCGAACACTTCCTGGGGTCGCGGCACGATCCGCTGCTCCCGCCGTGCCGGCGAGCAACACAATGACGAACACAAGAATGGGCCGGGCACGGGTCACGCCCCCATTATGGCATGGGCAAACGCGGCGTCTTGTCTTAAAACATCGCCCACAGCGTGAAACCCGGCACAAACCCAACCACCGCGTCCGCCATCCCGGCGGACTGGCGCATGGTCGAGGCTCTCTTTGACCACATGCCCGACACGGTTTTCTTTGTGAAGGACGTCGCGGGCCGTTATCTCGCCATGAACACCTCGCTCGTCGGCCGTTGCGGCCTGCGCCACAAGTCGGAACTCATCGGCCGACGTCCCGCGGATGTTTTCCCCGGCGACCTCGGTCGCACGCCCACTGCGCAGGACACGCGTGTGCTCCGCACCGGCCATCCGATTCATGACCACCTCGAACTGCACTGGTATGCGCGCGGCAAACCCGGCTGGTGCCTGACCACGAAGCTGCCCTTGCGCGATGCGGCGGGAAAGATCGTCGGCCTTGTCGGCATCTCGCGTGACCTCCGCGCGCCCGGGGATCGCGATAGCATTCCCGCGAGTCTCGCGAGCACGCTGGAGTTTCTGGAGGAAGAATTCGGTGAGCCAATTTCACCCGCCCGGCTGGCGAAGCGCGCCGGGCTTTCCCCGGTTCGCTTCGCCCGCCTCATCAAGCGCATCTTCCGGATCACGCCGAGCCAGCTCATCACACAAACCCGCCTCGCCGCCGCCGCGCAGATGCTCGTGGAAAGTGATCGTCCAGTGGCCGACATCGCGCTCGACTGCGGTTTCTATGACCACAGCGCCTTCACGCGTGCCTTCCGCTCAGCCACCGGCCAGACACCCACGGAATTTCGCGAAACGTAGGAGCGCAGGCGTCCAACCTGCGCAGCCGGAAACAGTCCGCTCCGCGCCGACGCGCCGGCAACCCGATCACCGGTTCATCAACGCTTCAATCTCGTCGGCGTCAACGGGGATGTCCGACATCAGGTCAACTGGTCCGTCTTCGGTAACCAGGATGTCGTTTTCCAGCCGGACACCGAAGCCTTCCTTCGGGATGTAAATGCCCGGTTCGACCGTGAGCACCCAACCCGGGGCGAACGGTTGCGTCGTGAAACCCACGTCATGCACGTCGAGACCCAACGGGTGGCCGAGGCCGTGGTTGAAATACTTCTGGCTCGCGGGCGTCTCGTCCGTTTGTTTCCGGATATCCGCCCTCGTGAGCAGGCCGAGCGCGAGCAATTCCTCGTTCATCATCAGCTTGGCCTCCTTCTGCCAGTCGCGGTGCTGTTTGCCAACGGTTGCGCCCGCGATGCTCGCGCGCATGACGCGGAGCACGGTGTTGTAGACGGCTTTCTGGCGCTTCGTGAACTTGCCGCTGACGGGAATCGTGCGTGTGAGGTCGGCGTTGTAATTCGCGTAGCTCGCGCCGGCATCGATGAGCAGCAGTTCGCCTTGCCGGCAAGGCTGGTCGTTCTGGATGTAATGCAACACGCAGGCGTTCCTGCCCGAGGCAATGATGGGATTGTAAGCAAACTTGCCGCGGCGCCGTGTGAATTCGTGGATGAACTCCGCCTCGAGCTCGCATTCGTTCACACCGGGTTTCGTCTTTTTAAGGGCGCGCAGGAAGCCCGCGCGGGTGATGGCGCAAGCTTCGCGCAGTAGTTTCACCTCGATCTCGGACTTCACAACGCGCAACTCGTGCATCAGCCGCGCGAGCCGGTGATAGGTGTGGAGTGGAAATTTCCGGTGACACTCGCGCACGAACCGCTCGTCGCGCGTCTCGACGTCGTTCGCCGCCCGCTTGTGCTCGTTGCTGTTGAGATAAACGTGCTCGGCGTCGCACATCAACTGGCGGAAGACCACCGGAAATTCCGAAAGCCACTTCACCGTCTTGATGCCGGAGATCTTCTGCGCCCCCTCCTTCGAGTGCTTGTCGCCCTCCCAGACCTTCAGATGCTCGTTCGGCTCGCGCAGGAACAACACGTCACGCAGCTTTTCATCGAAGGCGGTTGGCGCGACAACCAGAATGCTTTCCTCCTGTTCGATGCCCGTGAGGTAGAAGAGGTCCGAATTCGGCACCATCACCAGCGAGCCGTCGGCATTGGTGGGCAGCACGTCGTTGGCGTTGACGACGGCGAGCGCGTTGGTCGGCAGCTTCCGCGCAAGGCGCTCGCGATTCTCGATGAAGAGCTTTGAATCAATGGGTGCGTGTCGCATCGGGCAGAGTGTGGCAAACGAGCGGCGGGCTGGCGAGTCTCAAGCGGTTTGCCGGTCCCTGCCGTGCGCATCTCAGTTTCTTGCAGAGTGAGGTGAGCTTGCGGGCATGAATACGACATCCCTTGAACCTGTTCACCCCACGTCGGGGCTCTGCGCGTTGCGCAGAGCCGCTCTGTCTGACCGCCATCCGGCTGGCGCGGGCGGCCACGGGGCTGCCGGCGCAAGCCGCGGGGCATACGTTGCGCCACTGCTACGCCACGCATCTCCTCGAGGAGGGCGTGAGTCTGCGGTTGATCTCGCAATATCTCGGGCACGCGTCGCTGGAGACGACCCTGATCGCCACGCTGCTTCAGACCTTCGACTCGCGTGCGGATGTGGCAACCGCGCCGTTGCCCGCCGCCAAGACGAGTCACAAGCAAGCGCAGCGCAACCAACCGCAATTCGCGGCGCGTGAAGAATGTTACCGCGTGCTGGGCGTGGACCTGACCGCCGTGCCCGGCTTCCAAACTCCCACCGTGCTGGTGCTGCTCTGCGAACTGGGGCCGGAGTTTGCCGCCAAGTTTCCGACCGCCAAACATTTTGGAAGCTGGCTGGGACTCTGTCCCGACAATCGGATCACCGGCGGGAAGATTTACAGCGTGCGCACCCGCGACGTGAAAAGCCGGGTGGCCGAAGCCTTGCGGTTGGCCGCGCAAAGTTTATGGCACGCGCAAAACTACTTTGGCGATTTATACCGCCGCTGGAAGGCGCGCTTGGGCAGTCCCAAAGCCATCACCGCCATGGCGCACAAACTGGCACGTGTGCTCTGGCATCTGCTGAAGTACAAAGAACCCTTCAAGCCCGAAGTTTTCGCCAAGGAGGAGGCAAAAATGAAACGCAAGAAGCTCGCCCACCTGCAAAACATGGCCGCCGCCATGAATTACCAACTCATTCCAAACCCATGACTTGCGCGTCTAGTTTCTCAGGAGGCGGCAAAGCTGCAAACTCTGGAATCACAAACTCTCTCGAATTAAGCACGGTGTTAAACTCTTTGCCTTGCGCACTTGCGCCCTTGAATCACCGCCTCGCAAATCAGCAGCGGAGCCGCCCAGCAGAACCAGCTCGCCACGTTGAGCCGGTCAATCTGCGTGCCCACGTTCAACACGGTCAGGAGCACCACGAGCATCCGGAAGCTCACGAACGCAAAGGTCACCACATAGCTGCGGATCATCCATTCCTGATGCTGGAGAAATTGGCGTCGCTTCACCGCTACCATCGCCAAACTGCAGGTGACGACCCACGCGGTGGCGAGTCCGGCCAGGCCAAACCCAAAGGTGAAACTGACGTCCGTGTGGAAGGCGAGGTAATAGGCGGCCACGCAAGAAATGGAAACCGCTCCGAGATAAACCATCCCGAGCCGGCGATGCAGCACAGAGCGCGGCCGGGTGAATCCGAGCCAGAGTTGAAACGGCCCGAGCAGCAGCGCGACCATTCCGGAGGCGATATGCACCAGCAGCCACGTCCGCTTGCCATCGTAGGGCGCGAGCTTCTCCACGTCGCCGCGAAAGTATGGCAGGGCGGCGACGAGCACGAAGGCGAGCGCCGCCACCAACGTGGCCACCAGCAGGGCGATCCAGGGTTTGGGGAGTCTTTGACTGGGGGCGGCGGTTGCGTTCATGTGTGGATGCGGCCAGTCAACGACCCAAGCTCAGCGACCCGGCGCACGGGACGCCACGATTGCAACCGCGACGCTCACGCCGGGTTCGCTGCAGCGCATGGTTAGGCCGCGTCTTCATTTTGTGGATTTCTTTCCGCGCAAACCTCTCTCCCATTCGTAGCGAATTGTCACTGCCTGCGCCCACCAACCGCTCAGGCCATGCTTTTCCCGAAGATACTTTGCTGACTGCGTGTGGCCCTTCTCCTTCAGGCCGAACTTGTCCAATATGCTGAACCAGTCCTTCCACGCCTTGTCCGTCTTGGCCCGGACGGCGTCATCGCCGATTTTCTGAAAGATTGTTTTTTTCGCAGGCATGTTTCCTTTCTATGGTTGTTGGCTTTTCGTTTTTTGCTGACGTGTGAAGCGGCCATATCAACGACCCAAGCTCAGCGACAGCCGCCGGGAGCGGGCGTCGCCTGCAAGGGGCGCGTTGAAAGTTGCGTGAACCGTCCGACTGCAAAGCGGGGCGGCTGTTCGCTGCAGCGCATGGTTAGGCGTCATTTCTTGATCTCGGGACTTTGCGCCGGAGCAGAAAGGGCAGCAATGGCGCGCTTGAACTCGGCTGTGGTGAAAACTCGACTCTCAACCGATTCACTGGTGCTGCCATACACCAGTTTGCCGTCGGTAATCGGAAAGGCAGCGTTGTGGCGTGCCAGCTTGCCCTCTGGTTGGTTGTGTCGGGTGAAGAAGAAAATGATTTCCTGCCCGGCTGTGACCCGAACGCCATGCTCACCCTGACCAGCACGAATGTAACCCTCTGGGCTCGTCTTGGTGAAGGTCTGTGGATCGAAACGACCTTTCCACGTTTCCGTGACCTCGAACGTGAGAACAAAATTCTCGTTGGTGCTGAAGGGGCCGGCCTGTCGGGCTTTGACTATGAGAACGCAGTTCGAGGCGAACTTCTCGAACGGCGGCACGCTTTCGGCGCGCAGAACCTCAGGCACTAGCAATGACGCGAGAGTGAAGATGAGGAGCAAGTAAGAGTTTGGTTTCATGATGCGTGTGCGAATGACGCCAACGACCCAAGCTCAGCGACCCGGCCCACGGGACGCGTGGATTGCAACCTGGGCGCGATGGCCGGGTTCGCTGCAGCGCATGGTTAGGCGGCACTCCCACGCTGTCTGCTTCAATCGTCAATCTCACTTCTTGTCTTTCTTTTCCTTCTTCTGGTCCTCGACTGGCTCGATAATCAGCGCAGCTTTTGTGTTGAGCCACGCAACGTCATCCTTCTTCGTTTTGTCTCCTGCTTCGTCCTCTTCCTCGATGATTCGGATTTTCACCCATGCGTCCTTGCCCAAATCGAGCACGACGAACGTGATGGGCGCAATCGACACCAGTGTTCGATACTTCTTGCCGACCTCCATGAAGGCGGGTGCCTTGTCTTCTGCAAATGCTGGGTGTGTGGTCGCGCCGAATAGCGCGAGTGCGACTACTAACGGAAGAACGTAGCGTATGGTGGTTTTCATTTTGTTTGTTGGTTGATGTTGTGAGTGTGCGCTCGGTGCCGCCTAACGAGGTGAGCTCAGCGACCCGGCCCACGAGGGCGTCCGCTTGCAACCTGGACGCGATGGCCGGGTTCGCTGCAGCGCATGGTTAGGCCACGTCATATCTCTCGAACGCCATCTCCCAAAATTTGTTGGTGGTAATCCACAACGCCTTGTGCCACGCCTCAATCACGAGAGGGTTCTTCATCTGTGGATAGGCGGGATCTGCACCGTCTTCGTGTCTCAAGCCGAGCCGGTCGTACGCGACGACAGGAAAGACCTCGAGAATATGCTGCATGGGAATCTTGAATCCTTGATTTGTGAACATTCGCTTCAACGGATGATCCCAAGTCCTCATCACTCTATCGTGCGCTTCACAGTACTGTCTGAGGATAGAATCTACATCCGAGACACCGAGCTGCTCTTCGAGAACGCTTTGCGCTGCCTGCCGGTGAGCGGTGACGTAACGCTGGCGCTCGCGCGCGACCAACGGGTGTGGAGTCAACGCGATGGAGTGCGCGACCGCCGCAACTGATAGTTCGGTGGAAATCCGTCGTGCTGTATCCGTAGTGATCGGTAGCAGGTCGTAATCTTTGACGAGGGCAAGGTTCTTCTTTACGAATCCTGGCATTACTTGGATGACTTGCAGGATGAACAAGTGGACCACGCCTTCGATCCGCGCAGCTTCTTTTCGCGGCTTGAGCGGATTACCAAAAAGCTCTTTGAAGATGCTCATGGCACTCGAAGTGGCCTAACGACCCAAGCTCAGCGACCCGGCGCACGAGACGCGTTCGATTGCTAACCGCGACGCCCCGCCGGGTTCGCTGCAGCGCATGGTTAGCCGTCATGGTCTGTGAATCCATAACACAAATCATCCGTGATAGGAACTCCACAACTGCTGGCCTCGTGGTGAGCCTATCGAAATCATCTTCCCCTCACACTGTCCGCAAACCTTCTCGCGCGATGTCAGCCGCCAAATGGAGTAGATGAGTCCGGGCGCGCAAAACAACAACCAGAGTGCAAGCTCTATGAGGAAGCTCCCCTTCGTGCGTGAGACGGCACGACCAACTGAACCACACGTCTCGCATATCTCTCCGCCTCGCGGTGGGGACTGTCTCCTCGGCGGCGGCGTGGTGATGAGCGGCGGTGGTGGGGCTGGCCGAGGCGCTGCGGGCGGCGGGACAAATGGTGATGGCAATGCGGTGGCCTGCTGACAGTGAGGACAGTCAATGGACTGCCCTGCAAGCTCGGATGGATACTCGATGTGACCGCTGCAATGCTCACAATCTGTCTTGAGGTATGCGATAGGTGGCATGGCGTGCGAATGACGGCTAACAGATATTAGGCCGCAGTTTGCGGTTTATCAAATATGGTCATAATGGATTGTATTTCAGGCTTCCTTGCGTGTCAA
>CAZIFU010000022.1:0-1978 GCA_964539075.1 uncultured Verrucomicrobiota bacterium | reverse complement strand
GAGCGGATGTGGAAAGCATCCGCCAATTAATCGCGGCCAATCCCGCGTGGAGTCGTCGCCGGATTTCCGAGCGGTTGGCCGGGCAATGGAACTGGCGCAACGGGGTAGGCCAGCTCAAGGACATGGCGGCGCGGAGTCTGTTGCTCAAACTGCACCAGCGCGGGTTGGTGCAACTGCCTCCACGGCGTTTTGCGCCCACCAACCGGATGCGCCGTCAACGGGTCGAGGTCATCGCTTGGGATCAAAGCCCCATTCATGATTCGTTGGATTCCCTGAGCCCGTTGCAGGTGCGCGAAGTCAACCTCGACGGGGAAGAGCGGGCCTTATTGGTCGGTGCGCTTTCCACCTTCCACTATCTGGGTCATGGCGGAACGGTGGGCGAGAACCTTCGTTACGTGGTGCGTGATGCCAAGGATCGACCACTGGCGTTCTTGTTGTTCGGTTCGGCTGCCTGGAAGTGTCAGGACCGAGATCGGTTCATCGGTTGGACCGACGAGCAACGAAAGAGGAACCTGGGGTTGCTGACCAACAACACACGTTTTCTTATTCTGCCCTGGGTGAAGGTTCCTCTGCTGGCTAGTTGGACGCTGGCCGCGGTGCTCCGACGCTTATCTCCGGACTGGCAGCGTAAGTATGGGCATCCCATTACGCTGGTGGAGACATTCGTGGAACGGGATCGGTTCGCCGGCACGGCCTATCGGGCGGCCAATTGGAAAAAAGTCGGCCAGACTACCGGACGCACCCGGCAAGACCGGTGTTATTCGATTCAAGCGCCGGTGAAAGATATTTACCTTTACCCGCTCGGACGCCATTTCAGAGAGGAGCTGGCGGCATGAACCGACGGGAAGAACTTCTGCAGAAAGCTCGCCAGGATCCGGCGGCCTTCGTCGAGGAACGAATCGAGCTGGAAGAACAAATCTGCACGCAGATCCAAACCATCGCCGGCCACATCGAGATGATCGACGAGCAGAAGGCACTCATCGCGCAACTCCAGCGCCTGCTCTTTGGTCCCAGCTCCGAGAAGCTGCCCGCCGAACAAGAAGCTCAACTCGCTGAGGTAACCAACGATCTTCAAGATCAAGCCCAGCGTTCTGCGCCGGATAGTGAGGAGGTCTTGGAAACGGAGGAGCCCGAGGAGAAAAAGAAAAGACGCCGGGGTGGCCGTCACCCCATGCCCGTGCATCTGGAAGTCCAAACGACCGTGTTGGAGCCGGCCGAGGCCAACTGTGAGCACTGCGGAACTTTGGGAGAGGAGATCGGCCGAGAAGTCAGCGAAGAGATTAACTTGATTCCGGCCAAGCTGATCGTGCGGCGAACAGTGCGCATCAAACGTCGTTGCCAGTGTGGCTGCGGCAAGATCGCCATTGCGCCCTTGCCCGCCCCATTGATTCCCGGCAGCAAACTGGGCGTGGGCTTGGCGGTATTTATTTTGTTGTCCAAGTATGACGATCATGTAGCCCTCTATACCCTGGAGCGGATCTTCCTGGAACGGCACGGGGTGGCTATCCCGCGTCAGCAAATGGTGCAGTGGATTGAGCATATTGCGGGCTTGTTACGACTGATCGTCGACCGGATGTGGGAACGGATGAAGCAAGGAACCTATCTTCAGATTGATGAAACTCCGGTGCGGGTGCTGGATCCGGAAGTGAAGGGCAAAGCAGCCAAAGGATATTTGTGGTTTTTCGGCGTGCCTGGTGGCGATGTGATCCTGGTCTTTGATATGCGCCGATCCTACAAGGTCTTGGATGAACATCTGGGCGGTTTCGCCGGCGTTTTTCAGAGCGATGCGTATGAAGTGTATGAGGTGCTGAGTAAAAAACGGCCCGGGATTAAGCGGCTGGGTTGCGCAGCACATGCGCGACGCAAATTTTACGATGCAGCTTTGGAAGGAAACCGGCAGGCCATCTGGTTTATCGGTCGATTTCGCGAACTGTATCGGATTGAGGACGAGGTTCGGGAGGTCAGCCCTGAGGAACGA
>CAZIFU010000021.1:0-28676 GCA_964539075.1 uncultured Verrucomicrobiota bacterium | reverse complement strand
CGCGCGACGCGGTCGAAGTTCGGCGTGTTGACCCACGTGCAACCGTAGGCGCCGGCGTGCGTGCTGCCGTTCCAGTCGTCGAAGATGATGAAAAGGATGTTGGGTTTCCTGGCGTCCGCAGCATTTAACGCAGAGGCGCAGAGAGCGCAAAGGAGCGCAAAGAGGAGATGACAGAAAAATGTGCGACAGATAGATGAGGGGCGCATGGGAGTGGGAGTAGTTTGTTGAGGGTGGGATTCAGAGCATCAAGTTGATTCGCAGGCAAGCGGCTCACGCTTTTCAGCGTGTGCGGCCGTTATCGCGGCCCTGGGCGAGGAGTTTTCTGAGCTTCGCGGAAAGCTCGGCGTTGTTTGCTTGAACATCTTTTGTTTCCGCAAGGTCGGCGGCGAGGTTGAACAATTCGTCGCGCAGCGGCGCGCTTTTGTTCGCCTTGGCCTTTTTCTTTTCGGCGTTTTTGTTGCGCGGCTCGAATTTCGGCGGGTCCACGCGCTCGATGAGTTTCCAGTCACCCATCCGGATGGCGTAGGTCCCGTCGGCGGCCTGGAGAATGACGTGGTCGCGCACAGGCTGGCCAGTTTTGGCCTCGAAGAATGTGCGGCTTACGTCGAAACTGTCCTCGGCATGCGGGCCGGCGGGAAGCGGAACCTTGAGGATGCTGGCGAGCGAAGCGAGCACGTCGGTCAGGCAAATGACCTGGTCGCTGACGGTGTTGGCGGGAACCTTGCCCGGCCAGCGGACGAGGAACGGCTCGCGGAAACCGCCTTCCCAGATGTCGTGTTTGCCGCCGCGCAGTTTGCCGTTGATGGCGAGGCCGGCGTCCATCGCGGCGGCGGCGTGTTCGTTGTTGCGGTTGACCACGCCGCCATTGTCGCTGGTGAAGATAAGGAGCGTGTTGTCGGCGAGCTTGAGTTTGTCGAGCGTGGCGAGCACCTGGCCGACTGACCAGTCGAGTTCCTCGATGAAGTCGCCGTATTGTTTGTAGGGGCTGCCAGTGAACCTGGGATTGGGGGCGACGGGTTCGTGAACGGCGTTCGGCGCGAAATAGACGAAGAACGGCCCGGCGTGATTGGCCTCGATCCACGAAGTCACCCTGCCCGTGAGTGTTTCCATGATGTGGTCCACCTCGAACTGCTTGAGGATGCCCGTGGTGGTGGCGCCTTCGCGGTTGCCTGTGATGGCGACGAGCTGGCCCGGAATGCGGCCGGTAAGTTTTTCGTTTTCGATGAACGTGTGCGGGCCGTTCCACGGATTTGCCGCGAGGCCGTAGAAATAATCGAAGCCCACCGCGAGCGGACCGGGCTTGAGCGGCTCGTTCCAGTCCGTCCTGCCCGGACCGGTTTGCAGGCCGAGATGCCACTTGCCGAACGCACCGGTGGTGTAGCCCTGGCTTTTGCAAAGCGACGCGAGCGTGAGGCGCGTGGTCTCGATGTGCAACGGCGCGTTGCCAGGCAGCACCTCGCCGTCCTTGACGCTCGTGCGCCAATAGTATCGGCCCGTCATCATGCCATAGCGTGTGGGCGAGCAGACCGAGCCGGGCGCGTATGCTTGCGTGAACCTGCGCCCCTCGCGCGCCAGCCGGTCGAGGTTCGGCGTCTTGACACCCGTCGCGCCATAACAACCGGCGCTGCCGTAGCCGTAGTCGTCGCTGAGAATGACGACGATGTTGGGATGGTTCCCCGCAGCGGAAGCGAAGCGGGGAAACAGCATGCCGGGCGCGAGCGCGAGAAGCAGCTTGAGCCAGCGCCGGAGAGAAGGTGAAAAAAGTTTGCGGTTCATGATCGTGAATCCATCGGTTTAAGTTTCAACCTTACAAGCCGGCAAACGAACCTGACGAGAAAAATGTGATCATCCAACTGACGCACGCGAGCGAAGGCCGGTTTCATGGTCATCAACGCGGGTTGGACTTGTCTTGCGTTTTCTCACTGATAATCGGTAAACGAATAAACAGCCCCTCACCCCGGCCCCACTGCCATTTAGTCAAGCGATGAAATATTTGCAGAACACCCCTCACCTTGATCCTCTCCCCTCGTCGGATGAGGGGAGAGCGTTGTTCCCTCTCCCATCGGATGGGAGAGTGTTAGGGTGAGGGGATTTCCGGTGCACAAGGTGCCGATTCTCAATCTGACCTGGTATTAGTCTTCTCTTACTTCGATGCACTTTTGGTTTCGGCCGCCGGCGCGACGGCCCCGCGCTTCACGAAGCATCGCTCGGCCCAATCGTCCCACAGCTTCGCGAGCTTCACGACCACGTCGGGATGCGCCGCGGCCAGGTTTTTCAGTTCGGTGCGGTCAGCTTCGGCGTCATAAAGTTCCCACGGTCCGTCTTTCTTTGCCACGAGCTTCCAACGGCTCTCACTCGCGGCGCGGTTGCCTTCGTGTTCGAAAAAAAGTGTGCGTGGTTGGGCCGGCTCGCCGCGCAGCGCCGGCAAGAGGCTGCGCCCTTCGGGCGGCAGAATATCGTGGCCGTTGAACGTCTTCGGGTAAACTGCACCGGCGACTTCGGCGCACGTCGCCATGATGTCCACCAGGTGGCCCGGGCGGGTGTCGGGTTCGGCCTGGCGTTTCATGACAGCGGGCCAGTGCACGATGAGCGGCGTGCTGATGCCGCCTTCGTGGGTGTAATGCTTGTAGAGCCGCCACGGAGTGTTGCACGCGTTGGCCCAACCGGAGCCGTAACTGAGGTGGGAATTCGGACCGCCCATCTGTTCAAGCTCGGCGCCCCGGTGCAAAATGTTGTTCGGCCCCGATTTCACGTCGAAACCGAACGGGTCCCACTCGGCGCACGCGCCGTTGTCGCTGAGAAAAAAGATGAGCGTGTTGTCGAGTTCGCCGTGCGCGCGCAAGTCGGCCAGCACGCGGCCGATGTTCTGGTCCATGCGGTCCACCATCGCGGCGAAGATGGCCATGCGGCGGGCGAGGTCGGCGCGGCGCTCGGGCGGGAGCGAGTCCCACGCGGGATTGACGCCGGAGTTGGTGTTGCCTGCGCCGCCTTGAAACTCCGAGCGCGGGGTCAGCGGCCAGCGTTCATCGAGCAAACCGAGTTGTTTCTGGCGCGCGAACCGTTCCTCGCGGATTTTGTCCCAACCTTTCGTGTAAAGGTCCGCGTAACGGGCGATTTCCCCCTTCGGCGCTTGCAGCGGGAAGTGCGGCGCGTTGTAAGCGAGGTAGAGAAACCACGGCCGGTCTTTCTCGCCACGCGCGGAACCAAGGAAATCCAGCGCGTGATCCGTGATCGCGTCGGTGGCGTAGAATTTTCCTTCGCCGTAGCTGCGCTTGGGCCGGCCTGCGGGCAGGCGGGCGAACGCGTTTTCGTTCCAACAATTCACCGAGTGGCCGACGACGAACCCGTAAAACTCATCGAAGCCGCGCTCGATCGGCCCCGGCCGGCCCAGGTGCCATTTGCCGACGGCCAGCGAGCGGTAGCCCGCCGGCTTGAGCACCTCGGCCAGCGTGACGCAGCGCTCGGTGAGATGCCCGCGATAGCCGGGCAGGCCGTCGTCGCCGTCCATCAACCCGATGCCCGCCTGGTGCGGATACAATCCGGTCATCAGGCTGGCGCGCGACGGGCAACAGCGGGCTGAGTTGTAGAACTGTGTGAACCGCAGCCCGCCGGCCGCGAGCGCGTCGAGGTTCGGCGTCTTGATTTCGCCACCATAACAGCCGAGGTCCGAGTAGCCCAGATCGTCGGCGAGGATGAGCAGGATGTTAGGCTTGTCGGTCGCGAAGCTTGTCGCAGCGAATCCGGCCAGCCACGTCGCCAGGAGGAGAGAAATCGCGCGGCGCATATCAATCGGCTGGAAAGAATTCGAATTGGTTTTATGAGGTGGGGCGAGACTCCGTCGAGCCAAGTCAGGACAAAATTGCAACTCGGCTCGACAGAGTCTCGCCCCACCGAGGCTGGCCTTATGAAACTGCTTCTCGGCCCCATCACGACTCACCACCGAGAGTCTCAAGCCTTGTTTTTCTTCTTTTTCGCTTTGTCCTTTTTGGGTTCACTGGCCGAAGCGGTGCCGCCTTTGTTGGGCGTCGGCATCGGCGCTTTGATGTCCTGCCGCCAGGTGAGCATTTTCGCGTGCAGTTCCTTCGCCTTGTCGGGCATGGTTTGGGCGAGGTTGTTCTTTTCGCCGATGTCGTCCTTGAGGTTGTAAAGCTCCAGCCGGCCATCCTCGAAATACTCCATCAGTTTCCAGTCACCGACTTCGACGAGGCCGACGGGCGTTGTGCGCCACGAGTCCTTGCCGGCGCCGAGGTAGCCGGGGAAATGCTGGTAGATGGCGTCGCGTTTGAGGTTCGCGCTCGCGTTGCGGAACAGCGGCACGAGGCTCTCGCCATCGAGCACCTGTTTGTCGGGCGGTTGGGCACCGGCGAGTTCGAGGAACGTCGGGAAGATGTCCACGTGGATCGCGGGCACATCGCACGTCGAGCCGGGCTTGACCTTGCCGGGCCAGCGGACGATGAACGGATCGCGCGTGCCGCCTTCGTAAAGGCTGCCCTTGCCGCTGCGCAACGGGGCGTTGTCGGTGATGTCGCCGGCCTGTTTGATGCCTTCGCGCACGTAGCCGCCCACGCCGCCGTTATCACTGGAGAAAATCAACACCGTGTTGTCGGCCAGCTTGAGTTCATCGAGCACCGCCATGACGCGGCCGACGCTTTCGTCCACGCTGTAAATCATCGCAGCGTAGGTCGGATCGTGATGGCCGCCGACGGGCGGCTTGGGCTTGAACTTCGCGATCAGGTCCGCCTTCGCATGATGCGGCGAGTGGACGGCGAAGTGCGGCAGGTAGAGAAAAAACGGCACATCCTTGTGGCGCTTGATGAAGTCCACCGCGTGATCGGTGAGGAAATCGGCGAGATACTGGCCTTTCGGATACTCGGTCTTCGGGTTGGTGTTGAAATCGAAGTGCGCGCCCATCGAGACAATGGCCTCGTCGAAGCCGCGCTTGCCGGGATGATGATTGCCGTCGTTGCCGAGATGCCATTTGCCGAACATGGCGGTGGCATAGCCGGCGGCCTTGAGCGACTGCGCGACGGTGGTTTTGTCGAGCGGCAGTTCGGTGACGTTGTCCACGGGGCGCAACGGCCGGCCCTCCCACTCGAAACGTTCAATGCCGCCGACGGTATAGATGCCGGTGCGCGGCGCGTACTGGCCGCTCATCAGCGCGGCGCGCGTCGGCTGGCAATTCTGGCAGTTGTGGTAGCGCGTCCACTTCATCCCCTGCGTCGCCAACCGGTCAATGTTCGGTGTCTCGTAATATTTGCTGCCGTAGGTCGCCGTGTCCGTCCAGCCGAGGTCATCGGCAAGGATGAAGACGATGTTGGGTTTGCGCTCGGCGGCGAAGGAACCGCAAATGAAGAGAGGCGCCAGGAGTCCCAGGAGAGTTGAAAGGCCAGGGGCTGACAACAGGTTTGATGGTTTCATAAATCAGGATTTGCTCACGAATAGACTGCACCGGAAAGAAAAACATTCAACGGGTTATCAGACAGTTAAAAACGCCCCCACTGTGTAGCCGCCGACGTGAGGAGGCGGATTTCGTTGGAATTGCACGTGTGCTGTCCGCCTCCTTACGTCGGCGGCTACTTTTTTAGCGGGCTGTTCATGGACGGCTGCGCCCTTCCTTTTTGATTTTCTCCAGCAACGCGGTGAGGCGTTGAACGACCTCGGGTTTCTCGAGGTGAAGATTCTTCTGCTCGGAGGGATCGGCGGCGAGGTTGTAAAGCTGCCCCTCCGGTTCGCCGGCCCCGGCCTTGACCTGCGCGGGCTGGCTGAAACCGCCGCTGCCCAGCCGGGGAATCAATTTCCAATCGCCCTGGCGCAGAACCAGTACACCGCGCGAGGATTCCAGAATCGTCGCTTCACGAATCGGGCGGCCGGGTTTTTGGCCCAGCAACGCGGGCAGAAAGTTGAAGCTGTCCTCGCCCGCGCCATCCGGCAGTCCGGCTCCCACGAGGGCGGCGAAAGTCGCCAGCATATCCGTGAAGCAGATCGTTTCACCGCTCACCGAGCCGGGTTTGACCTGGCCCGGCCAGCGCGCCAGGAACGGCATCCGGTGGCCGCCTTCCCACGCGTCGCCTTTCATGCCGCGATAAATGTGCGCCGCCCGATGGCCGAATTTTTCCACGTCGGCGGGATTCCACACCGGGCCGTTGTCGCTGGAGAAAAAGACCAGCGTGTGGTCGCTCCCGCCGGACCGGTCTAGCGCGAGCAGCACCTGGCCGACGGCGTCATCCACCTGCATCACAAAATCACCGTACATCCCGGCCTGGCTTTTTCCCTGAAAAGGTTTCAGCGGCAGCCAGGGCGTGTGCGGCGCGGTGAAGGCGAGATACAGGAAGAACGGCTGGCCCGGCGATTTGCGCGAGTGGCTTTCCAGAAATGCGACGGCCTTCTGTGTGTAACGCGCCAACACCTCCTCGTGTTTATAGCCGGGCCCGATTTTGCCCTCGCGCCAGAAGGCGCCCTGGATCGGACTCCAGTCCGGACTGCTGCTGGCAGCGACCGTTTCCGTGGGAGCGGCGACGCAACGGTCGTTTTCGATGTAGAAGTAGGGCGGGATGTCGAGCGAAGCATGTTGCCCGAAGAAAGAGTCGAAGCCGTGATCCACCGGGCCGCCGCGCAACGGCCTGCTGCAATCGAAATCAATCCCGCCGTCAAAGCCCAGATGCCATTTGCCCACCATGGCGGTGGCGTATCCTTTTTCCTTCAACAGCGAGGCGATGGTTGTCCGGCCCGGTTCAATCAACGGCCCCTGCGAAGGATTTCCGTTCCGGCGAAAAGGGTAGCGCCCGGTCAGCAACCCGTAACGCGAAGGCACGCACACCGCGCCGGGGGCGTGGGCGTCGGTGAAGCGCAGGCCCTGCGCGGCCAGCCGGTCGAGGTTCGGCGTGGGGATTTTCGACTGTGGATTGAAGCAGCCGAGGTCGCCGTAGCCGAGGTCATCAGCGAGGATAAAGAGAATGTTGGGCCGCGCGGGCTTCTCGGCGGAGCAGGCATGGCCGCAAAGAACGCAAAGAACCGCAAAGAGTGAGAGGCTTCGTTTCATGGTTCGATTGAATTATGCCCGAAGCGTCGGCGAAAGTTCAAGGGTTGCGCGCAGGTGATGTTCGTTGTGTCGTCCCGCTAAGACGGAATCACCACGTTGCCGTGCTTCACGCCGCCCCTTTGACCTGCGCGATGATTTTGCGCCGCTCCTCCTTGGAGTCGTAGAAATAGAGCAAGTCGTCCACGCCGCTTTACTGTTTTGATTCAAGCGCTTTTTTGGCCAATTCTTCTAAATCATCTGCAAGCTTGCGAAAATGAGGACACTTTTCACGAACCACTTCGGGATCGAGTTTGCGGAATAACTCCTCGCCATAAGTCACCTTCTTGTAACTTCGACCTGTCGCTTCCTCGTAAAGCCGATTCAGCAGATAGGCAGGCGGTTCATCAAAGTTCACTGTCTCAGGTTTTTCAATCTTCCCTGGCGGCAATTTCTTGCGAACTACAGGAGGCAAGACATCGGGCTGGCTAAGAATCCACGCCTCGACATCGTGAACTGCAAAATGCTGACGGAAACGCGGGTTATTATCGACCTGCTTTTCCAAATACGCCTTCGCCCATTCAAATCGTTTAATAGCAGTCGTGCAGTTGGCGGGGTAATCGAATGTGGGTCCGTACAGGTCGAGCAGCGCGATCACAGCAATGACATCCGGTTTGTTGAGGTGTAATTGGGCTTTTTTCGGACAGTCTTTGACCATTTCTGCCCAGCCATTAAAGCGAACCGGTTGAATTCCAATGTTGACCGATAACTTAAAGTTCAACCAACGCCGCAGGAAATCAGGCAAAGCACCCTTTTCCGTTGCGCCTTCACAAAAGAGAACAAACTTCACGAGGCTATCGCCTCCAATTCGCCGCTCTTGTGCAGCGCCCCGAGTGAATAATCCTTCAGCCAGTGTTCCAACTCTCCACCGTCGATGGCTTTAATTTCGGTTTCTCCCTCATTCCATTTCACAACCGTTGTCGTCGGTACAGTTTTGCCGAAGGCATCAAGGAACTGTGGAGAGTGAGTCGTCAGCACCACCTGGGTTCGTCGAGCGGCGTCCACGGCGTATTCGGCGATGATCGGCAGCATCGAAGGGTGCAAGCCGGTTTCTGGTTCGTCGATGGCGATCAGTGGCGCGGGATCCGGCGAGGACAGGACGGTGAGAAGGAACAGGAACCGCAACGTGCCATCGGACAGATCAGCGGCCGATTGTGCCCGTTGAAGGCTCTTCCAGCGCACCCGGAGTTGGATTCTTTGATCATCTCCCGGAGGAAAGACGAGTTCTTCGAAATCGTCGCCAAAAGCAGCCCGCATCGCAGCATTGATCTCTTTTTTGAAATCGCGGTCGTTGGTGTAGAGGGTGTGAAGCACGGAAATCAGGTTCTGACCATCCGGCTGAACACGTTTCTCGTGACGTGTCACCACAGACTGGCGAATGGCCGCGTCGCGATTCGTGTGGAAATCGTGATAAACACTCCAAGCGGCCATCTGCGCACGAAAGGGCGGCAGAAGCCGATTTTGAGTAAATGGATCCGCCGCCAAAGAAAGAAGCGTTTCCAAAGGAGGCACAGTTTCCTCGGGGGCTGCTAGTCCGCGTTGCTGTTCGTCAAACACCTTCGCACTCAATCCCTGCCGTTCGAGGAGCTTGAATGGCTGTCCCGAAGGCGAAGTCTTCTGCTCAACCTTCCAGTAATTGCCCAGCATCTCGTAGCCGATTCTGTATTCGCCGCTCTTTCCGACTCGGTCAAGCCGTAGCTCATAAGTCAACGAGTCTCTGACTTCGTCACGATGCTTATCCACTGGCGAACACTTCACTTTTAATCGAATTGCATCAACGGCCCCGTCCCAAATCAGCGGCTCCATTCCACCGCAGGTTTGAACCAACTTGCCCAGCCCGCCCTGAGCAGCAGCCGCCAACAATTCCAACACCCGCAGCAAATTGCTTTTCCCGCTGCCATTCGGGCCGATCAACACGGATAAGTTCCCTGGCCGCCAACCGGCGATGTGCTTGAGGGAACGAAATCCGTCTATATCAAGACTTAGAATCTTCATGGTTGTACCGCTTCTTAAAATATATCCATCGGACGGTGCCGCAGATGGCGTTGAGAAAAGTTTTCAGAACGATTTTGTTTCTCCCGCGACTTAGCGATGAACTCGCCAAATGCGGCCCGACACAGCCGTAAAACCTGCTTAACCACTCGCCAAGCACATGCTTTTCGAGAACTTCGTCGCGAAATCTTCTCAATAAAATGACGTTCGGATGGTCAGCATTTTCATATATGACGGTAGCGACGAAACAGCCCTTTTTTGCCACAATAGTTGTAGTCCCCGTTGCTGTCGTAAAAGTGCCGGTTGCCTTGTAGCTCGATAAATGATTTCGTTGCGAAGATTCCAATCGCCGAACATTCTCGATGAACTCGTTCAAGTCTGCTGACGAAGCCTGAAACACGTGGACTTTTCTCAATTGTTCAAGCTCAAGGGCCATTTTCCCTTCAGCCGCCTTCAGCCTCAGTCCTTCAAATTGTTGCGGCGTCAATTCACTCAAAACGAGTGCCAGTATTTCTCCTTGTGCTGGATTCGATTGAGTTAAATCCCGTTTGATTACTTCGAATTGGTTTTCAGCCATAAATTCTACTTGAAAAAGTGTTTGAGTTTTTCAATTGCAGTCGGTTTCCGAATGTGAAGAGAAATAGTTCCGCACGGTAATTCAATTCGATGTGTTCCGGCTACAGCGGAGCCCAAACCCAGGATGCTTTGGCGCAGTCGCTCGCACTCAACTTTCGCCGCGCGAGAAATCATCACGCTATTTTCAGCTTCGATGGCGGTCATTAACGCCTTCGCCGCGACTGCGTCATCATCGCAAATCCAACCGACAAATTGTTTAATGCTGGGTGACCAATCGTGTTCCAATGGTATATTTGATAGGCGCAAAAAGAAGTCATCAATTTCACGGAATGCCGCTTCATTGATTCCAAGGACCACTGAGAGGCTATGATGTTCCTTGCAGCGAGTCTTTTCATAAAGTTTTGAAACAAGTTCAAAACGATCATCATACGAAAGCAACTTGGGAGCAAGGTTGATGAACCTCTTGGCATTCATGCCCGAGATCCCACGCTTCCCCGATTTCCAGAACGACCACGCGCTTCTCACGTAAGCGCCATTCACCGCGCCGTATGCCGACTCGTATTCCTGAAACAGATTTTCGACTTCTGCTTCGGAAAGCTTAAAAAGTTTCGAGATTATTTGGTTGTCTAAGCCGTGAACTTCGGCTGAAAGCGCACGCCGCTCTTGCATGTGGCGGACAGCATCCCTATTCGGGCGTGTCCCGCCATGCCATTTATTGTAATTGTATCTGCGATACCGCGCCATGTTGATCCAGGGTCTTTGGATTGTTTTTAAGTGTCCGGGTTTTGACAGTCCACAAGTCCCAAAGCCTTCTAACATAAGGTTATTTTCGACGGCCGGCCTGCCACAGCGCGTATCGTTCCATGCCCCAGCCAATAGCCTTTGAGACCTTTGTCCCATACTCGTAGGCGGCAATTAAGGAAAGCCTTTTCTAGCAAAATGGTCACAATCTGCTCGCGCGCATCCACTGGCGCAACCGGCCGCCCAGCAGCGTCATCTCCCGGAGGAGTTGCTTGAGGTCGCCGTGGAAATGTTCCAGGCACCACGGGCCGCGGAAGCCGGCGTCCCAGCCGATTTGAAAACAACGCTTCAGGTCATAGGCATCGTGTTCGCCGTCCGGTCCGAGTTGGAGGGCTTTGAAGTCGCAACTCACCGCCAGCGGAAAGGCCTTCGTCAGTCCGTCGTAACGCGCGGCGTCGGTCCAGTTGCCGGTGTCGGGCTGCGCGTGCAGACCGGCGCCCACCGCCTTGATGACCGCGGGGATCGCCTCCGGATCGCTGCGCATCCAACCGTTGTTCTCGATGAGCAGCGTGATGCCGTGGGGCGCGGCGTAATCAATCAACTCGCGGTAGCTCGCAGCCAAAGTCTTCAAATCCGGCCGCGGGGTTCCCGGCAACGGACGCACCCAGCGCACGCCCAGCCGCGCCGCGGCGTCAATCGTGCGTTTGTATTCCGTCAGCGCGTGCCGGCGTTTTTCGCCGTCGGCGCTCGCCATGTCCAGACCGGGCTGGTTCATCTTGAGGTTCGTGAGGAGGCAACCCGCGCGGCCGGCTTCGCTGCGCAAACGGTCCAGGTAGTCCGGCTCCAGCGACGCGAGCGTGGCGGTCATCAGGTCAATGACGCGCATGCCAAGCTCGTCGCGCATGATCCGCGGCAAATCCAGGAGGCGCAGCTTGCCGGCCGCCGGTTCGACCGTCAGGTGTTTGACGAAGGAGCCGGTCGTCACGCCCACTTCGCCCGCCAGCGACGGCTTCAGTTCGCCGGCGGCGGGAGCAGCCGCCCCGGCCGCCGGGCAGGCAAGGCCGTGTAACGAAACGGCGCCCAGTCCGGCGAGACTCGCGCCTCCGACCTGACGCAGAAACTTCCGCCGGTTCACTGTGAATTCCCTTTCCGCGCGTGCTGGCTGAAGAACTCGACGATGCACGGGATGTTCGGGCCGACGACGTCGCCGTGGGTGCCGCCTTTGACTTCGATGTATTCGTGCTCGACACCGAGTTTTTTCAACTCCGCCACCAGCGCGCGCGAGCCTTCCACCGGCGCGGTGCGGTCGGCGTCGCCGTGGACGCACATCACCGGCACGTGGTTTTCCTTGAGCTTCTGCAAAGGCAGCGCGTTGGGCGACGTACCGCCGCCCGCGATAGGTCCCAGCGCGGCCCAGATGTCCGCGTACTTCGAGCCGAGCGTCCAGGTGCCGTTGCCGCCCATCGAGTGGCCCATGAGGTAGATGCGGCTGGCGTCCACTTTGTATTGTTCGCGCACCAGCTTGAGCACGTTCATCACATCCTGCTCGCTGAGTTGCACCATGCGCGCGGAAAGCGGATCGGACAGGCCGGGCGGACCCCCGACCCGGCCGTAGCCGCCGTTGCGCCGGTAGCCCAGCGGCGTGGCGACGAGAAAGCCGCGCTCCTCGGCAAGTTTTGGCAACGCGCCGTTGCCCTGCTGCATGAAGGTCATTTCCGTGCCGCCCAATCCGTGCAACGCGATGATGAGCGGGACAGCTTTCCTGCCGTCGTAGGACTTCGGCACATAAACACGATAGGGCATGACCTCGGCGGCGGCGGTAAAAGAGTAATGGCGCGAGAGGTTGCCGCGCTCGCCGGCGAACGGGTCCTTGCCCGATTCAATGGCAGCCACCCACTGTTCGCTGTTCACCACCGCCGCGGCGAAGTCGAAGAGCACCGGTTCTGTCTGGCCAAGGTTGAGCACGCGTGCGAAGTCGAACGGGTAGCGAACCGAAGCCTTGACCGGCTCGAAGCCATTCACTTTGTTCAGCCGTTGCTCCAACGCGGCGCGCTTCGCATCGAAGTCGTGAACGACAAACAGAGGCGCGCTGAGTTTGTGCAACGGCTTTTCACCGTCGCGCAACTCGACTGTGAGCTGGTAGGGGCCGTCGCTCACGTCGCTCAAGTCCGCCGAGAAACGGAACGGGGAGAAAATCAAATCCGGCGGAAGCGCCGCGGGATTGCCGAGCGATTTGCCACTGCCGCCGCGATTGCGCGCCGCCTGCCCCGGCCCCTGAAACGGCTCCAACGAAGCGCGGGCGCTCAATTTCAATTCACCACCCGGCGCGGCGGGAAAGAGTTGCGTGAGGCGCGCCACCAGCAGATGCGCCGGGTCGCAAACGGTCGTGTCGGTCACAAGCGTGAGTGAGTTGGTGAAATCGTCCCGGGCGGACCACGGTCGGCCTTCCAGGAGCGCGATGGCCCGGCCGAGGTCTCGAAAGGCGAGGCCATTCTGTCCCTGGGAGCGGGCGGCGAAGGCAGCTTCCTCCAGCTTGCGCACCTCGGCGGTCTTCGCTTCGTCCAGTTCGGTCGAGCGACGCAGCACGCGGTAACGCAATTGGAGTTGCGACATTTTCAGGCTGGTCTGGGCGGGCGCGTCCGCGACGAGAAGGCAGGACAACAAGGCGAACGTCACCCAGCTGAGGAGGCCCGGGCGGGAGAGATTTCCTCGGAAAAGAACGTCGCGTTTGGGACCCCTGAACCGTAGGAGCCGACGTAAGGAGGCTCTGACTTTCCGGCCTCGAGAAAAAGTGAGCCTCCTTACGTCGGCTCCTACGAGGTTCATGGAAAGATTCCACGGCCCGCACAGAGCCGCGAATTGTGCCCCTGAACCGGAGAAAACCGAGCTTGGTCGCGTCAGCGTCTTGGACTGCGCCAGTCCTCTGGCGCTTTGGAAGTCGTGGGTTGTCGATAGCGCCAGAGGACTGGCGCACTCCAAGACCTTGCGGTGATACGAACGGTTCATGGGCAGGGTTCGAAAGTACGGGTGGAGTGTTTTCATAGGTTGGGTTTTCCTTTTAAAACGACGGCGAGCCATTGCGCGTCACAGTGTATTCACGGCGCGGTTTTGGATTTGAGGCCGAACAATGCTTCCTCGCAATTTGCGTGGCCGAACATTCCCTTCGAGTCGTGGCCGATGCCGGGCGCCTCGACGAGGCGCCAGTGGAACGGCCAGTTTTTTTCCTGCGCCAGTTTCTGCGCGAGGTGGAAATTGGCGCGGCCGCGTTCGATGCGCGTCGGCCCTTGCTTCATCGCGGTCGCCGACTTGTCCAGGTCTTTATCCAGCACGTCGTCGGTGCCCAGATAAAGCGTGAGCGGCTGCGCCAGAAAACGTTTCAGCGCTGCGTCGCCGCCGAGTTCTTCGGGCAACCCGCCAAAGCCGTAAGGGAACGGCAGGTCGCGCGTGGGAAAGATGTGGGCGCCGGGATTGGCCGCCACGATGCGTTGGGCGCCGGCGGGCAGGAAGGCCGTCATGCGGACGAGAAACTGCCCGCCCGCCGAATGGCCGATGAAGTAATACGGCAGGTCGGGCCGACCGGCGCGGCGGCGCAGTTCCGCGACGATTTGGGGGACGAGGCTGTAGGTCCAGTCCTCCTGCGGCTGGAGCTTGCCCTTCTTCAGGACGCCGCCGCGCTGGTAGGCTTCACTGGGAAAACGGTTCGTCTCGAACAACGGCGCGGCGATGAGCGCGTTGAACTGGTCTCCGAGCACGATGGCGTTGTCGCGGTAGGTCTCCGCGTTGCGCTGCAGGCCGTGGAAGACGACGATCAGCGGGCCGTCGTGATAGCGCGCAGGCCGGTAGGTGAAGACGGTGATCTTCTTGCCGGAAACTTCCACCTCGAGCTGGCCGCGGCCGTCCGGGAACGCATCCCCCGCCGCGCGCGCCGGCACACTTCCCGAAGCGAAGGCAACCAGGGCGAACAGGCAGACACGGGCGGCTCTTTCAGTCCGCTTCAGCGTGCGGGACGAAAACAGGATTTGATTATCGTATGACCCACTCATCTGAAAGTCTTGGCGGGCTGAAGCCCGCGCTCCGCCTTCTGTTATCGCGCGCCTCATCAACGCGTCAGGATTTTCCGGCTGCTGGCCGCGGCCTCGATTTCGGGGCGGGTCAGGAGCGCCTGCTTCAACTCGCGGCGGGCAAACAGCGGCATCTGATCGGCGTAGTGGGGCGAAGCCGGATCGTTGCTGTTGCCGAAGGGGAGGATGGTTTCCGCGCTCACCTTGCCGTCGCGGAAGACGACGAACTGCATCCACGAGGAGCCACTGTCACAGGGAAACTTTCCGTCGGTCTGCTTCTTCGCCCCCGCCATGAAAAGGCAGGTGAACGGGTCCGCGCCACGGTCTGACCCGGCGCCCGGCATGGGCAACGAAGTCCCGCCGCGCTGGATGAGGTGCATCCGGCCCCACGTGATCGGGCCGTCCCCGAAGCGTTCGCGCAACAATTTCAACGCGGCATCGAGACTGGCGAGGACTTCCGGCGGCAAAAGTAGCGCGGCGGCGCCGGATTGCTTGCGGGCCGCGCCTTTGCGCGTCTTGCGATTCGTCGGCGCGGTTTCCTTCTGGGTCGCTTCGCGGAAGGCAGCGAGGATCGGGAGCGCGCGGTTATCTGTGGTCGCGAGGCCGTCCCAGCTTTTCAGCGCCGTGACGGCTTGCTTCCGCTGGCCACCCGGATCGGGAACGGTTGCGCCAGCCTTTTTGTCCGCGTCGAGAATCAGGTCAAGCAGCGGCTGGGCGGTGAGTGCTTTAATGTCCAGCGCGGCGGCCTTGATGCTCGCCACGTTGTGTTTCGGGCGGGCCTCGATGAGTTCGGTCGCGCGGTGCGCACGCGTGCCGGGCGACAACGTCGTGCCCTGGCTCATCAAGTGTTTGGGGAAATTCTGCGGCTGGAGCGGGCAGTCGCGCGTGATGGTGAAGGAATTGTTGTTGCAGTTCTGGAGATAGCCCGAGGCCGGGTTGCGCGTGTGCGGCAAGTCGCGCCAGGTGAGCGCCGGACCCCATTCGGTGGCGCCCAGCGAACCGTCCACCGGCGCGTTCCACCGGAAGTCGTCGGTGCGCTGGTGCGCGGCGGCGAAGTAATAATAGCCAATGTCGCCGTGGCGGTCGGCGGCGATGCAGTTCCACTTGTTGACGTGGGCGGAATCGAAGACGGCTTCGAGTTCCGTGAGGTTCCTGGCGTTGAAATTGCCGATCCAGCCGAGCATCGAAACCGGCTGGTCGAAACCGGCGAGGCGCGCGGCGAACGCCTCGTGCGCGGCCTCATTCTCGCGCAAAATGGGGCCGTGATGCGTGAAGCGCACCGTGCGCTCGACCTTGCGGACGGAGCCGTCGGCCTCGCGCACTTCGATGGTGAAGGTCCGCGTCGTGATGTCGCGCCAGCCGCCGGCGTAGCGGTAACGGTCGGGATTTTTCGGATCAAGGCTGACGCGATAAACGTCGCCCAAGTCCGCGCCATTGTTCGTCATGCCCCACGCGATGTCCTGCGTGAAACCGATGCCGACGCCGGGCGAGCCGGCGAAGGTGACGCCGTAAATCCAGCGGCCGCCGACAATGAGATGCGCCTCATGCCATTTCGTCGCCCCGTCCCACGCCAGGTGCGGGTCGGAGACCAGGATCACCGAGCCGTCCGTGGTGCGGCTGGGACGCAGCGCCCACATGTTGGAGGCGCCGCCCTGATCGTCGGGGCCGGCCTGCGACGCGCCGCTCAGATCGGCCTGAGCCGACGACAACGCCTCCTGAAGCTGGCGCAGCTTGGTCATGGCAATGACATCGGGGCCGGTCACGGATTCGAGCCACGCAGGACGCTTGTCCGGATGATCGGCGAGGTAACCGTTCAAGCCGGCGGCGTAGGCGTCCGCGATGGCGCGGTGGCCGGGCGCGAGCGCGTCGTAAGTTTGCCGGACCAGCTCGCTGAGCTTAAAGACGCGGACCATCAGGTCGGCCTCGAGGCGATTGCGCCCGGCCACGCGCGCGCTTTGTCCGCGCGCGGCGGCGAGGTTGTCGAGCACCTGCGGGAGATTGTCCTCGGCGTGGCAGACGGCCTGGCCGAAGACGGCGTCGGCCAGGGTGGCCGCGAAAATGTGCGGGACGCCGAATGTATCCCGAATCACCTCCACCGGCTGTTCAGGGAAACCGGATGGCACTGCCGCCAGGCGGCCGTTGGTTTGGGCAAAGACCCCGGTGCTCAGGGCTGCGACGAGGGCTACGGGCAACAAGCGGGCGGTCGGGACGTTGGATTTCATTTTTCCGGATTGGTCTGCTTCGCAAAGGCCGCGCTGGCCGCGAAGTGGGTCTGGAGCATTTTGAAAATCTCCCCGCCAAAAAGCGAGTAGTGTTTCTTGAGCGTGTGGCCGACTCGCAGGGCCCTCCGGATGGATTTTTCGGCACTCGTCATTTGTACTCCGTCACTCGCAGAGTGTCCTTCAAAGACCGGTCAGCGTTCCGGAGCTTGAGGCGAACCGGTCGGTTTCGACGCCGAGCCGCTGCAGCATGGTGACGAACAGATTGGCCAGCGGAGCGTTCCGGGTCTGGCTGAAAGGCAGGTGCTGGCCGTGCTTGAAACCGCCTCCGGCAAAAAGAATGGGCAGGTTTTCGTTGCTGTGGCTGCTGGCGTTGCCGAGGTTCGAGCCTAGGAACACCATGGTCTGATCGAGGAGCGTCCCGGCGCCCTCGCGGGTGGAGTGCAGCTTCGCCAGGAAATCGCGGAAGGCCTTGATCTGTTCCATCTCGATGAGAGTGAGTTCGGCGATCTTGCCGGGATCTTTGCCGTTGTGCGAGAGGTTGTGATAGCCTTGCGTGACGCCCTCGACGGGCGGAACTCCTGGAGGCACCGTCTGATTTAACGTGATGATGCGCGTCGAGTCGCTTTGCAGGGCGAGATGGATCACGTCATAGAGCAGCCGCGTCCGGCCCACGACGTCGGAGAGACTTTCGATATCGGTCGGGAGGGTCGCCTCGACTTTGGGCTTGGGTTTGTTCTCCCATTCCTCAGCCTTGTAAAGGCGCTGCTCGGTCTCGCGCACGGCGGTGAAATATTGGTCGAGCTTTTCCCGGTCGCGGACGCCGAGGGTGCGTTCCACGCTGTGGGCGTTCCCGGCCGTCAGGTCGAGGATGCTGCGGCCTTCGTGCAACCATCGCCTGGCCGCGGCCTTTTGGGTGGCGCTGCCTTCGAGAAACATTTTGGTGAAGACGGCGGACGGACTCGAGATCGAAGGAATCTCCACGCCGCCGTGCGACCACGAGAGGCCGGTGCTGCCGGTCCCCAACACAAGGCTGGCAAAGCGGGTCTGGAGCCCGATCTTTTCCGCGGCAATCTGGTCCATCGAGATCGAGTTCTTGAAACTCGGGCTCCCGGGATGGGGCGCGGCGGTGAGAAACGACCGCTCGGCGTGGTGGCCGCCGTCCACGTTCGGATGCGAGGTGCCGGAGATGACGGTGAAGTGGCTGCGGAAGTCCTTCACCACCTCCAGGTATCGCGTCAACTCGAAGTCGCGGCCCGTTCTGGTGGGAAGGAAATTTGGCTCGAGAAAACCCAGGCCGAGATTGATGGCCACCATGCGGCGGCGTGATTGCGTTTGAGCGATCGCGGCGGCCGGCAGCAGGCCTTCCAGGAAAGGCAGCGCGAGAGCAACTCCGCAGGCGCGCAGGCACTGACGGCGTGTGATTGAGTTCAAGGTTCCGGTCATGGGTCGTAGTGGGTTGAGGATTTTCCTGGGTTTCAAAGTTTGGGTTAACGTCTGCAAAACGCCTCGCTCGCCACCACTTCCTGCACGAGCGAGCGCAAACCGTAATTCTTCTCCCGGGTCCGTTCGACGATGTGCTGCACCGTCGCGCGGTCGGAAAAGCCCAGGCCGCGACCCAGACCATAGGTCAGGAGTTTCTCCGTCACGCCACGCGCCACGCGCTCGGAGTCGCGCTTGAGCAGCGCTTTGAACTCGCGGATGCCGTTGAACGTTTCGCCGGTGGGCAACGTTCCGGTGGCGTCCACGGGCAGCCCTGACTTGTAAGCGGGCGGTCCGTCCTGCTCGTCTGAAGGGTCTGCGATCTTCGCGACCGCGGTGGGGATGCGATAATGCTCGCGCCAGCCGCCGATGGGATCAAAGCTTTCCAGCGCAAAACCGGGTGGATCGATCTTGCTGTGGCAACTGGCGCAGGAAGTGTCATTGCGATGCTTGTCGAGCTGCTGGCGGAGCGTCGTGGCCCCCGTCAGGTCCGGGTCCACGGCGGACACGGGGGGCGGCGGCGGAACGTGGATGCCCAGGAGGTTTTCGATCGCCCACGCGCCGCGCGTCACCGGCGAGGTGGTCGTGCCGTTCGCGGTCACCTTGAGCACGCTGGCCTGCGTCATCACGCCGCCGCGCACCGAATCCTTCGGCAGCGGCACCCGGCGGAACTGCACACCCTCGACGCCGCTGATACCATAATGGGCAGCGAGCCGGTCGTTCAGCATCGACCAGTCTGAGTCCACGAACTCCATCACGCTCAAATCCTCCCGCAAAACTTCGTCGAAAAACCGCACGGTCTCCTCGATCATTGAGTATTCGAGCAAATCGTCGTACTCCGGGTAGAGCGCGGTGTCCGGCTCGGTCACCTTGATGTCCCGCAGTTTCAGCCATTGCCCCGTGAAGTTTTTCGTGAACGCCGCCGCTTTCGGGCTGGCCAGCAGACGCTCAACTTGTGCGCGCAGTGTCGCCGGCCGGCCGAGTTCGCCACGCCTCGCCAGCTCCAGCAGCTCCGCGTCGGGCATCGAACTCCAAAGGAAATAAGACAAACGCGACGCCAGAGCGAAGTTGCCAATCTGCCCGCTTGCATCCTCGGCCGGCTCACTTAGGAACAGAAAATCCGGCGAGCACAACACGGCGCGCAACCCGACCCGCAGGGCCGCTTCAAAGCTGCATCCCTCCTCGATCATCCGCTTCATCAAGCCGACGTAGCCGGCGATCTGGGCCTCCGTCGCGGGACGACGGAACCCGCGCGGCAACAGGCGGGCCATGATGTCCTGCGCGTCCGCGAGCGTGCCCGTTTTCAAATTTACTTTGCGCAAGAGTTCCCGCCGGCCGGCCAGAAGATCCGTATCGAGCGGCCCTTCGACGTCGTAATCCAACAACAACAAACCCGGCCCGGGATACCGTGGTTCTTTTCCCACGCGCACCCGGCCGATGCCGAACGGCACGACGGAAAAACCATCACCTGCGCGGAACCAGTCCTCGAACACAATTTCGGTGACTTCCGGCCTGGCCTCGAAATAGCCGATGGTATGGCGCCCGCGCTTGCTCTGGTGAACGTCGCCTCCGCCGATTTCCATTTTGACCGGTTGCGTGCTGTGATACGCCCGGGCGTGAAAACGCACGCGATAGGTGCCCGTCACCGGCGCGGCGAAATTGCGAATGTGCGTGCTCTTCTGGAACGAGTTGTAGGCCACCACACCCTCGTCCAGGAAACGGAAGACCTGCTTCGCATTGTTCCGGTTCCGCCACCCTTCGGTAAACGTCGAATGCTTGGTGAACTTTGCCGGCTCCTTCTCCTGCGCCAGGACCATGTCAATGACCACGTCGGCGGCGCGGAGATACGATTCCACAAGTTCGGTGGACGAAGAGAGCGCTTCCCCGATGTTGTCAAAACCATGGGCCTTGCCATCCTCGGGCAGCATCGCGGCCACTTCGGCGCGCACCAGGAAGAGGTCGCGCACAGTGTTCTCGTATTCCGCTCGATTGAGACGGCGGTGAACCACCTCGCGCTGCGCGCGGTCGGCGGCGGCCAGCGGACCTTTCAGTGTCGTGAGAAACGCCGTCAAGGCCTCCGTCTCGGGCCGCGCCTTTTTCTTCGGCGGCATCTCGCCGGACTCCACGCGGTCGAACACGCGGACCCAGCGGCGCAGCGTTTCGGCATCCGCCGGATCGCGGCTCAGCGACTCCAGGTCAAGTCCGCCTTTCTTGGTCGTCCCGTCATGGCACTCGACGCAATGGTTCTCGAAGAACGGGTTCAGCTTTGCAGCCGGCAACGGCGCGGCGAAGGCTTGGCCGGCGCACACCACGACAGCAACGGCGCACACGGTTCGGGGCATTGACTTTTCAAAGGACGCGCTTGCGGATGTCAATCCTTGGCGCGTTGATTTGAGGTCGCTGACGCGCGTCGTTTCTGACATGTCCTGGTTCATGGTGCGCTGGAAACGCCCAACCTCAAGCAGTGTATCCGCCGTGCGGCCGCACTCAAGTGTAGTCTTTTCGACAAACATGACGCCGGTGGACGGCTGGCTCGGATCGCGAATGATCCAGGGCGCCCCGTTGTGCATGTTGCCGGGATCCAGACAAGGCTGGCGCTCCCAGAGTCGGGATGGGGAGGAAAATTCTGATTTGCATTCTGAACTTGCCGCCACGGGGCGCAAGGCGGTCATCGCCCGGGCGCCGGTTGACCCGCTCCTGCTCCCGCAGAAGGCGGTTCATGCCAGGATCTGGCCTGCTGATTGGCGGCACGCACGCGGACGATGGCCGCCTCGTGAACTTTCTCGAACGGATCCTTGAATCCGTTTTGCGGCTGGAACCGGCTCGGACGACCCGGCTCGGTCCAGCTTTCGAGGTAGCCGCAGAAATGCCAGCCCAGCACAAACGGTTCGCCCATGGCCTGCCGCAAGTAGCGCCCATATTCCTTGCCCACCTGCTCCTGCGATCCCACGATGATGCCTTTGGCCCCCTCCTGGCGCGGCTGTACCTCGGAGAACGACGAGTCACCGAGCAGGACGGGTTTGCCGGTTTCGCGGTGCAGATTCCGCAAGGCGGTCACCTGGTCCTCGAAGTAGCCGTACCATTCCACCGTCACCACATCCACGTGCTTTTTCAGGATCGGATAAAGGTAGGGCGGAATGTTGCGGTGAAACGCCGGCCGGGCGCCGCGCTCGGCAAAGCCGCCGCCCAGTTTGTCGCCCAAAATCAAATGGTTCGGATCGTGCCGGCGGATCGCCTGCGCGTGCAATTCATACCAACGTTCGACGATCGCCGCCAGGTACGCCTCCTGATCCGCCTCCGCCTCCGGCTGATCCCGCCGCGCGGGCCAGTCGAGTTGCGCTGACAAGTCCTCCCAACGGCCGGCCTTGACTCCATGGCAAGCCGCGGCGGATTGGGCGTCCGCATGACGCTGCTTCAACACTTCGATCCACCGCTGCTTGCCGGGACGGTCCCCGGGAAGACGGCGCAGCGCGTCCACCCACGGATGAACCGGCAGGCGCCGGCCGCCCGGCCCGCCGCCCGGATCGTAAATCGGGCGGTCGTTATAGACGTAACCGATCAAATTGGGTTCGGCGCGAAATGGCTCGCACGCGGCGCGGGCGCCCGCGTCGATCCGCGCGGCCACCTCGCGCGAAAAAACATCGGCATACTCGACGTTGGGGAAGTAGGGCGTGAGGTTGATGGGCCGCACCGGCTCGCTGAAATGGATCCGATCCCGAAACAATGGCCGGGGCAGCGGATTGTGAAACCCCAGGGAGTCAAAGCCCCAGTCCTTCAAATCCGTGAGCACCTGGTCCACCCATTTCTTCGCGGCTTTGCCCTCCGGATTGAAGGCGCCATTTTCCGCGACAAAATCCGCGCCATAACGCTGCAGCGTGGCCTGGCGGTTGTAGGACGCCATCATGAGCCGCGGCTCCACGTGGTTCACGCCCAGGCTGACGGCGGGTTCCCCCTGCGGATTGATGAACCACCACACGCCGTGTCGTTCTTCCAAGCGAAAGAAGCCGGTGGCGCCCGCCTTCTCCGGCTCGGCCGATTGCCGCGGCGCGGCCAGACCAATTCCCGCCAGCGACAGGGTCGAGGCGGCCAGGAAACGTCGTCGGTTGATGGCCTGCATAGTCTCGGGGAAGACTATCGCAGGGAATGGTCCGCAGCAATGACATGTCGGCGCTGTGCGATGCCAACGCCGTCCGTCTGGGCACCGGTCTGCTTGGCCGCAAGCATGCAGAAGACTTTCAACGCAAAGACGCGAAGACGCAGAGAAAAGCAGAAATTGGGAAAGCAGAGAGCAGAAATTGGAGCCGCCGCAGTCGCCTTTCCCATTTCAGCTTTCTACTTTCTGTTTTCATTTTGCGGCTTTGCGTCTTGGCCTCTTTGCGCCTTGGCGTCGAATTCCGACTGAATCGTTACTGAGACGGCCATTCTCACTCGCACCGCAAGCTCTCTGCCGCTTATCGGCAGATCGCGCCGGGACACTCGACTCTCAGCTTGCGGGCCATGACCGGAGAGGGGCCCGCGCCGCTTCATGTCTCAAACTCAAGAACCGGCCCCTGGACGACATGGACAGGATTGGCCACTTGGAGGTGTGCAAAGGGGTTGCTTTCCGGTGGGTGTGTGCAATGCTTGCATTGTATGCCAACCAAAGAAAAGACGGTTTCGATCCGGCTTGTGCCGGCGGATTTTGAAAAATTGGAGGCGCAGGCGCGGCGTCGGTTCAGCAAGCCGGCCACCGTGGGTTCCTTCATGGTGTCCCAGCGGTTGCGAGCCGCCAGCCACCCGGCGATTGATTTTCAAGACACGCCGGACGGTGGGTTTTGCGCGCGGATCGCCGGACGGCGGGTCTCGGTCTGGTTGGCGGTCGACGCGTTGACCCGGTGCGCCGGCAACAAGCGCAAGGCCACCCAGTCCCTCAACCTGCCCGAACCTTTGCTGGTGGCCGCGCTCAATTACGCCGCGGAGTATCCCGACGAGATTGCCGCCGACGCCCGGCGCGGGCGACGCACGCTCAAGGAATGCGGGCTGGAGGAGGCGCAACCATGACGCTGCTGTGTGTGGACGAGGACACGCCGCGCGAACTGGCCCCGTCCATTGCGCGGTTGCGCCCCGCCTGGGATGTCGTCTTCGCGGTTGATTGGGCGGGGGGAGGCATCAAAGACCAGGTGCTCCTGGAGTTGCTTTGGCAGGAGCGCCGCGCGCTCATTTCCAAGGACCGCGCCACGTTGCCGGACTGGATCAAGGAAAGACAGGCGCGCGGCCTGGATCATGCCGGAGTCTTCTGGTGGGACGTGGAACGGTTCCAGCCGCGCCGGGAAGTGCTGCTGGGCGCGCTCGCCCGCGCCACACTTCAAACGCTCGAACGCCACGACTCATTGGTCAACGTCGTGGATGCCATTCGCTAAAAAACCTTCCCCCGCAGCGTCCTGGAAGATCAGCTCGCGCCGACCCCGACTGGTCGGAGTTCATGACACTTGTCGCGCTGGAAGCTCTCACAGCGCAAGCGGATGGCAGCTCGCGCCGGGATACCCGACTCCCAGCTTGAGGGCCATGACGGAAGAGTGCCCGCGCCGCTTCATGTGTCAATATCAAGACCCCCTTTCACAAATTCGCCATTCCGTTCTCCGATGGAATATGCCATAATCAAACCGTTGTTATGAATGTGACCATCGCCCCAGGTGCCAGCCTTCGCCGGATTGCGCAAATCGTCCGCAACGCAATGCTCCGCGGCCCGGATGCTTGGGAAGGCGGCTCACGGCCGGACCGCAACGTGAAACCGAATCCCTCTGCCAATCTGCTTCCGACCGACCGCGATGTGGTCGAACTTTTCACACTGCTCCGGGAACGTGAGACTCCCTATCTGCTGGTGGGCGGCATTGCCATGCTTCGCTACGTCGAGGGGCGAAACACGGAAGACATTGACCTGCTCATGTCGCTGCCTTCATTGAAGCAACTCCCTGAAATTACCATTGAGGAGCAGGACGAATATTTCATCCGGGGCCGCTTTCGCAGCGTGCGGGTGGACGTGTCGCTGACGGCCAATGCCCTCTTTGCCGAGGTGCAGCGAGGATTCGGGACCACCCACCGTTTCGCGGAACTGGATGTTTCGACCGCGACGCCGGAAGGTCTGGTTCTGCTCAAGCTCTACGCGCTGCCTTCCCTCTACCGGCAGGGCTTGTTTGACCGCGTGTCAGTTTACGAATCGGACATCGCAAGTCTCCTCCAGCGGCACCGGCCCGCCGTCGAACCGCTGCTCCAGCGCTTGCAGCCCCACTTGGAAGCGAGCGACCTGCGTGAACTCCGGAGCATCGTGCGGGACATCGAGGCGCGCATCGCCCGATTCGAGCAACTCAAGAAGCCTTGAGGCCTGGCAATCGTGAGACGGTCGCCGTGACCTGCTCGCGCCGGAGTCGGAGCCTGCACGCGAAGGCTTTCGGAGTTGATTGCAGACCTTCCAACGACCGGCTCACGGTCGCGCTGCGGACGGAAGCAGGGTCAGTATAAAAACCCTTCAGAAATCCCATTGCATTCTTACACGTTGTGGCGGATCATGTCCTCATGGTTAACAAACACATCACCCTGGCCGACCCGGTCGCGGAGGTCATCCAGTCGCAAATTTCCACCGGGCGATACAAAGACATTTCCGCCGCGCTCAACGACGCCGCCTGGCATCACTTCATCGGCAGCACCAGTCCCTTTGAAGAATACGGGGTCACACCCGACGAGGTCGAACGCTGCGCGCAGAACGTGATGAAGCAAATCCGCGCGCAAGACAAATCGGGCAACCTCCCCGAATTGGCCGGCTTGTGAAGCTGATTTCGCTTCCGAGTTTTTCGCGGCGGTTCCGCAAGTTGAGCGAGGCCGAGCGTGACGAGGTCAAGGCGGTCGGCGCGCGGCTGCCGGACGTTTTCGGCCGTCCGCATCTTCACTCCGGGATCGGACTGCGCCCCTTCGGCCCCTTCTTTGAATTTCGCGTTGGTCTGGAGTTGCGGGTTTTGTTTCGAGTGGTTGACGGTGACGCGCGCCTGGTGTGTGTCGGCGATCACAACGAGATTCGCGCCTTCGTGAAGAACAACAGCTAAAACCCCTTCCCCCGCAGCGCGCCGCCGCTCTGCTCGTTCCACGCGATGAACTGCCCCCGCGGCAACGTCGGCAGATTCTCCTGTCCGCTTGGCCGTAACCATGCAGAAGACTTTCAACGCAAAGACGCAAAGGTGCAAAGGCTTAACGCGGCCAAGCCGCAACCAAAGAGACTCCCTCTCCTCCATCGGAGGAGAGGGCCGGGGAGAGGAGGCGCGTTTGTCTTTCTGGGCTGGCCCCTCTCCTCAATCCTCTCCCCACGACGCAGGAGTGGGGAGAGGAAGAAAAACGGTCGCGCCAAAAAATCCTCGCGGCTCGCGAGGATTTGGACGGATAGCAGTGCAAAGGCCTCCTTTGCTGGCAGACTTGGGGCAGGTGCCGCTGTCAGGAATCTGCAATCTGCAATCTGCAATTTGAAATCCAGCGAAGCGTGGAGCCAGCCCGTCTCGGCGCACACTTCGGCGAGGGTTTCGATCCCGCACTCGCGGGACTGGCGACCCGCATGGTCCCGGAAGATTGGCTCGCCGGTCGCCGCGACCTGCTCGCGAAGGCTTTCGGAGTTCATGAACACTTGTCGCGCTGAGTGCTTCTCACAGCGCAAGCGGATGGTAGATCGCGCCGGCATACTCGACTCTCAACTTGCGGGCCATGACGGGTGAGCGGCCCGCGCCGCTTCATGTGCCAATATCAAGAACCGACCCCTTTTCGAGCGAAGCTGGCCCGCGTGGCGGCGGAGGCAAAGCACGGTTGAATGTGATTTCATCGATCATCACGCCAGCACCTTGCGCATATATTCGAACGAGGCTTTCATGCCGGGCATCGGCGCAGTCCAGTCGGTCTCGTATTCGAGCGCGACGTGGTAGGGGAATTTCAAATTCACCAGCGCCTTGAGCACCGCCGGAACGTCAATGACCCCTTGGCCTACGACGCAGGCCTTGCCCGTGGCCGTGGCTTCCGTGACATCCTTCATGTGGATGTCATAAAGGCGCCGGGAACATTTCCGGAGGACCTCCGCGGGGTCTTCTCCATTCCGCGCCGTGTGCCCCACGTCCATACAGATGCCCATGAGTTCATGGCGATCCTTCACCAGCTTGAGCGCGTCCAGCGGTGAAGGGTAATGTTTGTCGGTGGGACCGTGATTGTGGATGGCGATGCGGATTTTATACTCGACGGCGCACTTCTCTACGGCATCCAGCAAGGCCGGTTCCGGGCTGCACACAATCGTCGGCACGCTGGCACCCTTGGCGTAATCAAAAGCGCTCCGGACGTCGTCCTCCTTCTTCATATTGATCACGCCGACACCCAGGAGTTCCAAGCCAGCGTCCTTGATCTTCCTCGCCGCTTCCTTCAGCTCCGCTGGCGTGCTGTTCAAGGGCAGGTGAGCCTGTCTGAGCGCGAGTCCCTTCACCCCCAGTTCCTTGGTCATGACAATGCCCTGATCCAGGGTGAAGTCGCGGAAGGAAATGGAAGCCAGGCCCATCTTCAATCCGCGATAAGAGTCCGCCGCGCCGACCAGGGTGCCGGCTGAAAGGCCCAAGGTTAATGCCGCCGAGCCCAGGGCCGTCCTTTGAACGAAATGTCGCCGATTCATTTGAACATGGCTTTGTTGAGGAATCCTACCCCGGTTTGGCGGCTTGGGCTGACTTCGCCGCCGCCAACAGGAACACGCCCGCGCACAACACCGCAGCAACGGCGCAAAACGCGCCGAAAAACTCGACTGTCAGCTTGCGGGCCATGATGGGAGAGTGGCCCGCGCCGCTTAAGATGTCAAAATCAAGAACAGAACCCCTTTGTGGCGGTGTCCGCCCTGGGTGCCGGTTCCTCCCGGCCTCCGAGGGCGTCTGCCGCGATTGGAATTATTCAAACACCTCCCCCGAAGTCGCGACCGGAACAGGATGGGTCACTTGGAGGAAGGAAAAAAGCCTTTTCCGGAGTTGCATTGCATTGCTTGCAATGCAAGATTGAGGGTATGAAAACGCTGGAGCGTAATCGGCCCGTTTATTTCACACTGCCGGCGGACGAAAGCCCGAAGTTCGCGCGGCGCGCCGCCGCGTTGCGCTTGTCGGAATCCGAACTGGCCAAGCGGTGGACGTTGGAGCGATTGGACCTGGAGGAGTTTCCGTGCCTGGAGTTCCGTTCCAACTCGTCAGGACGGTTCGCGGTGATCCGCGGCACGCGGTTGGCGGTCTGGCATGTGGCCGCGCTGGCCCGCGAGTTGGGCTGGAGCGGGCGGCTGAAAAAATATTTCCGGCTGACGGAGGATGCGCTGGCCTGTGCCGAGGGTTACGCGCGCAAGCATGAAACGGAAATCACCGCGCTGATCGGAGCCAACGACTCCATTGACTTTGACCAGGCCCGGCGGGTGCTGCCCGGACTGAAGCGGCTCCATGAAGCTGCTGATTGACGCCAACTTGAGCGAGGATTTGCTTGCCTCGTTCCGCCGGCTGGGGGGACGCGCGGAAATTCTCCATCTTCGCCAGTGGCACGGCGGGTCCTTGGTGGATCAACACAACCAAAGCGACGTGCCCTGGTTGCGGCTGGCGGGCGGGGAAAAATGGGTCGTGGTGACCGATGACCGCAACACGCTGCTGGGTGACCTTGGCCTCCTCTCCCGGCAAGGCGGGCCAAATCCAGGTGTGGCGATTGTGCCCAAAGGCCGTCAACGGGACATCGGCTGGATTGCGCGAAAGCTTCTGCTTTTGGAGGCGGAGTGCAAGGGCTTGTCCGCGTCCGAAATCCAGCGGTGGCTTTGATTAAAACACCCTCCCCCGCAGCGCGCCGCCGCTCTGCTCGTTCCACGCGATGAACTGCCCCCGCGGCAACGCCGGCAGATTCTCCTGCCCGCCTGGCCGTAACCATGCAGAAGACTTTCAACGCAAAGACGCAAAGACGCAGAGAAAAGCAGAAATTGGGAAAGCAGAGAGCAGAAATCCGCGATCTGCAATCTGCGATCGGCAATTTGAAATCCAGCGCAGCGTGGAGCCAGCCCGTTTTGGCGCAAGCCTCGCCCAGCGTCTCGACGAAGCGCTGACGATCCGCATCATCCATGAAGATCAGCTCACGCCGGTCGCCGCGATTCATGACGTGATAAACCGCACCGGGATACTCGACTCTCAACTTGCGGGCCATGCCGCAAGAGTGATGTACGCCGCCTCATGTGTCAATATCAAGAACTGACCCCTTTATGCAGCACCTGCTTGGCGCAGACCCGATCCCAGGCTTTGCGGTTGCTGGCGGCGAGGAATTGTTCGGGCGCGAACTTCCCGGTCAGCAGGCCGGCCGGCCAATGGCGCTTGCTGGCAACCTGAAAGAGGTTGCCTGTGGGCATCTGATACTTGCCCAGCACCCAGCCCAGCTGCTTGATGCCGACGCACGTCGCGCGGTCGATTTCGTGCCGGCCAGTGAAGACCGCGATGCCGCGCTCGATGCCGGCGGCCTTCATCTCCGTCACTACTT
>CAZIFU010000020.1:0-2105 GCA_964539075.1 uncultured Verrucomicrobiota bacterium | reverse complement strand
CATTGACCTTCGCGCCGATGTTCTCGGCTTCGGGGCGGTTGAGCAGGTAATCGAACCGAGCCTCGGCGGGCAGATAGAGGATGCCCTCGGCGTGATAGGCGGCGGGTTCATCCACGCGCGAGCTACGACGGGACACGCGGGGCGTTGGCACTTCACCCCTCACCCCGGCCCTCTCCCCTCCGAGGGGCGAGGGAGATGATAATTTGGCGCGCTGGGCGGCGAAGCGGACTTCGGCGAAGCGCAGGAAGATGAGGCCGAGGACGGGGGCGGAGTATTCCTGGGACTTGAGGCCGGAGTTGGCGCGGAACTGGTCGGCGGCGTCCCAGAGGCGTTTTTCGAGCGCGGCGTTGTCGGTGTCTTTTTCGGATGGGGCAATCCAGAGCATAATCCATTTTTCCCGAGGTGAACCGTGGGCGCATCGTAGGCCGAAAATGAAGATAGGCAATCGGAAACAGATGGAGGACGGGCGCGCCCCTCCGTCAGCGGCGCATCGGGGGCGGGGGTTGCTGACGATCAGACCGCCACAGCGGCAACCCCGGCAACTTAGGCGTGAGTTGTCTCCGCTTGGGTCATTCCAATGTGAGGCTCAACGCCACGTGCCACGCGACCTCGTCAACGCCGGGCCCACTGACCACGATCCAGCGCACGTCTTCCCCCGCGGCCACCGGCCGGCTCAGCGTGGTCTCGCCGGGCTGATCGGTGTTGGCCGCGCCGGCGGGCAGCGTGAGCGTGTCGCCCGTGAGGATTCCGCCGACTTCCAACGCGAGCAAGTGGCACGGTCGCGCCGTCCTCGACGGATTGCTGGAAGTCGTAGATGGAAACGTAATCGCCGAACACGTCCTTGGTGCGTTCCTCGCCGGCGATGAGCGGCGTGCCGGTGAACGCGAGGAACAGCGCCTTGGGCAACGCGGCGCGCATGTTCAACGCCAGCGTGTCGTATTGGCTGCGGTGTGCCTCGTCGGCCAGGACAATCACGTCCGCCCGTTCGCAGAGCACGGGCATCACACCGTTTTCCCTCTCGCCCCGCGAGGCACGAGCGGGGAAAGAGCCGGAGAGAGGGGAAATCTCAGCCCGCCCCTCTTCTCGATCCTCTCCCCGCTCATTCTTCGCAGGGAGAAGAAGAAGCTTTTCAGGACGGAACTTATGGATGAGCGTGAAGACGTAGCGATGATTTCCGCGCAGCAACTCCCGCAGATGCGCGCCGCTCGCAGCATGGCATTGGTCGCCCTCGGCTTCGCTCACCGCGCCAGTGGCCTTGAACGTCTTGGCAATCTGGTTGTCCAGTTCCACGCGGTCAGTCCCGATCACGAACGTCCAGTTCCCCGGAACTTTGCGCAGCACCTTCTGAGCGAAGAACACCATGGAGTAGGACTTTCCCGAACCTTGGGTTTGCCAGACCACGCCGCCGCGCCCGTGGCCAAGCTCCCGCGCGACGAGCATTGAGGCGAGGGTGTTGTTCACTCCGAGAACCTGATGGTTCTGACCAACAATCTTGGCCAGCCCGGCCTTGTGCTCTGAGAACAGCGTGAAATTCTCCACCAAGTCGAGCAGCCGCGCCCGGTCGCACGTTCCGCGCAGCATCACCTCCAGCGACACCCAGCGCGGCTCGTCCTCGCGCTCGATGCGTTGAGTGCCAGTCCGGCTCGGACCTCGAAGAACCGCTCCCAATCCGCCGTGAGCGAGCCGACGCGGCTGTCCGTGCCGTTCGAGGCGATGAGCAGCGCGTTGAACCAAAAGAGCTGCGGAATTTCCGCCTTGTAGTGCGTCAGATTTTCGTCGAACGCCGCGCGCGCGGGCACGCCGGGCTTCTTCAACTCGATGACCACCAGCGGCAGGCCGTTGACGAAGCCGACCAAATCCGGGCGGCAGGTGTAGAGCGCGCCGGTCACACTAAACTGGCTGACCAGCAGAAAATCATTGTTCGCCGGCTGCTCCCAATCAATCACCCTCACCCGGACAGTGGTCTGTCCTCCCTTGGCAGGGCGTGCTGTCCCCAGCGCGCCGCCACCCTCTCCGCCTCGACCGGGGAGAGGGCCGGGGTGAGGTGTCGAAGCTCTCTCCATCACGGAAACGGGGATACCCTCTTTCAACAACCGATACACCTC
>CAZIFU010000019.1:0-7590 GCA_964539075.1 uncultured Verrucomicrobiota bacterium | reverse complement strand
GGCTGAGCATTACCCACATTTTTGCCTCCTGAGTTTGCGATGACACAACTGGTACATGACGGTGAGATCGTTCAGTCGATGAAGGCCGCGCCAAAGAGTTATCGGGCCGGGCTCGCCATCGCCTCGTCGAGCCAGAAATCCGCCGAGCCGAGCAATCCACCGTACGGCCTCCCGCACGGTCGGCGCTTTCTTGGGCGGATCGATGCGGCGATGGATCTGACACCACAAGGCCTCCCACTCGGCTTGGCTCAACCAGGTGCTGGCGGTGGCGTCAGGTTGCTCGCGCGCTGCTTTGCACAGCGCCAGCATCCGCCAAGCAACGACCTGATCCACGGCGAGCACCCGATCCAAGCGCTCGGCCCTCTCCAACTGACGTTGCTCGATCCGGCAGCCGCTCTTGAGCACTTTGTGGATGACTTCGATCTGCCAGCGCTGGGCGTACCACTCGACGCGTTCAATGGCTTCCTTGGCCGAGGTCACCGGTACGGTGGTCAAGAGTCGCCACAGAATCGGTTGAGCGCCTTTGGGCGGGCGGGGTTCCCAAGCTTCGACCATCCACGCACGCAACGGACCGAGCCCAGCCAGGCGGCCAGGGGGTTCCAGGATGACCTCGGCAAATCGAATCGCCAGCGTGGCCAGCCGACCCGGTTGTTGCCCGCGACGACCCACCCGGATCTCCAACGTTGCGGCCACGGGCTCTTGGCGGACTTTCCTCCACAACCCACGCGTCGAATCGGCCAGCGGCCGGTCATGGCGGCTGCGGACAAGCAGATGCACGCAGGGGCCCGTCGTGGGCGCCAGGGCCTGGGCGAAGAGTTCATAGAGATCGCCTTCGCGATCCGCGACGTTGACCAGCATCGTCTGCGAACACTGCCCGGCCAGTTGCTGGCAGGCCCTCAGACTGTCGACCCACTTGACGCTCTCCTTGTCGGCCAGTTTGCGGCGATGGCGTGTGGCCGCCTGCCCGCGCGCCTTTTGGCGAGCGCGCACACTACTGTGCAGAAATCCCAGGGGCGTGCCCGCGGGCGTCACGGCCAGCGTGGAGTGCAGAATCAGGCCAATGGTCTTGGGACTGTGCGACCCGATGGAGCCCAGGCCCTGGGTCTGGGGATGGGTGGAATAATTGAGCGTCGTGGTGTCTTGCACGGCCAGGACCACGGCGTGGGCTTGCACCCGTCGGAGGGTGGACTGGTGATGGGCCTGGCGAATGGCGTGGGCTTGGATGGCGTCGTTTTCAAAGAAACGGTAGGCAGCTTTCACGTCCGCCCAGTCACCACAGGCTTGCGGGATGGACGCCGTTGGCTGTTGGGCGAAGGCTGTGGCGATCATGGTCAGGCGTTGGGTCCGCCGCTCATCACCCAACTGGGCATGGGCGAATTCGTTGATGGCCCAGTCGGCGGCGGTGGGGACCGGATTGGATGCAGTCGATGCACAAGATGTCGTAGGCATCGCTCCAATAAATACACAACCTGTTGATGTACAAGTATAAAGTGAAAATAATATGCAGAAAAATGTGGGTAATGCTCAGCCCCCAGGAGAGGGAGAATCGTTTGCCGCGTTTTGGCGTGGCGGACGCGATGGGTGGTCGTTCGTTCTTGGCAACGAACTGTCGAGAGACGGCGAGAGCGAGAAAGGCATCGGAGTATTCAGAACGCGTCGCCGGCTGTTCCCTCTCCCCGGGGGAGAGGGTGGGGGGTGAGGGCGAGCGTTTCCTCTCTCCTCAAACCATTCCTCCCTTGCCACTCGCCACTGGCCACGTGAAAACAATCGTCTTGCACGACTGCCGCATTCGTCTTACGTTCGCCGCATGAAAACTTTAACCATTCGATTGCCCGATTCCCTCGTCACGGAGATCGAACACGAGTCGCAGGCGCGCCGCGTGTCAAAATCCGACGTGGTGCGGGAGCGCTTGAGCCAGCCGCAACGCCCGGCCGGCAAGCGTGGCACCATGCGGGAATTGTTGGGCGACCTCATCGGCTCGGTCGAAGGCTTGCCAGCCGACCTTGCCAGTAACAAGAAGAAATACCTGCCCTTGTTGATCCGTGCCAAGAAACTACATCGCCGATAGCTCCGCCCTCGTGGCGCTGCTCAGCCGCGACGATCAGCATCATGACTGGATCGCCGTGCAAACCGACACGTTGCCCTGGCCCTGGCTTACCTGCGAGGCAGCCGTGACGGAGACATTCCATCTGCTCGGCGAGAGGGGCGCGCCGAAGCTGAAGGATTTGTTGCGGCATGGAGCGGTCGTGCTCGCGTTTGATCTGGGCGATCAACTCGCGCCGGTTCTTGACTTGATGGACAAATACGCCGACGTGCCCATGAGCCTGGCCGATGCCTGTCTGGTGCGCATGAGTGAAACGCTGCCTGACCCCGTGGTGCTCACCACCGATGCCGATTTCAAAATCTACCGCCGCCACAGCCGGCAGGTGGTGCCCTGCTTGATGCCATGAAACGAATCCTGAAAGAACCTTTGTTCCACTTCCTCCTGCTGGGGGCGGGGCTGTTCATCGCCTACGGCCTGATTTCCAAACCCGGCAGCAGCAGTGCGCCGGGGAAGATTGTCGTGACCGTGGGGCACGTCGAGCATCTGGCGGCCGGCTTTGCGAAGACCTGGCAGCGGCCGCCCACCGACGCGGAAATCAAGGGCCTGGTGGACGACTGGGTGCGCGAGGAAATCGCGACGCGCGAAGCCATCGCGCTGGGATTGGACAAGGACGACACCGTCATCCGCCGCCGCCTGCGGCAAAAACTGGAGTTCGTTTCCGATGACATCGCCGCCCAAACCGAGCCGACCGACGCCGAGTTGAATGCCTATTTGCAGGCGCACCCCGATTCATTTCACGTCGAGCCGCGGTTCACGTTCAGCCAGGTGTATCTCAATCCCGCCAAGCACGGCGACAATCTCGCCCGCGACGCCGCGCAAGTGCTGGCGCAGTTGCAGCAGGCCGGTGGCAAGGCGGATGTCTCGGCGTTGGGCGATTCGTTTTTGCTGGAGAATAAATTCAGCGCGGTGCCAGCGGGCGAAGTCGCGAAACAGTTCGGCGAGCCATTCGCGGCGGCGTTGGGTGGCATCAAGCCCGGCCAATGGCAGGGGCCGATTGAGTCCGGTTACGGCGTGCATCTGGTGTTGGTCAGCGAACGCACGGAAGGTCGCGCGCCCGGGTTGGCGGACGTGCGCGACGTGGTGCGTCGCGAGTGGGCGAATGCCCGGCGGCTGGAAGCAAACGCAAAGTTTTACGCGGAATTGCTCAAGCGTTACACCGTGACCATCGAGGGCCTGGAGCCGGCGAAGGTGCCGAAGAAACTGGCAGAGGCGAAATGAACCGAATGCTTTCCACCCTAAATCGTGTAGCAGCCGACGTGAGGAGGCTCATTCACTCCCGTCGCATGGAAAAATGTTTGAGCCTCCTCACGTCGGCTGCTACGGGGGCGCTATTGTTCGCTCTCGGTTCATCGAGCGTTTCCGCGCATGAGGTGCGCCCCGCGTATCTCGAACTGCGCCAGACCGCACCGGAAACTTACGCTGCGCTTTGGAAAGTGCCGGGACGCGGCGACAACCTGCGCCTCGGACTTTACGTGGAACTTCCGGCGGGCTGCACGAACGCCACCGAGCCGCGCGCGACGATGGTCAACAACGCCTACACCGAACGCTGGACCGTGAAGTGCGTGGGCGGATTGGCCGGCGGCACGATTCACATCGCCGGCCTGGCTTCGACGATGACCGACGTGCTCGTGCGTCTGGAACGTCTCGACGGCACCACGCAAGTCACACGGCTCACGCCGTCCGCTCCGTCGTTTGTCGTCGCAGCCGCGCCGCGCGCGATGCAGGTGGCGGCGACTTATCTAAAACTGGGCGTCGAACATATTCTTCTCGGCATTGACCATTTGCTGTTCGTCCTTGCGCTGTTGATTCTGGTGAAAGGCACGCGCCGGCTCATCGCGACCGTCACGGCGTTCACCGTCGCGCACAGCCTCACGCTCGCGGGCGCGACGCTCGGATTCGTGCATGTGCCGGGGCGGCCCGTCGAAGCCGCCATCGCGTTGAGCATCGTGTTCGTGGCGGCGGAGATCATACACAGCCGCCAGGGTCGCGCCGGTCTGACGGAGAGATTTCCCTGGGTTGTCGCGTTCACCTTCGGCTTGCTGCACGGCTTCGGCTTCGCCAGCGCGTTAAACGATGTCGGCTTGCCGCAATCAGCGATTCCCGGCGCGCTGATCTTCTTCAACGTCGGCGTTGAGCTCGGACAACTTTTGTTCATCGCGTCCGTCTTCGCCATCATTGGACTCGCGCGGCAAGTCACGCGGCGTATCGGGGTGTCGCAACCGGCGTGGGCATGGCGCGTTCCTCCCTATGCCATCGGCAGCGTCGCGATGTTCTGGGTCATCCAACGCCTCGCCGCCTTTTGAAAATGATTAACCGCAGAAAGAACACAATTATGAAAATGAAAACTCCCCAACTCCTCACCGTCGCGCTCACTTGCGCGCTGGCAGTCGCAGCCACCGGCGCACACGCGCAGACGGCGTCCCCCCTGCAGACCTCGCGGGACACCCGCATCGGTCGCATCGAACTGGACCAGGGCTTTCCTTCGAAGGCCGCTGTCACGAAGCTCTATGATGAGCTCGACTTCCAACGAGCCTGCCAGGCCTACATCTGGGGCTTGCCGATCGTTGGCTTTGCCGAGTGGCAGGCTTCGGTCGCCAAGAGTCTGGGCGCGGGCGATCTGGATTACGTTCTCTACCTCTCCGTCGAGGACAAGCTCGGCGTTCTGACACCCAACGCCAGCACGCCTTACATCCTTGCCTTTCCCGATCTGTCCAAGACCGGCCCCTTGGTCGTCGAAGTGCCGGTCGGCCCCAGCGGCGGCGGCGTGCTCGACTTCTGGCAACGGCCGACCACCGACACCGGTTTTGCCGGGCCGGACAAGGGTGAGGGCGCGAAATACCTGATCTTGCCGCCCGGCTCACCCGACATCAAAGCCGACGGTTATCGGGTCTTCCGGTCGCCGACGTTCAATATTTTCGTCGGGTCATCGCGCGCTCCATCCAGACCCTGCCGCAGCGGATGCGTGGATCAAGACACTGCGCCTCTACCCGTATGCCCAGCGGGACAATCCTCCGGCCACCCGGTTCCTGAAACCCGAGGGTCGCAAGTGGAGCCAAGTCCCGCCGCGCGGACTCGCGTATTGGGAACGTCTGGCCGACATCCTCAATCGTGAGCCCGTCGCCGAGCGCGACCGTTTCTTCATGGCCATGCTCGCGCCGCTCGGCATCGAGAAGGCCAAGCCCTTCAAGCCGGATGCCCGCCAGAAGAAGCTGCTGGAGGAGGCGACCTTCGTCGGCGAATCCATGGCGATGGCCATCAGCTTCGACAAGCGCATCGAAGGCTCCCGCTACCGCCCGGATTCGAACTGGCAATACGTCATCATGTTCGACCCGAGCCAGGAGGCGGAGTTTTTCACCCAACTGGACGAGCGCACCGACTATTTCTATGAAGCAGTGACCACGACCAAGGGAATGGTGAGCAAGACCCCCGGCATCGGGTCCGCCTATCTGGGCGCCTACGAACTGGCGGCCGACGGCAGCCGTTTCGATGGCGGCAAGAACTATCGCCTGCATGTGCCGCCCAATGCGCCCGCCAAACAGTTCTGGTCGGTCACGCTCTACGACGTGGACACCCGCAGCTTCATCGTCACCAAGGAACTGATCGCCGACCGCTCCTCGCGGATGGACCTGATCAAGAATGCGGACGGGTCGGCGGACATCTACATGGGGCCGAAGGCTCCCAAGGGTTTCGAGAAGAACTGGATTCCGACCGTGCCTGGCCGGGGCTGGTTCACCCTGTTCCGCTTCTACGCGCCGACCGAAGCCTACTTCGACAAGAGCTGGGCGCTGCCGAGCATCGAGCTGGTGAAATGATTCGATTGTGAAACACGCGGGCTGTCCGAGTGGGCGGCCCGCGACTTCACCAGCGTACTCAGTAACCAGAAACCAGTAACCAGTCGGCGGAAAGCGGAAAGCAGAAAGTAGAAAACAGAAACCGTGAAAAGACACGATCAAGAAATGCGGGGTGCTGGTGCGATCCGCGCGTTGCCGCGGACGGAAGTCCGCGCTCCGATGCGACCCGCCTTCGCCAGGTTGCGGACGCGCTCAATCCGTCGCGGGCAATTCAGTGAACGGATTGAACACCTTCAACCCCGGCCGTCGGAAATGTTTGTCGTTGCCGGTCACAATCGTCAGGTCGTGCCGGCGGGCGGTGGCGGCGATAAAGCCGTCCTCAACCGGCATCGGCTGGCCGGCCTGCTCCAACAGAAATTTCTGGTCGGCCCAAACGTGAGCGGTCGCCACGTTGAAGCTGAGGATTCGTCCTTCCATCGCCTCCACACTCCGGCGCAACCATTGTTGCAGTCGAGTCCGCGTGCGCCCTTCCTTCGTGCGAATCCAATAGGCGACCTGGGCGATGACAATAGCGCTGGTGTAGCACTCGTCCTGTTCCCGCTCCAGCCACTCAATGACGGCGCGCTCACCGTGCGTCTTCACCGGCTGGCAGAGCACGTCGGCGTCCAACAGCCAGCTCATAGCTTGAGCTTCTTGGGCAACTCGCGGCTGCGCGGCGGAAGGTCATCCATCGGCACCGGACATTGCTTCCAGACCGCCAGCCAGTCCGACTTCCGTTTGACGCGGCGCAGGGTCACGACGTCGTCCTCCGCGTCGAAGCTGGCGTCGAACTGGTCGCCGGGCGTGGCTGGCGCCAGCGCGGCGGGAATGCTCACGCGGCGTTTATCATCAAGCGTTACGATCATGGTGGGATTGTCCCACACGCGCCCCAAATCGTCAACGGGATCATTCCCAGGGGCATTGCCTTCCTGCCACTCAACCGCTGATCACGCGATGACGCCCTCAAACTCTCCGTTGCCTCCGTTTCCTCCCTTGGCTCGCCGAAGCGTCTTCGCGAAGGCGGCTGTTCAAATCCGCCAAAACAAGATCATGAAAACCAAACGCGGCCACAACCTCATCGCTACCGCGCTCGTTGGACCTGTATTTCGGCCCGAAAGCGCCGAAAGGGTTCGAGAAGAACTGGGTGTCCACCGTGGCCGGCAAAGCGTGATTTCCCTACTTCCGCCTCTACGGCCCCACCGAAGCGCACTTCAATCGGACGTGGATTCTGCCGGACTTCGAGAAAGTGAAATGACGAAACCGGAGCGCGGGATTTATCCCGCATCAACGAACGAATGAAACAACGGCCACAGATTATTCGAGACGCTTCCGCTTGCTGCGCGTTGAAGCGGACTGAAGTCCGCGCTCCAATTCGCCACTCAGACGCCCAGCACAGTGGCGTCGAGCACTTCGAAGCGGACCCTGGGATGGCGGGCGCGCAGGGAACAGTGCGCCCATTTGCTTTCAAGCTGGCGCAGCACGTTCTTCCGCTCCGCGACGGTCAGGCGACGCCACTTCACTTCGGCCACGAGCAGTCGCTTCGCGTCGTCCGGGTCGGGCGCGACCAGGTCCAGTTCGACGTTGCTTTCCCAATACCGCTGCGCGCCGGGAAAACGCGCGCGGCACACGTCCTCAAACACCGTGGCGGCGTGGTCG
>CAZIFU010000018.1:0-9100 GCA_964539075.1 uncultured Verrucomicrobiota bacterium | reverse complement strand
TGCGCAACGATGCGGCAAGGAAGCGGGTGATCGAAGTCGCGAAGCGTTTGGAGTGCGCCGGCCCCAGCCGGCGCTTTCCACGTCATCAATAGCGCCGACTCGCGTCGGCGCACTCCAAACGCTGACGCGCGGGCGAAGGCTCCGTCCGGTTCAGGGGCACAATTCGTGAACTTCGATTCATGGAATCTCTCCCCTTCGTAAGGGGAGAGGGCCGGAGTGAGGGGCCGGATGATTGCCAATCGTTAATGTTGTATTGATCTCAATTCAATATCAAATCTACGAAAGAAAATAAAAACCTCCGCCATTGCTGGCGGAGGTGGAGGATTGAAACGCCCGGCTGCTTACGGTATCACCGTGATCGCGTCGGCCTCAGCCTTGGGTTTCGCGTCGCGATACAGCAACAGCAGGCCGGTTTGCGAGGGCGAGGCCGCGTCGCCGCCCGGCACGGCCTGGAGGGTCAACACGCTGCTGCCGCCGGCCGGCACGCCCGTCGCCGGGACGCCCGTGCCGATGAAGCGCGGGGTGCCCGGAGAATAGGTCATCCCCACGATGGCGTCGGTGATGTTGCCGGTGAAGTAATTGTCGCCGGCCAAAACGGCGAAGTCGAACTTCGAGCTGGACGTCAGTCCAAGCGCGGACATCGGCGCTGACATGATGACGTTGGCTGAGTCCAGGTCGGCGTCCGCGAAGAAGAATGCCGCCCCGCCGAACGTGTTCAAGTTCAGAACATTCACGATAGTCTGGCCCGTGGCGGCAAAGCCGTTCAGTTCGCTGTTGTAAAGAACGAAGTCATAAAAGCCATCGCGGTCCACGTCAATGTAGATGTCGAACTCCGCGGGGTAAACGGGGTGCGACCGTTCGCCAAACGTGTTGACGGCAAACTGGAGGGTCGAACCGTTCTGCCGCACGCCGACGTAGCGCATGTCCACCACGGCGAAATTATCACCCGTGCCGGGCAGAAATCTCTGGTTGATCCGGGGGCTGCTGCCCGTGAGTGAGAAGACCTCCACCCGTCCGCTTCTGGCGCCCGTGGTGTTCTTCAGGAGGAGATTGTGGTTGGCGGAAGTCAAGTTGACACTCAACGGTTCGGCGGTGACCGCGGCGGCTTTGTGCGGCAGGATTTGCCAGGCGAGGTGAATGTTGTCCGAGGCGTCCGCAATGTTGAGGTAGCCGTCGAACTCCACACCTTGCAGCAGGGCGCCGTTGCCACCCTGGCTGCCGCCGTTGAGGTTCCAAGTCGGCAGCTTGCTGGAATCCACAGTCAATTCTACTTCGAAAATCCGGCTGCCGTTGGCGGCGACCGACACGTTGCCCGGCGCGCTCAGGGTGACCGCCCCGCTCGCGGCGTCGTCGGCATACCGGAATGCTGGAGTGATCGAATAAGTCCGCGGCCGGTTGCTGTAGTTGCGGATATTCACACGCTTTTTAATCGAAGTCGGCTGGTTCACCGCCTGGTAGCCAAAGGAGAGGCTGCCGGATTGCGCGTCCACATCCCAGGCCGCCGTGGTGCTGTGGACGGCGCGGTCCACGCGCACTTCGCCGCCACCGATGCGGGTGATGGGCGCGAGTACACCGGGCTGCTTGGCGGGGTCGGTCTGGATGTTCACTTCAGCCGTGTTCATCATGAGCGCCTTGATTTCCGCCGGGTTGCGGTTCGGATAAGCCTGCAGCAGCAGCGCGGCGGCACCGGAAACCATCGGCGCAGCGCCAGAGGTGCCGCCGAAAGCAGTCTCGCCGGCGCCGGTGCCAACTTCTGCGGAAACGGAAGCGCCCGGCGCGCCGATATCCGGCTTGATGGCGTTGAAACTGTAGCTCGGCCCGCGCGCGGAAGAGCTGACCATGCTTTGGACCAGCGGAGTTGTTTGGGCGGGTGAGACGGTGACGTTGACGGGCGCTCCGATGTTCGCCTTGATGAGGTCCGCGTCAGCCTTGGTGATCACCAGCGTGGGCACGAACGTTGTGCCGCCGCCGAAACCAAACGAAATGGGATCGCCGGGGGCGACCAGCCCGATCAAGACACCGATGGCGCCCGCCTTGGCTGCGCGATCAACCTTGAGGCTGACCGCGCAGGTGCCGCGGTCAATCAGCACCACTTTGCCCGCCACGTTGGTTTCGAGATAAGTGTCGCCCGGACAGCCGCGCCCGACGAAGACCACGTCGCCGGTGAAGCCGGCCCCGATGGGCGCCCAACCGACTGTTTCTGTGTTTCCATAAGTGCCGGCGATACTCGCCGGCGAGTTGACGTTCAAGGGATACTTCAACGCGCTCGGCACCTGGGTCTGCGCGACGCTGATGACCTCCGGCGTCGAGCTGGGCGAGCCGAGGATGTACGGCCTGTCGGCGCTGTTGCCGGCCGCACAAACCACCACCACGCCGGCACGCACGGCGTTGGCGCAGGCTTCGCTTAAATCATCCTCCTTTTGCCCGTAGGAAGAACCGAGCGACAGGTTAATCACATCCACGGCGTCGGAGATGTCGCCATCGTTGTTCGGGTCGAGGGCGAAATCCATCGCTTTGAGCAAAGAGAGGCCGTTGCACGATGAGGAGACCGCGCTGCAAGCCCGGATCGCCAGCAGGCTGCAGCCGGGCGCCACGCCCTTGTGCAACCCATCCAGGCTGCGGCCGCCGATGATGTCGGCCACATGGGTGCCGTGGCCCTGGAAATCAATCGGGTCGGGGTCTTCGGAACGGCCTCCGAACGGCCAGATTTCGCCGACGAAATCGTACCCGCCCACGACTTTGGCGGTCGGGAAAAGCCCGTCGAGAGTTTGGTGACGAAGATCGTTCGTAGCACCGGTCCCATGGGCCGCTTCATAGGCCGCCAGTGTTCCTGACCCGCCCAGGTTGCGATGCGTGTAGTCAATGCCGGAATCAATCACCGCCACCCGCACGCCCGTGCCGTCCACGCCCGCCGCCTGTACGGCGGCGGCACCGATGTACGGGACCGTTTCGCTCAGATCAAGTTGATGATGCACGACGGGCCGCACGGAAACGACGCCACTCAAGCCCGCCAGGTCGTTGAGTTTGGCGGCATCAATGGAAACGACCACGGCGTTGAGTGCCTTGGTCAGGCGGCCGGTCTCCACGCCGCCGAGCTGGCGGATTTGTGCCAGCAACGCATTTTGTTTGTCGTTCAAATTGCGGACATAGGTGATCTGTTGGCCGTGGCTGAGCAGGCCGCCCGTTTTTTTGTAATTGGCGCCGTTGGCCTGCACCAGTGGAGCGTCGGCCAGCTTGACCACGACGTCCAATTTACCGATCGCTTTGGAGGCGAGAGGCCTTTGCGACAGCGCCAGGCCGCCCCGATCAGCCGTGGATTGGGCGGGCGAATGCTGCGGCGCCAGAAATGAAATGACGAAGACAACAACAAGGGGACTGATGGTTTTACGCATATTTACTCCGCGAGGTTGGGTTTACGGCTTCCGAAAAAGATTCCGAACACGACCTGGCATCCGTTTGGTCATCGAATCCAATCATTCAGCCAGAAAATCGCTGTAAGTCAAGAAAATGCGCGGCATTCGTGGATGCGGCGCCGATCTTTCGCGATTTCGAGAAAAACTGACGCTCAAGGAGCTGGCGGTTGAAGCTCGTGGTCGAGTGCGGGGCGTGCGCTGCGGACCGGCGCACGACCGTCCGTCCGGGCAAGTTTCGGCGGACGCAGCCGCCAGACCCCCGCCAGCAGGCTGCCGATGACCGAATGAAACACGCTGGAGATGGCGCACGGCACGGCGGCCAGCGAAATGCCCGTGGCAGGATCGGCGAAATGTTTTTTGGCCAGCACCACCCCAAGGCCGGAGTTCTGCATCCCGACCTCGATGGAAATCGTGCGGCGGATGATCTGGTCGTAGCCGAATACTTTGGCGAACAGATAACCGAGCCAGAACCCGCCCGCGTGCAACAGAAAAACCGCCAGCAACAAAATCGCGCCGGATTGTTTGATGGCCGCCGCGCTCTGGCCGATGATGCTCGCGCAAATCAAAGAGATGGTGACGACCGACACGAGTGGCGCCACCGGCAGCACCGCCTTGACCATGCGCGGGGAGAGATGATGCAAGGCCAACCCGGCGATCACGGGCAGCAGCACCACCTGCACAGTGCTGAAAAAAAGGCCCCACGCATCCACCGGCACCAGCGTGCCGGCGAGCCACTTGGTCAGCAGCGGTGTCATTACGATCGCCCCGAAGGTCGAACACATCGTCATCAACACCGACAGCGCCACGTGGGCTTTGGCCAGGTAGGTGACCACATTCGACGCCGTGCCACCCGGACAACACGCCACCAAAATCAGCCCCACGGCAAAGGGCGTCGGCAGCTTCAGCAGATGCGCCACGCTCCAGCCCAAGAAGGGCATGATGACATATTGCGCCAAAAAACCGGCGGCGACCGCGCGCGGCATATTCCACACCCCTTTGAAGTCATCGAAACTGAGCGTGATGCCCATGCCAAGCATGATGACCGCGAGGCCGGGCACGATATAGGGCGTGAACCACGTGAACCACGCCGGCCAGAACAGCGCCAGCGCGCTGCCGAGCAGCACCCAGAGGGGAAACAGGTTGGTCAGGAGGTTGAGCAATTGATTCGGCCACAGATGAAACACGGTTCGGACATGGATGGCAGCAATATTTTCCAAATTCCCTTCGTTTGACGGGCGCGCCCTCTACCGTGTAGATTGGAGTGGTTCGCCAGGATTGTATGAGCGCCAACAACATTGTTTTGTATGACGACCAGTGCCCGATGTGCACCTTCCAGATGCGCGTCCTGAGCTGGCTGGACTGGTGCAACATGGTGAGCTTGCTGCCGATGTCCGATCCCCGCGCCGTCCAGGTCGCTCCGGGCTTGCGGCGCGAGGACCTGTTGGAAGCCATCCATTGCGTGACGAAGGATGGGAAAATTTTTCGCGGCGCGCGCTGCCTCCGCCACGTCGGGATGCGAATGCCGCTGCTGGTGCCCCTGGCGCTGGTGTTCTGGATTCCGGGCGTGATCTGGCTGGCGGAAAAAATTTACAATTGGGTTGCCCGCAACCGTTACCTGCTCAGCCGGCTCTTCGGTTGCAAGGAAGCCTGCGCCATCCTGCCGGAGCGAAAACGGCACGACACCGTTTCGGTTTCGTCGAAGGCGGAATAGGATCCCCTGCGTTTGAGTTTCGCGCACCTTCTCCCCCGTCTGGAAGCATCGCTGGCCACGGCCCGGCACGAGTTGCTGGCGGCGCGCGACCCCCGGGGTCATTGGATTGGCGAACTTTCCAGCAGCGCCCTGGCCACCGCCACTGCCGTCGGCGCGCTGGCCATCGTGCAGCAGGAGTCGCACGTCGCCGGACCGGCAAGCGGCCATCGGCAGTCGGCCATCGAGAGCGGCCTCCACTGGCTGGCACACAACGTCAACGCCGACGGCGGTTGGGGCGACACGACGCAGAGCCTGAGCAACCTCAGCACCACGGCGCTGGGCTGGGCCGCCTTTGGCGCGGTGCCGGTCACGAATGAAAAATACCGCGACCTCATCACCCTCGCTGGGCAGTGGTTGAAAAGACACGCCGGCGGCCTCCAACCGGCCAGACTCGCACCGGCCATCATGGCGCGCTACGGCAAAGACCGCACCTTCTCGGCGCCGATTCTGACGATGTGCGCGCTGGCCGGACGGCTGGGCAAAGGCGCCGAAGCCTGGCGACACGTGATTCCGCTGCCCTTTGAACTGGCTGCCTGTCCGCACCGCTGGTTCGCGGCGCTGCGGTTGCCCGTCGTCAGCTATGCGCTGCCGGCGCTCATCGCCATCGGCCAGGCACGGCATCATCACCGGCCTTCGCGCAATCCATTGGCGAGGTTGGCGCGGAATCTGACGCGCCGCAAAACGCTCGACGTGTTGACCGCCATTCAGCCCGGCAGCGGCGGTTTCCTGGAAGCGACGCCCCTGACCAGTTTCGTCACCATGAGCCTGGCGGGCAGCGGACAGGCGGACCATCCCGTGACCCAAAAGGGAGTCGAGTTTCTCCTCGCTTCCGCGCGGCCCGACGGCAGTTGGCCCATTGACACGAACCTGGCCACGTGGCTGACGACGCTGGCCGTCAACGCGCTGGCGGCCGGGCCGGGGCCTTTGCCGGCAAGTGAAAATTTTTCCGCCGTCGATGCCACGGCGATTCGCGACTGGCTCCTCGGCCAGCAATATCGCGTCGAACATTTCTACACCCACGCCGCGCCCGGCGGTTGGGCCTGGACCGATTTGCCCGGCGGCGTGCCCGACGCCGACGACACTGCGGGAGCGCTGCTCGCGTTGCGCAAGCTGTGCGCCGCGGCAAATACCCAAGCGCCCCCTCACCCGCCCTTCGGACACCCTCTCCCCCTCCGAGGGGGGGAGGGATGGGGTGGGGGGGGCGTCAAGGAAACCGGCGAACGTGTGCGTGCCGCCGCCATTGCGGGCGTGACGTGGCTGCTCGATCTGCAAAACCGCGACGGCGGCATCCCGACTTTTTGCCGCGGCTGGGGGAACCTGCCGTTCGACCGCAGCAGTCCCGACCTCACCGCGCACGCCCTGCGCGCGTGGGCCGCGTGGCGGAAGGATTTGCCCGGCGGCCTTCAGGCGCGCGTGGCACAGGCGATGGACAAGGCCCTGTTTTATCTGGCGTATGAGCAGCGCAAGGACGGCGCGTGGATCCCGCTCTGGTTCGGCAACCAGTACGCGCCCCACGAGGAAAATCCCACCTTCGGAACCGCGCGCGTGCTGCTGGCCTTGCACGATCTGGCGGCGGGCGGGTTCACCAACGTGACGACGCTTCAGGTCAAGGGCCTGAAGTGGCTGTTGGACACGCAAAAGCTTGAAGGCGGCTGGAGCGGGCATCCCGCCGGTTACACGTCCACGGAGGAAACCGCCCTGGCGCTGGAGGCGCTCGCCGCGACCATGGCCTCACCGCGCGTGACGGCCAGAATTCCCGAGGAAACTTTGTCCGACGCCCTCACCAACGCCGTGAACTGGCTGTGCGACCAGATCGAATCGGGCTGCTGGACCGGTCCGTCGCCCATCGGATTTTATTTTGCGAAGCTCTGGTATTCCGAGCGGCTTTACCCGCTCATCTTCACGGTCGGCGCGCTGGAGCGCGCGGCGGCGGTCTGCCGTCTCGCCACTTAGCAGCGGCGCGGTGGCGAACAATTCCGGCAGCTACTCCATTCAAGCACCGCTTGGAACGTATATGCTCTCGGCGTTCAAAAGTAATTTTGTGGCCAGCACAACTGCGGCGGCAAATAGGCCATAACCCCCAACCGCTTATGCTATACGGTCATCTTTCACTTCAACCCGAGTTCTGAAGTGGAAACCGCTAATCTGCGCTCATCATCCCTAATCCGGGAGACTTGGATAGGAAAGGGTGGCGGAAGTTTTTTTCCGCGCATGACCGTGGGGAATGTCTGTTATCAGCGCAGATCAGCGAAGATTAACGGTTCAAAATCGGAGTTCGGGTTTAAGGGTTCTCCATACTTTCACTTACGGCGACGGAGCTAATCCGAATGCCGGGTTGGTTTTGTCGGGCAACACCCTGTATGGGACGGCGCTTTATGGCGGCAGTTCGAGCAATGGCACGGTGTTCAATCTTTCAATGGTGTCAGTCAGCGCGCCGCACCTGACCATCAGTCAATCCGGCACAAATGTGTTTTTGACATGGCCGACCAATACCGCCGGGTTCACTGCGCAATCCACCACGAACCTCGATTCATCGGCAGTCTGGAGCACCGTTTCTCCGGGGCCGGTCGTCGTCAACGGGCAGAACGCTGTTACCAATCCTGTCTCCGGCTCACAAAAGTTTTTCCGGTTGAGCCAGTAGTTGCCGTCAAGCGTTTGTCGCCGCCAACAACTCTTCAAAATCCACAATCTCTTTGATTTGAACCAGGAACCAACGGTCTATCTTGGTCCATTGGAAAATTTTCTCAATGCTGAAGCCGGCGCGCGGGGCGTGGCGGATGAAGAAGATGCGCTCGTCCCGCAGGCGCGGGATCAATTTGCGGCTGATGACGTCGCACGGGAGGATGCCGCAGTCGCCATAGACTTCGGTGCCGATGCGCTCCCGCAAAGCGGGACCGTCGCCGCCCAGGCCGCTGCGGGTGCTGGCGCACGGCCACCGTGACTCCAGCGAGCGCAGGCATTTTTGCAGGCTTTCCTTGAACGTGCGGCCAATGACCATCGTTTCGCCCACGCTTTTCATCTGCGTGGTGAGCGCGGGGTTGACCGGCGGAAATCTTACGAAGGCAAAGCGTGGCCGGCAAAAGCGTTGACAGTGTGGACTAACTGGACTAATGTTCCCGCAATGAAAACGGTCAATGTTCACGAAGCGAAAACAAATTTCTCCAGCCTGCTCGCCACGGTGGAGGATTCGAACGAATCGTTCGTAATCTGCCGCAACGGCGAACCGGTCGCGGATCTCGTACCGCACAAACGGGTGAACCGGATCAAGCCTCATCCAATCCTGAGCAAGATCAAAATCAAATACGACCCGACCGAGCCGGCTTCCGAAGCCGAGTGGCCGCGGAGGTTTCGATGATTCTGGACACCTGCGCCCTGCTGTGGCTGGCCAGCGGCAATAAAAAATTAAGCCGGGCGGCACTCAAGGAAATCAACGCGGCGGCGGCGGTTTATGTCTCGGCCATCAGCGGTTTTGAAATCAGCCTCAAGACTTCCCGCGGCCGGCTGGAGCTTTCTCATCCCGTGGAAGCCTGGTTTGAGCAGGTCGTTGAGCACCACGGGCTGACCGTCCTTCCCCTCGGGCTGGATGTCTGCATCGCGGCGGCGAAATTGCCACCGATCCACGACGACCCTTTTGACCGCTTCATCATTTCCGCCGCCAGACTTCACGGCTTAACCATTGTGACGCGCGACGAGCAGTTCGAGAAATATGGCGTGACGGTGATTTGTTGAACCGTCCGTGCCGATGCGCCAGGGTCTGCCGTCGCCGCCCAGGCCGCTGCGGCCGGTCGCGCACGGCCACCGTGTCTCCAGCGAGCGCAGGCATTTTTGCAGGCTTTCCTTGAACGTGCGCCCGATGGCCATCGCTTCGCCGACGCTTTTCATCTGCGTGGTGAGCGTGGGGTCGGCTTGCGGAATGGTGGCCGTGCGCCAGCACCTC
>CAZIFU010000017.1:0-27496 GCA_964539075.1 uncultured Verrucomicrobiota bacterium | reverse complement strand
GCGGGAGATCAAACTGGGAGCCATCTTTACCCAAACCAAAACCGACGCGGACGGTCGGCCGGTGCGCGATCATGGGTCCGCCACGTATGCCGGCAGTTTTGCGACGGCCTCCGACTTTGGCTCCCGCATCCGGGCTGAAGGGCTGCGGCGCGGGCTGGGACGGGCGTTGAAGGTGGTCATTATTGGCTATGGCGCGGGCCAACTTTCCCCTGGCCATTCTGATCCTGGACCTTTGCCACGCCTTGGAACGCTTGCATGAACTGTGCGAGGGACTCTTGGGAGCGGACCATCCCTGGGCGGAGCGCATGGCGCAAACGTGGACCGGCCTGCTCAAGAACGACCAGGTCGGCGCGGTGATCGCGGCCGCGCGCCGCCGACTCGAAAGCCCGTCCCCGCCGCTCGCCCCGCCGCCACGAATAGAAGGCGCGGTCACGCGCTCACTGGAACGAGAAAAGGGGATATTTCCAAAGAGTTTTGACATACCAAACTTACTCACCAGACTGTCCTTGCTCGAATCAACGCATGAAACAATTCGACTTCCTCGTCCTCGGCAGCGGCATCGCGGGCTTGTCCTTCGCGCTGAAGGTCGCGCCGCGCGGGCGCGTGGCCATCGTCACGAAGAAAAACCGCGCGGAGTCGAACACCAACTACGCCCAGGGCGGCATCGCGGCGGTCACCAGCAAGGAGGACTCGTTCGAGATGCACGTGCGCGACACGCTCGAAGCGGGCGCGGGGCTATGCAAAGAACAAATTGTGCGCACCATCGTCCAGGAAGGGCCGGCGCGCATCGCCGAACTGATCGAACTGGGCATGAAGTTTTCCGAGCGGGAAGTTCCCGAATCTCCGGGCCGCAAGGAACTCGATCTCGGCAAAGAGGGGGGCCATTCCAAACGCCGCATTCTGCACGCCAAAGATGTCACCGGCCGCGAAATCGAGCGTGCCTTGCTCGCCGCCGTCGCCGCGCAGCCGAACATCGAAATCTTTGAGAACCATTTTGCCATTGACTTGATCACGAGCCACAAACTCGGCCACTCCGGCGCCAACCGCTGCCTGGGTGCCTACGTGCTCGACAACGCCACCGGCGCGGTCGAGACCTTCGCCGCGCGCGCCACGCTGCTGGCCACGGGCGGTTGCGGCAAGGTCTATCTCTACACGACCAATCCTGACATCGCCACCGGCGACGGCGTGGCAATGGCGTATCGCGCGGGCGCTTCGATTGCGGACATGGAGTTCATCCAGTTTCATCCGACCTGCCTGTATCATCCCAAGGCGAAGTCCTTTCTCATCAGCGAAGCGGTGCGCGGCGAAGGCGGCGTGCTCAAGAACATCGCCGGCGCGGAGTTCATGGATGCCTATCACCCGCTCAAATCGCTGGCTCCCCGCGACGTGGTGGCGCGCGCCATTGACAGCGAAATGAAACGCAGCGGCGCGGATCATGTGCTGCTGGACATCACGCACAAGCCGGCCCGGTTCCTCATCGAGCGCTTTCCCAACATTTACCGGACCTGTCTGCAATACGGCATTGACATCACCAAGGAGCCGATTCCCGTTGTGCCCGCCGCGCACTACCAATGCGGCGGTGTCCTGACCAGCGTGGACGGCGAGACGGACATCGCGGGGCTGTTCGCCGTCGGCGAAGTGGCTTGCACGGGATTGCACGGGGCGAACCGGCTGGCGAGCAATTCCCTGTTGGAAGCGCTGGTGTGCGCGCACCGCGCGGCGTTGAAGGTGGCGGCAGGCATCCTGCCTGCCAGTGAGGGCGGCATCTTGCCACCCGGAAATGGCGCGGCCATTTCAGAGACTCAATCCAATCTCGCAAGCAATCCGTCGGGCGGGACGCCCGGCTCACTGTCAGGCAAGATGCCTGACGCCACGATTCAAATTCCCGCCTGGCAATCCGGCAAGGCGACCAACGCCGACGAGCAGGTGGTCATTTCCCACAACTGGGATGAAATCCGGCGTTTGATGTGGGATTACGTCGGCATCGTGCGCACGAACAAACGCCTGCAACGCGCCCGCGCCCGCATCGCCAACCTGCAGGAGGAAATCCAGGACTATTACTGGGATTTCCTCGTGACGGGCGATTTGCTGGAACTGCGCAACATCGCCACCGTGGCGGAACTGATCGTGGCGTGCGCATTGCAGCGGCCGGAGAGCCGCGGCCTGAATTACAATCTGGACTATCCCAACCCGGACCCGGCCTGGGCGCAGCGAGACACGCTGGCGCGCAAGACGGCTTGAGGGACAGGTCGCGGAGGCCGTGATTCTCCCGACAGCTTTTAGGCAGGTCCTCGCGCTTTCCGCTTCCGTTTCCCGGCTGACTCGCGCTTTACTGGACGGGTGATCAGCAGCGCTCAGAAGCTGGCCGAGTGGCTCCCGAAACTCCAGGCGGCCGAATGGCTGGCGGTGGATACCGAGGCCGACAGCCTCCATGCGTATCCGGAAAAAATCTGCCTCCTCCAAATCAGCCTGCCTGGCGGTGATCTGCTGGTGGATCCGCTGGCGAAGTTGGACCTGGCGCCGCTGTGGGAAATCCTGCGCCGCCGGGAATTGATCATGCACGGCGCCGACTACGATTTGCGGCTGCTGCGGCGGGACCATGATGTTGTTCCGCAATCGGTGTTTGACACGATGCTGGCCGCCCGGCTGCTGGGTTGCAGGGAATTCGGATTGACCCATCTGGTGGCAAACTTCCTCGGCACAACCCTGGAAAAAGGTTCGCAAAAAGCTGACTGGGCGCGGCGGCCGTTGACCACGCGGATGGAAACCTACGCGCGCAACGACACGCATTACCTGCAACCGCTGGCGGCGATTCTGCGGAGCGAACTGGAGCAAAAGGGGCGTCTGACCTGGCTCCGGGAAAGTTGCGCGCGACTGGTGGAGGATTGCACGCGACCGCCGGAGGACGACCGCGATTCCGCCTGGCGTGTCAAGGGGAGCCACCTCCTGGACCGCCGCGGTCTGGCCGTGTTGCGCGCGCTCTGGCATTGGCGCGACGCCGAAGCGGTGGCGGCCAACCGGCCGCCCTATTTTATTTTGAGCCACGAGAAACTGATCGAACTCGCGGAAAATGCCGCGCACCCCCACGCCCCGCCGCCGCCTCTGCCCGCCCACCTTTCACCCCAGCGGCGGGCCGGCTTGACGGAGGCGCTCGCGCGGGGCCAGGCGGCGCCGGCCTCCGAACTTCCGGAAATTCTGCGGCCCTCCGGCCGGCGGCCCACCGAAGCCGAAACGCACCGCATGGGGCAGATGAAACTGCGCCGGGACAAACACGCAGCGAACCTGGGGATCGATCCCACTCTCATCGCCAGCCGCGCGACGCTGCTGGAGCTGGCCCAGGATTGGGAGAAGCACGCGGTCAGGCTGATGAACTGGCAGCGGGAGTTGCTGAAATAGTCGAATTGGCGCAAGCGGAGCTTCGACCTCCAACATTGGACGCGCATCGGGGCCATGAACCGGTTAGCGCTTCCGTTGTCGCGCCAGCGTCTTGGACTGCGCCAGTCCTCTGGCGCTGTGAGAACGGGCAGCGGCCCAGCCAAAGCGCCAGAGGACTGGCGCAGTCCAAAACCTTGCGGGGCTTCGGACGGTTCATGCGTAGAGTGCGGCGGGGCGCATTTCTCACCGCGCGACTTCAAACGCGAACCCCTTCAGATACTCCGTCTCCGGAATCGCCGGGATCACCGGATGGTCTGGCGACTGGCTGAAGATCGCCACCCGCCGCAGCGTCCGTCGCGCATCAAAGGCCGCGTCGAGGATCACCTGCTGGAACAGCGCCGCGTCCACGTGGTGCGAGCAGCAAAACGTTGCCAGCGTCCCGCCCGGCCGCAACAGCTTCAAGGCCCGCAGATGAATTTCCTTGTAACCGCGCAAGGCATCCGGCACGGCGGCGCGATTGCGCGTGAACGACGGCGGGTCGAGCACGATCAGGTCGAACCGCGGGATGAGCTTTTCGTTGGGCCGCGTGACGGTCTGCGCCTTGAGCCAATCAAAGACGTTCGCCGCTTCAAACGTGCATTGCCCGGCCAGCCCGTTGGCGGCGGCGTTGCGCTGCGCCCCGGCGACGGCCTCGGCGCTCTGGTCCAGTGCATGCACATGCACCGCGCCCGCGCGGGCCGCGTGCAGCGCGAATCCGCCCAGGAAGCAGAAACCATCGAGCACTTGCGCGCCGCGCGCCAGTTCGGCGACGCGCTGATAATTGACCTGCTGGTCGAGGTAGAGGCCGGTCTTGTGGCCGCTGCGCAAGTCCACGGCGAATTCCAGCCCGTTCAGCTTCACCTTGACTTCCCCCTCCAGCGCGCCGGCGAGCAGGCCGTTGGCGTCGGGCAGACCCTCAAATTTGCGCGACGCGGTTTCGTTGCGTTCGAGAATCGCGCGCGGGGAAAAAATCGCTTGCAGCGCCGCCACGATGTCGTCCTTCCGCTGGTCCATGCCGAGCGAGGAGGTCTGCACCACGAGCGCGTCCTCGTATTTGTCCACGATGAGGCCGCTGAGAAAATCGCTCTCGGCGTTGACCACGCGGAAGGAGGTGGCCTGCGGCAGATGTTTTTGGCGGACGGCGAGCGCGGCGCGGATGCGTTGCTCGAAGAACGCCGGGTCCACGTGCACCCGTTCCGGCGCGAGCAGGCGGACATTGATTTTGGACTTCGCGTTGTAGAAGCCGACGCCCAGGAATCGCTGGCGGTGGTCCTTCACCTGCACCAGTTCGCCGTCAACCGCCGGCCGGGTCAGCCGCAGCACCGAGCTGTGATAGACCCACGGATGGCCGGCCAGGAGGCGGTCGGCCTCGCCGGGACGCAGGAGAACGGTGGGCAGAGCATCGGCTGGTGCAGTCATAATTGTAAACAGTCTGGCGCGCGGCGCGCGGGACGCATCCTGCCTCCCGTTTGGAGTTCCGCCTTCAGGCGGTCAGCACGGTGAACAGCGTTTCGCCGCCTGAAGGCGGAACTCCAAACGGGGCCGGTGCCAGGCTGCAATCTGTCCGGCACGCGCGCCGGAATCAAACTTGACCAACGATAGCCCGAAGACCATGATGGACGCACGTTCAAACTTTTCTAAAGTTGGAAATGAGGTGTCAAACGATGGCGAGCCTGAATTCAGTCAAGACCAAATCGGTGTTCTCGCTCTTCGCTCCGGCGGCCCGGAGCGTGGCGTTGGCCGGCGATTTCAGCGAGTGGGACAAAAGCGCGGTGGCATTGAAGAAGCAAAAAGGCGGTTTGTGGAAGGCCACCGTCCCGCTCGATCCCGGCCCCCACGAATACCGTTTCCTCGTGGATGGCCAGTGGAGCGACGATCCCGAATGCCCGACGCGGGTGCCCAACTCTCTCGGCGGCGAAAACTGTGTCCGCGTGGTGTCCTGAGATTGTCCGGCAGACCCGCGCTCCAGCCCGGCGGAGGGGAGCGCGGGCTGCCTTCTTGTTTTGCGGCAAAGTTCAGCGGCAGCCAGTGACTGCCACTGATGCCGCCAAAGCCTGCTCGCGTTCCAACAAGGTCGGATGCGAGTAATAAAAGCCGCTGTAGAGGGGGTGGGGAGTGAGGTTGCTCAGGTTTTTCTCGTTCAATTTCCGCAACGCGCTGATGAGCGATCCGGTTTCCTTCATCGTCGCCGCAGCGTAGGCGTCGGCCTGGTATTCGTAGCGGCGCAACCAGAGGTTTGACAGTGGCGCGACCCAGAAACCGACCACGCCGCCCAGCAGGCCGAACACCAGCAAGGCCGGGGCAAGCTGGCCAGGCTCGAAGCCGAACGCCGGGTTGAACCACGCCTGACTGGCCAACAGGGCCACGAAGTAAAAGCCCGCCAGCAGCCCGGCGGCGGTCGCCAGCAGCATTTTGAGAAGGTGCTTTTTCTTGTAGTGGCCAATTTCGTGCGCCAGCACGGCTTCGAGTTCCAGTTCGGTCAACTGCTGGAGGAGCGTGTCGAACAAGGCGATTTTTCGGAAGCGCCCGAAGCCGGTGAAAAAGGCGTTGGAATGGCGCGAGCGTTTGCTGCCGTCCATCACCTGAATGTTTTTCGCAAGAAATCCGGTCCGTTCACCCAACGCCAGCAATCGCGCCCGCAAGCTGCCTTCGGGCAGCGGCGTGAATTTGTTGAACAGCGGCAGAATCAGCACCGGCGCGAGCACGGCCATCAGCAGTTGAAAACCGATCACGCAGGCCCATGCCCACAGCCACCACCCGGGACCGGTCCACCCGGCCAGTTTCAAAACCAACGCCAGCAACGGATAACCCAGCAGCGCGGCGAGCAACAAGCCTTTCAAGCGGTCGCCCCACCACGTTCCAAGCGTGATGGTGTTGAATCCGAACCGCTGTTCCAGCCGGAAATCCGCATACCCATCAAAGGCCAGACCCGGCAGGGACATCGCGAGGCCGACGACGAACAGGAACGCGGCCATCGCCCAGCCTGACGCACCAAACCACTCCGTGAAGTGGCTGAAAGCCCAAGGCAAAACGCCGCTGAACAACACCACCAGCAAAATCACCGCGCGGCAAGTGTCCGCGACCTGTCCGAACCGTCCTTTGGCCAGCGTGTATGCGACGGACTTCGTGTAGGTCGCCGGGCTGATTATTTCTTTGAACGCTTCCGGGACGTTGAGCGCATGCGCCCGCACGTGGCCGCAGTTCAATCGCGCCAGCCAAAGTTCCGCGGCCCACCGGGCGAGGATGAGTCCGGCGACAATCCAGGAGATCATGCCATGAAGCGGTGAAGCCACTCAGCGGCTTGTGATGCGCCCGACTTCGTTGAGCAGCGTTTCCACCGGCACGGGTTTGCGCAACACGGGCGCGTCCACGGTGCTGACAAATTTCTCGAAGCGCGGGTCGTCCGCCAGGCCGGTGATGAAGATGAACCGCCGCGCGAGCGACGGCTGGGCGCGTTCCACCGTCGCGTAGAACAGGTCGCCATCGAGCTGCGGCATCTGGAGGTCGCAAATCACCGCGTCCGCGGGATGGTGCAGGATGTGCTTGAGGGCGCTCGCGCCATCCGCCATGACCGTCGCCTCGTAGCCATGCAGTTTGAGGATCTCCTGAAAAAACCGGGCCAGCTCGACGTTGTCGTCCACGATGAGGACGTGGCGTTTGCAAGGTTCGCGGGCGGCGGTTTCCATGACAGTGGCCTCGCCGTCACCCTACACCCGCTCCACCGCGAAGCAAGCCCGGTGTCAACGTGACCGAAGCTCCAAATTCCAAGCACCAAGCTCCAAAGAAATTCCAAATCCCAGGCACCAAAAATTTCCGGGTCGCCAATCGTTGAAGTTTGGTGCTTGGAGCTTCTCTGGAGCTTGGACGTTGGTGCTTGGAGCTTTTTGCCACTTCATCGCCTGCCAGCGCCGCGCGGCTTCCCCGGCACCGGTGCGGTCTGGCCACGCTTGCTTCGTCGCACCGCCTCGTTACACTCCGCCGCGTGTCCTGGAAAATCCTGATCACCGCGCGCCCGGTCGTCGAGCAGAACGTTGCGGCCACCGAACTGCTGCGCGGCGCCGGCTGCGAACTGGTCCTTCCGCCGCGCTCCGGCCCGTTGAACGCCGACGATCTGCGGCCGGCGCTGGCGGGCATGGACGCCGTTTTCGCCGGCATGGACAAGTTCACCGATGCGGTGCTGGGTTCGCCGGAGGCCGCCCGCCTCAAACTCATCACCCGCTGGGGTGTGGGTTACGATGCCATTGACGTTCCGGCCGCCACGCGCCACGGCGTCGTGATTGCCTACACGCCCGGCCTGCTCAACGAGACCGTGGCGGACTTCGCCTTCGCGCTGCTGCTGGCGGTCGCGCGCCGCGTGCATGTCGGGCACCTCACGATGAGCCAGGGCCGGTGGGAAGCGGTGTGGGGCCACGACGTGTTCGGCAAAACGCTCGGCATCCTCGGCTGCGGCCGCATCGGCCAGGCGATGGCCCGGCGCGCGAGCGGATTCAATCTGCGCCTCCTCGCCCATGATGTCGCGCCCGCTTCGGAAGCGGAAAAGCTCGGCGTCCGTTTCGTGCCGTTGGACGAACTGTTGGCCGGGAGTGATTTCCTCTCACTGCACGCCGCGCTCACGCCGCAGAACCGCGGTTTGATCGGCGAGGCGCAGTTGCGCCGGATGAAACGCACCGCCTACCTCATCAACACCGCGCGCGGCGCGCTGGTGGACGAGGCGGCGCTCGCGCGCGCGCTGCGCGAGGGATGGATCGCCGGCGCGGCGCTCGACGCGTTCGTGGTCGAGCCGTTGCCGGCGGACCATCCGCTGCGCGGCGCGCCCAACGTGCTGTTGACGCCGCACCTGGCCTCGCTCGCGCGCGAGACGGGCGAACGCGTTGGCCTCATGGCGGCGCAGGCGATTGTGGATTTGATGCAGGGCCGCCGGCCGCAGTTCGTGGTGAACGCGGAGGTCTGGCAATCGCCAGCTTTGCGGGCGGTGCTGAAGTTGTGACCACTCATATGAAACAAAACCATGTTCGCGCCCAACTCAAACGCGGCGAGCCGAGCGTCGGCACCTGGCTCACGCTGCCCGATTCCTTCTCCGCCCAGCTCATGGCGCGGGTGGGGTTCGACTGGCTGACGGTCGAACTGGAACACACGCCGACGAGCTTCGAGACCGCCGCGAGCTGCTTCGCGATCATCGCCGCCACCGGCCCCACGCCGCTGGCGCGCGTGCCGGTCAACAGCGTCGAAAACATCAAGCGCGTGCTCGACACCGGTGCGCACGGCATTGTCGTGCCGATGATCAACTCGCGCGCCGAGGCCGAGGCCGCCGTCGCGGCGGCCCGCTACGCGCCCTTGGGCCAACGGTCCATCGGCGGCCAGTTTCACGCGGTGAACTTCGACACCGACCCGGCGACGTATTACGCCAAGGCCAACGACGAAATCCTCGTCGTGCTGATGGCCGAGCACGTCAAGGCGATCGCGGCGGCGGATGAAATCCTGAGCGTGCCGGGCATTGACGTGATTTTCATCGGGCCGAACGACCTGCACCATTCGATGGGCCGGCCGCCGGTGTTCGATAGTGACCATCCGGAGTTTGTGGACGCGGTGCAGCACATCCTCAAGACCGCCCGCCAGCACGGCGTGGCGCCGGGCATCCACGTGGCGAATGCGGAGGCGGCGCGGCGGCGGATGGATGAAGGGTTTCAATTCATCGCCGTGGCCAGCGAGGCGGGGATGATGCTCACGAAGGCCGCGGAAATTGCGCGCGCATTGGGCCTGGGCGGCGGCAAGGCCGTGGCAAAATATTGAGCCGACGGCGGTGAATCAACGCAGCGCGGCAACGCCGCAACCAAATTACCACGCAGCCTGATTAAACGCAGAGGACGCAAAGGATCTCGCAAAGACCGCAGAGAAAATCCGCCTCCACGTTCCTCCGCGCCAAACTCTGCGTCCTCTGCGTTAAAAAATCGTTGCGGAATGGATTGAATCTTACGGATAGCAGTGCAAAGCCGCCAAAAGGTGTCAGTTTCCGGTTTTGGTTGATAGCCCGCAGCGACGGCGCCGGACGGCCTATTGTTCGCGTTGCAGAGCCTCTTCCATTTTCCTGATGAGTTTAGCTTCGGCGTCCTGCTTTTCCGGCTTGAATTCCTTCCCGGGCATCATCGCGCCATCCGCCAGTTTGTCGAGATTTCGCAACTGCTTCTCGGACAGGCCGAAGTCCAACTCGGTCGTCGCGCGGTTTTCCACCGGCGGTGGGGTAACGGCCGGCGGCGCGCCGGGTCTGGCCTGCGGTGCCGCCGGTGGATCAGCCGGGGTGAAGCGCCCGGTCAGCGCCAGAAGCTGCCAGGGGCCTTGGTTCTCGCGGCGCAACTGCATCTTCATCGGCAAATTAATTTCGCGCGCACCCGCTCTCAACCGCACATGGTCGAAGGCAACGGCCTCCAAAATGCACCCGCCAACCTTCTCGCCCGGATGGATCGATGTCTTGAATTCCGCACTGTTGCCGTCGAAGAAGGCGGACGCGCCCCCGGGATAGCTGGCCGTCCCGATCAGCGCAAAGGCTTCGACCTTGGGCGGTCGGGAATTCGCGGATTCGGACGGAGCGGGCACGGCGGCGTCCGCCGCGGATGCGTCGGGGTCTTCCCCCCGACTCGCGAAATTGGAGGCGGCCAGCAGGGCGGCGCCAAGCAGCGTCACGGATTTTCCGAGGCTCATTGGCCAGGCTCTCAAGATCATGTTTGGGTCGTCGCGGTTGTCGGGATCAATATAGACGCCGAGAGTGAAGCAAAGATTCATTTCTTCACGCTGTCAATTGTGACGGACGGAGCGTCGTTTTCAAAAAACGGCGTCACCCGCAAAAAGTGGCCAGTCATTGCCAAGATTGGGCGAGCCGGAACGCCGCATTCCGGCCAGCTTGCTTTGCGGCGAGTCAAAGCAATTTGATCTCGCTGAGAAGACACCTTAGAGAATGAGTCAGCCAGAAAGGATCATTATGAACATCAATGAAGTGAGCACAGACAAATTAGTGACGGATCTCAAACGCGTCATGTGCGACTCGGAGGAATTGCTTCAGGCTTCGGCGGGCGCGGTGGGTGACAAGGCCCAGGAGATGCGCGAACGACTCTCCCGGACACTGGAGTCGGCCAAGGCCACCTGTCGTCGTCTGGAAGAAAAGGCGATCGAAGGAGCCAAGGCCACCGACCGGGTGATTCGCGAGCATCCCTATCAATCCATTGGCGCAGCCTTTGGCATCGGCCTGCTGATCGGCGTGCTTGTGACGCGCAAATGACCCATGAGTGAGCCCAAAGAAAGAGCCGGCGGCCTTTTCACCTCGCTGCGCGGACTGCTCGACGGCGGGCTGGCCATTGCCCAAAACCGGGTGGAACTCTTGGTCGTCGAACTGCGGGAGGAAAAGTGCCGTCTCATCGCAATCATCCTCTGGGCCTCGGCGGCGGTTGCCTTGGGGATGATGACCCTGACGCTGTTAACGTTCGTTGTCGTGATTCTGTTTTGGGAGGACGCCCGGGTGGTGGTGCTGCTGACGCTGAGCCTGCTCTACCTGCTGGCGACGGTCCTGGCGTGGCGCGGCCTGCGCGTGCGCTTAAATGACTCCTCAGCCTTCTCTGGAATCCTCGGAGAAGTCAGGAAGGATCGCGCATGTTTGGGACCAGAGAACTAGCCCGGCTCAACTTGCGGAAAGTTGAACTGGTCGCCCAAAGCGACGCGACGCGGCGGGAACTGGTGGAGAATTGGGCGAGGGTCCAACCCGTGGTTTCATGGGTGGAGAGCGGGACCGGCTTGATTCGCCAGATCAAGCCTGTCTGCCTGATCGCCGCGCCCCTGCTTGGAATTTGGGCGGGGCGAAAAGGAAGTTCACGTTCCGGCTTGTGGAGCAAAGTGAGGATGGGCTGGCGACTGTGGCAGGCCGTTGCGGCAGCGTGGCGAAGCCTTCCGTCTGACAAAGCCTGAAGCACTCGCGTGAGCTGGCAGGGAATCTGCGGTGCCGTTGAGATGTCCTGTGAGGCGCGGCCACTTCTGCGGGAGAGGACGACTGAACCGCAATTCGCGGTTGGCCAGGCACGCCTGGCCAATTCCTCGAGGTCTGGTGGGCCCAGTTGGATTTGAAACAACGACCAAGCGGTCATGAGTCGTGGGAGTTCGGGGTTGCACGCAGTCTTGTTCAGTTGCAACAAATCGCAATAACACCAATGTACGCAGTGGTTCGTGATGGTATTGTGATTTCGTCATGCCACACGTGGTAACTGCCCTGGACTGGAAAAATGGCCCGGAAACGGCCCGGACAAATCGGAGCGTTGTTGAGGTCGCGGGTGAAGATCGCGCAACTCGAACAGTCCCGAAAACGCATGTGGGTTGCTGGCGCGTGCGTGTTGAACGAAGAATGTGTTCCTGCCACGGACAGACCGCATAAAACACGCTTGCAACGATCCGCTGGGATCAGGTATGGGCAGCGTTCTTTGAGCTTTCGTCGGTAAGCCTGCTTTCCTATAATGCGGGCAAAACGCGATGATCAGATCTCATTCCTGGTTCTGTGGTCGCAGCCGCGCGTTCACACTGATTGAGTTGTTGGTCGTCCTCGCCATTCTCGCGGCGCTGTTGCTGCCGGCGCTGGCCAAGGCCAGAGAGAAAGGCCGTTCCGTCAAGTATCGCTTATGCCGCGCTCGATCCAAAAACTTCTCACCGGACACGTTTCGAAAACCGCGCTCCTGACGAAGCTGCTGCCGCTCAGCATCGCGTCGTTTTTCGGCACGCTGATCGCCGCCGTATTTTTCTTCCCCGGCCGCTACGACTGGCGCGAGCGCGTCATCTCGCACCTGATCTCGCCGCGCGACAATCCGCATGGTTACTGGCTGCCGTCGATCGGCATCGCGTCGGCGGTGCTGCTGGTCTGGCCTTTCGCCGGCTACGTGGAGCAACGCTTGCGCGCCATCACGCCGCGCCTTGCGCGATCAGCCGGCGTGTCGTTCGCCCTGGGTTTCGTCTTGATGTTGCTCGCGATCGTGGCGCAGCTCGCACAACCGATGCTGGGCGTGCGCTGGCTGCATGAATTTCTCGCGCGTGCTTCGGCGGCGATCTTTGCCGTCGGGATGCTCTGCTGTTGCGTGGCCACGCTCAAAGACCGGCTGCGATTTTTTGGCGGACAACGATCGCTGGGTAACGCGCTCGCGTTTTGTTGGGCCTCCCTCACGCTGCTGCCGATCGGCTGCCTGGCCATCATTGGGGCCCTGATGCTGCTCGGTCAACAGGCAGATCAAGCGTGGGCCGAAGACGCACGCCAGTTATTTCGGCACACGATGCTGTGGCATCTTGCTTTCTGGGAATGGGTCGGCGCGGTGGCGGCCTTCGCGTTTCTAGCGATCTCGGTGCTGTTGCTGCCCGCAGCACGCTGGCAAAGAAGCAGCGCGCTCCTCTGCGCTCCGACACTGCAGGGGGCCGAGATGAGCACACTTCTTACACGGGCATCGGGGAAGCATGTTGAATCTGGCAACCGCACAAATCGTGACCATTGACCGAAGAAAAGCATCTTCGTTCCGTTGGTTAAACTCACCACGGCCAGCCGCTGCTCATGGCGGGTTGCGCGGCGAACAAACCCCGACTTGTTCCCGATCCCGTCGGGATGCCGTATTGCTCCATGAATTTCTGCGAGAAAACCTTTGAGGACTCGAACTGCGAGGTCTTTTGATTCGGTCCCCAGTTGCGCAGGCCGTCGGATTGAAACAAATCAACGATGCCCAACGCGAGCGGATTGTCCGGGCCGACGACCGCGAGATCCGCCTTCTTCACCTGCGCAAATGCCAGCAACCTGGGCAAATCGTCCGCCCCGATGTTGACACATTCGACCGCCCTCTCCGTTTTCTCCGTTCGCTCCTGTGCAATGCCCGCGTTGGAGGGCGCGCACCACATCTGTGCGACGTGCGGCGATTGGGCGAGTTTCCAGACCGGCGCATGTTCGCGCCCGCCGGAGCCGATCACGAGGAGCTTCATCGAGGCCCGGATTCAAACAGGAATGTTGGAGCAGAGGAGCGTTTTTTCCGAATCCCACGGGAAAGGGGCAGGAGCGGAATCAACGTGACGGACCACCCGCTCGTTTCGGCGGCGGAATGTCAGGGGCGTGTTGCCCAAATCTTCTTTTCGGAGGGACGAGCGACGCGAGTCCCTATCTTCCCAACGGAAAAAGTCAGGGACTCGCGTCGCTCGTCCCTCCGAACAAAACGCCATGTGGCGATTTGGGCAACACGCCCTCACCACTTCAACTGCGGCAGGCGGCGGGCGACCTCCCCGGCGTTGGCGCGGCTGTTGAAGGCGCTGATGCGGAAGAAGCCTTCGCCCTTCGTGCCGAAGCCGCTGCCGGGCGTGATGACCACGCTGGCTTCGCCGAGAATTTTGTCGAACGCCTGCCAGCTGGTGACCCCCTTGGGCGTTTTCACCCAGAGGTAGGGCGCGTTCACGCCGCCGAAAACTTTCAGGCCGGCAGCCTTCGCGCCTTCGCGGAGCACCTTCGCGTTGCCCAGGTAATGCTCGATGAGCGCCTTGACCTGCGCCTTGCCTTCGTCCGTGTAGAGCGCCTCGGCGGCGCGCTGGACGATGTAACTCACGCCGTTGAACTTGGTCGCCGAACGGCGGTGCCACAACGGATGGAGCGGATGGAACCCGCCGGTCTTCGTCTGCGCCAGCAGCGTTCGGGGCACGATGGTGAACGCGCAGCGCGTGCCGGTGAACCCGCCGTTCTTGGAGAAGCTGCGAAACTCGATGGCGCACTCGCGCGCGCCGGGGATTTCGTAAATCGAATGCGGAACCGCCGGGTCGCTGATGTACGCCTCGTAGGCGGCGTCGAACAGGATGAAGGCTTTGTGCTCGCGCGCGTAGTTCACCCACACTTCGAGCTGCGCGCGCGTGGCGACGGCGCCGGTCGGGTTGTTGGGCGAACACAGGTAAATGATGTCCACGGGGCGCCGGGGCGGGACGGGGATGAAACCATTGCGCGGCGTGCAAGGGAGGTAAACGATCTTCGCGTAGGCGCCGGCCTCGTTGGCCTCGCCGGTGTGGCCGGCCATCACGTTGGTATCCACATAAACGGGATAGACCGGATCGCTGATGGCGATTTTGTTTTTGTGGCCAAGCACGTCGAGGAGGTTGCCGCAATCGCACTTCGAGCCGTCGCTGACGAACACCTCGTCGTCGGCCACGTCGAGGCCGCGGTCGCGGAAATCATTCTTCGCAATGGCGGCGCGGAGCCACTCGTAGCCCTGTTCGGGGCCATAGCCGCGGAAGGTTTCGCGCACGCCCATTTCGTCCACAGCCTTGTGGAGCGCGGCGAGGGCGGCGGGCGGCAACGGCTCGGTCACGTCGCCAATGCCGCACCGGATGAGGCGTCCGGCGGCGTCAGGGTTGGCGTCGCAGAAGGCGTTCACGCGCCGGGCGATTTCGGGGAAGAGGTAGCCGGCTTTGAGTTTGAGGTAGTTGTCGTTGAGATGGGCCATGTGAGTCGTGTTGCGTGTTGCATCCAGTGAAGCGCGCTGCCGCGGCGCGCTAACCTTTTTTCGGCCGGAAGCCGGGCGGCAGAGCTGGGGCGGGCGGCGGCTCGGCGGGTTTGGATTCCTCGGCCTTGAGAGGCGAAACCCTTTCCGAGACGGGTCCGTGATGGTCGGCTCGTTCGGCGGCCGTTTTGGGGCGGAAGCCCGCCGGCAAATGCAACGGAGCGGGCGCGGGATTGGCGGCCAGCGGGGCGACGGGTGTTGCGACCGGGGGCGCCACCGGCGCCTCTTCGGGAAGGCCCAGCCGCTCGCGCGCTTTTTTGGCCGCGGCGGTCTGGCCGAATTCGTTGACGATCCGGTTGAGCAGCGCCATGGCGTCGTCGGTCCGGTTGAGTTTTCCGGAATACAGGTTGGCCAGGTGGATGGCGGCCCAGCCCCAGCGTTCGGGCGGAAGTTTTTTCTTGAGCACTTCCTCGTATTCCATCGCGGCGGCCAGCGGGTTGTGGAGGTCCTTCTCGTAAATTTCGGCGATGCGCAGGGCGACGTATTGTTCGCGGGGATATCTGGTCAGATATTCGCGCATCAACCGGATGGCTTCCAGGTGGCGGCCGTCGGCCCACTCCTGTTCGGCGCGCTCGTATTGGGGGTTTTTCTGGCCTTTGCTTTCTTCGTTGAAAAGGAATTCAACGGCGCTGCCGCCAAAGTAACCCGAGAGGTCGTGCGCGGCCAGCAAGCCCAGTGCGACGGCGCTGGCCAGGAACGCCCCCGCGCAAATGAGCATCCGATGGTAATCGTGCTGGATCGCGGCGGACTTGAGTTCCTCGGGTTGGCCGCTTTCCGCCGGTTCCTGCGTGGGCGCCTTGACTTCCCGGTGGGACTCGGCCGTGTAGTTGCGGTAAAATAAAATGCCGCAGACGACCATGGCGGTGGTCAGCAGTACGTAGAGCGCGATTCTAATGGGCGTGTTCAAGGTGCCAACCAGCACTATGAGACAGAACGGGCCATCTGGAAATGTTTTTCTCGGGCCGGATCAGATCAAAATTCCCGCCACGGTGGCGGTCAGGTAACTGGCCAGCAGGCCGCCGAGCATGGCGCGCAGGCCCAGTTGCGCCAGGTCGGCCCGGCGGCTGCTGGCCAGCGAGCCGATGCCGCCGATCTGAATGGCGATGCTGCTGAAGTTGGCGAAGCCGCACAGGGCATAAGTGGCCAGTGTGAAGCTGCGCGGGTCGAGCGTGGGGTGCGCTTTGGCCAGCGAGACGTAGCCGATGAATTCGTTGAGCACGATCCGCTCGCCGAGAATCTGGCCGATGGAAAGGCAATCCCTGGCCGGCACGCCCATCAACCAGGCGAACGGCGCGTTGACCCAGCCGAAGGCGATTTGCAGGGGCGATTCCACGTTGAGGTGCAGGGGGCGCAGGCCCAAGGCGATCAGATAATTGGCCAGCGCGACGACCGCGACGAAGGCGATGAGCATGGCAAACACGTTCAGTGAAAGCGTCATGCCTTCGCTGGCGCCGCGGCACATCGCGTCCAGGCCGTTGGTCGTTTCGCGCGGCACGCGGGCCGCAGCGCCGCCAGCGGTCTCGCTGGCGGCGGTCTCCGGCAGCAGGACTTTGGCGACCAGCAGGGCGGCGGGCGCGCTCATGACCGAGGCGGTGAGCAGATGTCCGGCGGAAACACCAAAGGACACGTAGGCCGCCAGCACGCCGCCGGCGATGGTCGCCATGCCGCCGACCATCAGCGCCATGAGTTCGCTGCGGGTCATGTGGTTGAGGTAAGGCTTGATGACCAGCGGCGCTTCGGTCTGGCCCATGAAAATGTTCGCCGCCGCTGCCAGGCTTTCGCTGCCGCTGGTGCGCATGACTTTCTGCATCACCCACGCCACGGCGCGCACGACCCATTGTAAGATGCCGTAGTGATAGAGCAGCGAAGAAACTGCCGCGACCAGGATGATCGTGCCGGAGACGGTGATGACAAAGATGAACGCGTTGTCGGCGCCCCATTTTTCCCCCAGCAATTGTTTGTCCGCCAGCGGGCCGAACACCATGCCGGTGCCTTTGTCGGCGAAGCCGATGAGTTTGGTGACGGCGCGCTGGAAAAAATCAAAGAACGCCTTGCCGCCCTCGGTTTTCAGGATGAGCCAGCCGAAAACAAACTGCAGCCCCAGGCCGGACACCACTGTCCGCCAGGGAAAAATTTTCCGGTTCAAGGAAAACACCCAGGCCACACCGACGAAGACGAACATGCCCAGAAGACTCAGGAGCTTCAGTTCCATGCGCGAACGTTAGCGAGGCCGTCCAGCACCGGCAAGCCGATTGTCGGGCAGGAATGGGATCGGTAGAGGAGGTTGGAGACGGTTTGATGAACTGCCCTCGGTGGGGCGAGACTCCGTCGAGCCAAGTCCTTCAGGCGCGGACACGGCTCGACGGAGTCTCGCCCCACCGTGTGTGACCGGCAGCCTCGTTACATTGGATCGCTTATCGGTCAGGCCGGCCAGTGCGCGGCCACTTGCGCGGCCAACGCGCTCAGGCAACGCTCCGGTTGCGCCATCGCTTTTTTCAACGGGACGAACCGCGGCGTCAGGCTGTGGGCCTGGGTGAAATGCCGGGCCACGAGTTTGGGCTGGCGGATGGCGCCGGCGAACGCGAGGCAGGGCACGTTGAGTTTGCGCGACCACCAGCCGATTTCGCCGACCCCTTTGCCCATCAAAGTGGAGGCGTCGAGCGTTCCTTCGGCGGTGAGGATGAGTTGAGCGCCGCTCATGCGTCGGCGCAACTCGGCCATACGCGCGAACAAGGCGAAGCCCGGCTCCAATCGGCCGCCCAGAAAACTGCGCAGTCCAAAGCCCAATCCGCCCGCGGCGCCCGTGCCCGCTTCCGACACGAACGGGCGGTTCAACTGCTGCTCCACGACGGTCGCCAGCCGGCGCAGACAGTTTTCCGCGACGGGAAAATCTTTCGGGCGAAGTCCCTTTTGTGGCCCGAAGACGCGCGTGGCGCCCTGCGGACCCAGCAAGGGATTCTGCACGTCCACGGCCACCACCAGTTCCTCAAACCAGCGCCGGCGTTCGGGCGCGAGCAGCTTGTGCAAGGTGCGCAGGCCGGTCCAGTGCGTCACCGGCTGGCCGTCCCGGTCGAGAAATTCCCAGCCCAGCGCGCGGGCCAGACCGAACCCGCCGTCGTTGGTCGCGCTGCCGCCGACGCCCATCACGCAGCGGCGGGCACCCTTGGCGGCGGCGGCCTGCACAACCGCGCCGAGGCCGAAAGTGTCGAGGTCGAAGGGATGAAATTTTTTCGGCGGCAGCAGGGCCAGTCCGGTGGCCGTGGCGGATTCGAGAATGGCTGTTTTGGATGTGGCGTCCCACCACCAGGCGGCCTGGCAGGGCCGGTGCGCCGCGTCCACGGTCCGGGTCTTTTGCCGCGCCGCGCCCAGCAACAGGCTGAGCACTTCGCCAAAACCATCGCCGCCGTCGCTCATCGGCAGAAGGTCCAGCACGTCGTCGCGCCGGGATTGGCGCCAGCCTTTGGCGATGGCGGCCGCGACAGCTTGCGCGGTGAGCGTTCCTTTGAATTTATCAGCGACAATGAGCACGCGGAGTGACATCGGGTGATTCAATCAAATTCAAAGCCACAAGTCCATTGCAATACTTTCTAAATAAGGCCGCGTGACGCGTGATCCCGTCACGCCAGAGTCGGCGCTGACGCCGGCGTCGAGCCAGGCGGACAAACCCCGGACGAAATCCGACCCCCAAACCCGGACACCCAAAGGCGGACGCCGGCGTCCGAATGTCCACTTGGAAGGGGGGTAGGTGGACATCCGGTTTTGTCCGCCGATCTCCGGGAGCCCGGCGCCTCATGTCCGGTCATCCACTCCACTCTCAACGCCAACAATGGCACCAGCGCGGTGAGATATGCCGATTTAGGTTCAGGCACCTTGTATGGTTCCTATTCGATTTCCGCGGCAGGCAGTTCCTCCGAGATCCTGCACCTGACTTTGAATGCGAGCGCTCTTGCGGACCTCAACACCGCCATTGCTGGGCCCGACCATTACTTCTGGATTGGAGGCACTCGCGCCGTTGCTACGCCTGACTCTGGCAGCACTGGCATTCTCATGGGAATGAGCGTTGGGCTGACAGGCCGGATCCGCCGCTTCCAGCGGTCACCTCAGTAATACTGTCCGGTTCCTCAAAAGGATTCGCGGCTTAAATGAACTTCGGAGGGACGAGCGATGCGAGTCCCTCGACGACGAAAAGGGGTGAAAAAGCGGGACTTGCGTAGCTCGTCCCTCCGAGAGCAAGGAGTTTTGAAACAGATTCAACAGCGCGACCGTGCCTTGAGTCGGAAGTGATTTTTTAGCATTCCGTCTAACCCTCCAGGCGCAAGGAGTTCCCGCAGCGCCTTCACGCGGGCGACTCTGGTCAGCAGGGCGCTCTGCGCGCCGATCTCTCCAGTCTCCACCGCCGTGCCCGGAGTTATGCGCCCGGCCAGGCGACGCGCGCGTCACGCGCTCAAATCTTCCATCTTGTTGAACATGCAAACCTCCGGCTTGCTGGTGACGCCCGCGCCTTTCATCGCCTTGCGCAGTTCCGCGGATTTCACAAACTTCCGCATCCGCGCCGTGGTGTCCCACTCACACCACACCATCAAATTGTCCGGATGCCTGCTGTCGCGACAGACATAGAAACATTTTTCTCCCGACGCTTTGCGCCATTTGGCGGCGGCGCGGACCGCGCGTTTCCACTTTGCGTAATTGGCGACTTTGTGATGAATCATGAGGTATGCCATGCGATGCCTTTCCCGGACTGGTTTGTTGCGTCACGCGCTCACGCAAGAACGGCGAACAGGCCGTTCCCGATGGTGACAGCCGCGAGCCTGAGCTTTCGGCGGCACCGTGTCGAACCAAAGTTTTCGCGGGTTTCGACGGCACAGCCGGGTGGACATCCGCGCTGCCTCGCTGCCGCCGACAGGCTGTGCTACCCATGAACTGCGTGCAACGCTCGGACAAGTTTGTGTTGCATATGCAACACAAAGTTGTCCAGAGGGGTTCATGATCCTGATGCGCGATAAGGGAGTCGTGGGAGCTTTCCATGAACCGTTCGAAGCCCCGCAAGGTTTTGGACTGCGCCAGTCCTCTGGCGCTGTGAGAACGGTCAGCGGCCCAGCCAAAGCGCCAGAGGACTGGCGCAGTCCAGGACGCTGGCGCGACCACGGAAGCGCTAACCGGTTCATGGCCCCGATGCGCGTCCAATGTTGGAGTTCGAAGCTTTCTGAAGCTAGGCCTCGAGGCGGACCAAATCGCGCAGTGCCTTCACGCGGGCGTCCATGGGCAGCATGGCGCTCTGCGCGCCGCCCAACCGGACGTAGGCCTCCTTTCAACTGACGGAAAAAACTTGCCGGGGCGAAATTCCCTGTCAAGATTCACCCCGGTCACAAACCGAACTTCAACCGCGAACGCTTATGCCAACACTCAACAACATTTCGCAGCTTCAATCGTACGAGGCGTACAAAATCGCGCTCAAGACCGCGCTCAAGACCGTCACCACCACGCCGAAGAAATTTCAGTATTTCCGGCAGTACCCTTTTGGCGGCTCGAAGAAGGAGCTTGTGCTCGTGGACTTCGACCCGGCGCTTACCGGTGCCATCCTTACCAAAACGAAACTCAGGCCGAGCGCTGTAGGCAAATGCGTCGCCAACGACAGCAAGGAACTCGTTTTCACACGCGAGACGGGCGAGCTGAAACTCAAACCGCTCAAGCGCTACCTCGGCACCATCTATACCGAACGCCCGGTCTGGGTCCCGGAAGGCGAACCAGACGAGGAACAAGCGGTCGCGACCGAACCGGAAATCGGAGCCGAGCCGGCGCAATCGTCCGCGCCGGCGTCATCCCCGCCGCCACTCTCGCGCCCGGTGGCGATGCCCCCGCTGCCCCAGCCGCCGCCTGCGCTCGAGAAGCATCCCTCCGCCGGAAACATTGTTCCCGGCACCGTGTCCGCGGCCAAAGCAGCCTTCCAACAGCCGGCGCCCGCCGTCAGACCCGCGCCGACTTCTCAGAAGCCACCGGCCCCAATCGCTGCGACGAGACCGCCCGCACCGCCCGCGCAGGCGAAGTCCGTCATCGGCGCGGCGGCCCAGTCAACCACGGGCGCGCCGAGACCACAGCCGGCTTCTCAGAAACCACCGGCCCCATCCGCTGCGACCAAGCCGCCCGCACCGGCCGCGCAGGCGAAGTCCGTCTTCGGCACTGCGGCCCAGTCCCCCACGGGCGCGCCGAAACCCGCCCAACCGCCACTCCGGCCCGCGGCTGCAGCCCCGGCCTCGCCACCGGCGGACGTCGTTCAGGCCCGCCAGAAAGCCGAGATTGAAAGGGCCCTGGCCGCGTTGGATGAGGGCTACCGGCAGGCGCTCAAAGCCGTCAAGGTGCCCAGCGACAAATTGAAGGAAGCGCACGACCGGTGCGAGGCCAAACTTAAGGCGGACAAGATCCCGGAAGCACAACAAGCTCTCCGGGACACGCGCTTCGAATTGAAGCGCATTCAGTCTCAAGGCTCAAAAGTCCAGCGCCTCGCTTCGGCCAACCAGAAACTCAAAAGCGGCCTGGGCGAAGCGCGCGATCAATTTTCCCCAAAGGCCGGCGCCACGGCCGCCATCGAAAAGCAGAAGCTCGACCCCGGCGCCGAATTCAAGGCGTTCCTCGCCGCGCTCAAAGCCGTCGAGAAGGAATCCAGCGATTCCAATCTCCAGAAGTTACAGACGACCGCCCAAGGTTACATCGACCACTTCGCGAAGAAGCACGCCAAGGACAAAAAGGCGTCCAAGGATCCGAAGAACCTGGAGAAACTCCGCCTCTCCAAGGAATGGCTGGCCAAGGCCAAGGCGCTGGCGGGAATCAATAAAGCCGGGGCGGCGCAGGGAACGAAAGGCCTGGATGACCAGGCCATTGAAACGGCCCAGCGCGATTTCGGCACGGCCTTGATCGACGCAGGCAAGGGCGCGATCAACGATTCGGGCGGCGCGTCGGACAGCTACAAGATCAAGGACGCGGCCGGCAAGAACGCCTTCATTTTCAAACCGCAAAAGGGCGAAAACGACTTGCCCGGCATGCCCAAGGGCGCCGGCATGGCCCGCGAAGCCATGCAGAGCAAGATTGGCGACGAGATGCGCAACGTCCTGGGGATGGACGTGCCTGTGGCCAAGACTTCCATCGTCAAAGTCAACAACGACATGTTCGCCAAAGGCAGCAACAGCAAGGACACCGAGCAAGTCGGCGCGCTCCAGGAATTCCTTGACAGCGATGGCGACGCCAAAGGTGCCCTGAAGAAAGGGAGTCGGGATTGGACCAAGCAAGTGGACCGCAAGAGCCTGGAATCCATGGCCGTGCTCGACATCATCATGCTCAACGGTGATCGCAAGGGTGACAACATGCTCATCAAAGGCCAGCCCGATGGCACGACCAAGCTGATGCCGATTGACGCCGGCGCCGGACTGCCCTCAAAGCAGACCTTTGAGGAAACAGCGTTCGCAGGATTCTTCTCCCCCTGCTACGGCGAGGATGTTGACTACAACGCCAGCATGTACAGCGTGATCCCGGCCGGCCACGAACCGTTCTCCGAAGAAACGCTCGATGCCATCTCCCGCCTTGATCCGGCGCAGATGCGCGGGCGCTTGGACGCCCACAAGCAGCAGATGGAAACCGATTTTCCCACGACGAAGGGCTCCATCGACGACAGCACGCTCGATCTGAGTGAACTCTCCATGCGCGTGCTCAAACGGGCCGCCCCGCAATGTACGATTGTGGAAGTCAACTACATCATCGCCTCCAAGCTTTCCGCACTGGCCAAGTTGATTCCCGTCGCCACGGAGGCCCAGATCGATTCCGCCATCCAGGCGGCAAAGCAGACCTACGTTTTTGTCGATGCAGTGCAGCGCAAACAACTCGAAGTCGCCAAACTCGAAGGTGAAATCAAGGTTTTGCGCACGGTCTTCGACAAGGCTCATCTGCCCGGAGACGCGGCACGGGACAATGTGGACAAACTGAGCAAGGAATACAAACCTCTCCTATCACAGGGTCAGTCATTCCTGCCGAAATGGGAGAAGATCGTCGATGCCACCCCCGCGACCAACTTCTACGACCCGGCCCTGGCCAAGCTCAACGAGATCAAACGCATCGTCAGCGCCGGTTAACAGCCCGCTGGAGAAGCAGCCGTTGACGAAGCCAAGTATCGCGAAGAGTTGGCGGAATGTCAGGAGCACCTGCAAAAAGGTGTCAGTCCCGAATGGTTCTTGGCCGGAACGATGCAATTGAAGCCACGGAGGAACACTGAAGAACAGGGATAAGCAGGGATGACCGAAGGCTTTGACGAGAATTCCGCGAATGATCGCGAATTTCTACGGTCACACCATTCGGTTCGCGATCATTCGCGGAATTCGCGTCTGGTTTCCACCGGTTGCTATCCGTGTTCATCCGTGTCCCTCCGTGGTTAGAAAAGCTGTGAACTGAATCGTTGGCTAAGAATGCGGCTTCCGGATGGCCGCAAACGAAAATTGGATGCATCGGCTCCTGGAGAGCCTCGAAGTCGAATGGCCATCAGTTTTTGGGTTGTGGCAGAGCCGGCTGATAAAACTTGAGTTGGGCGCGGATGCTCTCCGCGAGCGCGGGGTTGGCCTGGGCCGTGGCCAGGTTCAAGGCCTGTTGGAAATGTTGAATGGCTTCAGTCAACTTTCCTTGCATGGCCAACGCGTTGCCCCAATTATAGTGGGCTTCGGCGTAATCCGGTTTGAATAGGAGCGCCCGTTCGAAGTGTTGAATGGCTTCCGTCCACTTCCCTTGTGTGGCCAACGCGTAGCCTAAATTACAGTGGGTGTCGGGGGCAACCGGGTTGAGTTGGAGCGCCCGTTCGAAGTGCTCAATGGCTTCAGTCAACTTCCCTTGTGTGGCCAACACGTTGCCTAAATTATAGTGGGCTTCGGCGAAATCCGGGTTGAGTTGGAGCGCCCGTTCGAAGTGTTGAATGGCTTCAGTCCACTTCCCTCGGGCGGCCAACGCGTAGCCTAAATTACAGTGGACTCCGGCGTCATCTAGTTTGAGTTGGAGCAACTGCTGGTAGTGTTGAATGGCTTCAGTCAACTTCCCCTGGGCGGCCAACGCGTTGCCTAAATTATAGTGGGCTTGGGCGTCATCCGGTTTGAGTTGCAGCGTCCGCTCGTAGTGTTCCATGGCTTCATTCCACTTCCCTTGTTCGGCCAACGCGTTGCCTAAATCATTGTGGGCGTCAGCGTCATCCGGTTTGAGTTGGAGCGTCCGTTTGTAGTGTTCAATGGCTTCATTCGGCCTCCCTTGAGTGGTCCACACTTTGCCTAATTTATGGTGGGCTTCGGCGTCATCCGGTTTGAGTTGGAGCGCCCGTTCGAAGTGTTCAATGGCTCCAGTCCACTTCCCTTGCGTGATCAACACGTTGCCTAAATTAAAGTGGGCCGGGGCGTCATGCGGTTTGAGTTGGAGCGCCCGCTCGTAGTGTTGAATGGCTTCATCCAGTTGCCCGGCTTCAAAAAGAACCCGCCCGAGAATGTTGTGGGCCTCGACGTTATCGGGATGGATTTCCAGCGCCCTTTGGCATTGGGCCATGGCGTCCTCCACCCGCCTTCTATGGAACAGTGCCGCGTCGAGCACGGCCTCCGTGGGTCCCTCCGGGACATAATGTTTACCAACCAGAAACTGGTACAACATCGAACAAACGTAATCGTGCCCCTTGGGGGTCCAATTCCCTTTTCCCTTCTCATACACGCAGTCCTCCGTTTGGAAAAAAAACTCCAGGAGAAACAAATAATCAATTTTCTGAGATTCGCATAGTGACCGTTTCTGAGCCATGTCATCATCGGATACATACGCCAGGACGAACTTTGCCCCTTTGGCTGCGACATAGGCTTTCATTGCGCCAACGAGGGTCCCCGTCGGATTCACGGCGGAACGGGGCTGGGGTGATTTCCAATCCACATACCGGCTCACCAGCATCTCAACGAGCCGGCTTTTGAATAACCACGGAGATTCCAAACGGTAATATGGCATGGACTTGCTCACAGGGATGCCCCGGCGCACCAACTGGCCGTCCACCACCTCGAAATAAGGCTTGTAATAACCTCCCGGCGTTACATGCGCCGTGTTGTCTGTCGTATCATTGTTGCAAAACACAAGTACCACGATGTCCGGCTGGTAATGATCGAACCATTTCTGGATCAATATCCATTCCTGATCCGTGCCGTAGCCGTTGACGCCCAGATTGATCATCTCCCAGCCGGGCAGCAACGCCTCCAATTTGTCGGTAAACCGCTCCGCTTCCTCCGCGTCATAGCCCCAGACAAAGGAATCCCCCACAAACGCTATCCGGTTTTTAACCTTCGGCCCGCGGGGCTTGTCTCGAAAACCCTCCGCATTGTGATGCGCGGTAATGGAGCGGACGTGCTGGAAGTGATTGGTGCTGTTGGCCACCGGAGACCAGCCCAGTTCAGCGTCATAACGAAAACAGGAACTTCTTTCATCCGTGGCCATGGCCGGATGCCCGCGCCAGGCCAGCCGGGTCATCAGCTCACCCCCCAGACCCACAATCATCAGGGACAGAAAAAACGTCGCTATGACGAACCCGACCTTCCGGGCTTTGGGGTAATTGTCTTGACTCAATTTCAACCCTCCGGATGACAGGCCCAACCAGTGAGGGTTTCCAGAAAGTCCCCATGCTCGAAACAAGGTGGAGCGGAAGGGGTCAAGGCCGGATTCTTGGCCACAATCAGCAACGCGTCCGGCAACATCGGGAAGACCGCGGTCGGTACACACAACCCTTTCTTCGGCACGCGACAGAAGGCGATGAATGCTTTGAAGATGGTTGGTCGGTTCACGGGTTTATTCTAAAATGGCCTCACGTGGCCGGCAAGCGATTTCAGAGCGTCCTGACGCCCAATTCAACAGGCCTCGCCGTTGCGGTCGCGTTTCAGACTCAAGAAACCTGCCCATGAACCTCGTAGCAGCCGACGTAAGGAGGCTCATTCTATTTCGGGCCAAGGAAGTCAGAGCCTCTCCCGCCTTGCGGGATCGGCTGCCACGGTTCAGGGGTTCAGGGCGTGAATGTTTACACGGAAATCTCTCCCCCAAAAACCCTGACACCACCTGTCCTCGGCCCGCTGCGCGGAAAGATAAGGGGAAAGATTACACTTTGACTTTCCGATTTTATTTGTCTATTCATCGCCTGGTTCCAACTTGAATCAACCGCGCGCCCGCAGCGCCGCCGGGTCTGGCCTGGCCGATGTTGGTGATCGCGCAAGAAAAACAATTCAACTCCGCACAATCTCATGGCCACGCAAAAAAAAGTCCTCAAGCTCGACCTTTGCCCGAAGAAGCCCGATCCCAAACTGATGGACGTGGGCGAGACAATGGTCGAGGTGACCGTCACGCTCGAAACCAAACAGCCGGTCCCCTCCAGCAAGTTCGACCGCTGTGTCGGCGCGGCGGAAACCGTCCTCGAACGCTACCAGTCCATCATTCAGGACGAGGTCCTCAAGCTGGAAGCCAAGGTCAAGGCCGCCGCCGCCAAGGGCGAAGTGGACGAGGTCCTCAAGATGGCCCGCGACACGACCACCAGCGTCCAGGGGGCCTGCCGGGCCATCCAGGGCGCCGTGGACAAGGCCGTCGAAGACCGGATCAAAAAGGAGGCGCAGGGCGACCAGAACCTGCTCGAAGCCAGGATCATCACCGGCGTCAAGATCACCTTCAAAGTCATCTCCATCGCCAAGGACGTGACCGAGGTGGTCGTGACCGCGGGCGCCAACGTCAAGGCCTGGGTCAGCCTGGCCAAGGACATCGCCAGCCTGGCCATGATCATTTACGATCTGACCAAGGGCGAGGAGAAGCTGCGCGCCGAATTGCTGGATGCCATCGGCGCCTACAGCACCGACAAGCAACGGCGGGTCATCGAGGAGGAAAAAGCCGCCACCTCGCGCAAGGCGAAGTTCGTTTTCATCGCCAAGGAATTTTACCGCAAAGTGAAGCCGCTCTCGGACAAGACCGAGGCCGCCCGCAAAAAATACCGCAACGAAGTCACCTCCATGCGCCAGCACGTGGACAAGCTCTTCTCGAAAATCGAGGCGCTGGAAAAGGAGGTCAAGAAAGCCAAGACCCTCAAGGAAGGCGTGGCGCTGGGCGCGAAAATGATGGAGATGAAACGCAACGGCAAGCTGGTGCAGGGCGAGTTCTCCAAGGCCGAGGGCTTCGCCGACGACATGGCTTATCTCATGACCGAGGCCGGCGTGGGCGTGGACGACCGGACGATCATCCAAAAAATAGCCACGTTCAATGGGTTGAAGGACATGGCCAAGGGCGCCAACGAAATCCGTTCCGCCGCCACCGACCTCAAGGACATGGTGGAAAACATCGTCAAGCTGGCGGCGTGATTTTTATCCACAGCAATCCGCAACTCGTCTGGCTGACCCGATGCGCGGCTCCCCTCATCCTTCCCTACCCATGAACCTCGCTGGCTGCGCAACGATGCGGCAAGGAAGCGGCTGATCGAAGTCGCGAAGCGTTTGGAGTGCGCCGGCCCCAGCCGGCGCTTTCCACGTCATCAA